>NZ_JBFUAW010000002.1:0-138577 GCF_056406095.1 Caulobacter sp. P1_D6 | reverse complement strand
GTCAGGTCGACGATCAGTTCGGCGGCCTCGACCTCGTCCATGCGGTGCTCGGCGACCATGCGGGCCAGGAAGGCGCTGTCGACGCGGCGGGCCACGTCGTGGCGGGCCGGGATCGACAGGAAGGCGCGGGTGTCGTCGTTGAAGCCGACGGTGTTGTAGAAGCCGGCGGTCTCGGTGACCTGCTCGCGGAACCGCATCATGCCCTCGGGGCTGTCGTGGAACCACCAGGACGGACCCAGCTTCAGCACCGGATAGTGGCCGGCCAGCGGGGCCAGCTCGCGGCTGTAGACGGTCTCGTCCAGGGTGAACAGGATGATCGACAGGCGCGGGTCGTTGCCGAACTTGGTCAGCAGGGGCTTGAGCGCATCCACGTACTCGGTGCGCATGGGGATGTCGGCGCCCTTGTCGCGGCCGTGGCTGGCCAGCAGGCCGACATTGTGGTTGCGGTGCGAGCCGGGGTGGATCTGCATGACCAGCCCGTCGTCCAGGCTCATGCGGGCCATCTCGGTCAGCATCTGGGCCCGGAACAGCTCGGCCTTGGCCGGGGTGACCTCGCCCTTCAGCAGGCTGTGGAACAGGGCCTCGGCCTCGACCTCGGAAAGGTCGGCCGTGGCGGCGGTCGGGTGGCCGTGGTCGGAAGACGTCGCCCCGGCTTCGATGAAGGCCGCCCGGCGCAGGCGGTGGCCTTCCAGATAGCCCTTCCAGCTGGTGACGTCCTGGCCGCAGACCTCGCCGAACCGCTCGAAGGCRCGGCYGAAGCGCTCGTCCTCGAAGTCGATGACCGCGTCGGGGCGGTAGGCGGTGATCACATGGCCGCCCCAGCCGCTCTCGCGGATGGCCTTGTGGTGCTCCAGCCGATCCTGCGGGCCCTCGGTGGTGGCCAGGGTCTCGATGTTGAAGCGGTCGAACAGCGCCCGGGGCCGGAAGGCCTCGGTGGCCAGGGCTTCGTTGATGCGGTCGAAATAGTCGTCGGCGTTGTCGGGGCCGAAGAACTGCGTGAAGCCGAACACCTGGCTGAACACGTGGTTGAGCCACATCCACGAGGGCGTGCCGCGGAAGAGATGGAAGTTCTCCGCCAGCTTGCGCCACGCTTCGCGCGGGTCGGTGCTCGGCACGCCGGCCTTGGAGCGGACCTTCAGCGAATCCAGGCTGACGCCTTGGCTGTAGAGCATGCGGAACAGGTAGTGGTCCGGCGCCAGCAGCAGATCAGTGGCGTCCTCGAAGGGCGCGTTGGTCGCGAACCAGGCCGGATCGGTGTGGCCGTGCGGGCTGATGATCGGCAGGCTCTTCACCTGGCCGTACAGCGCCCGCGCGATCTCCCGCGTGCGCCCATCGGCCGGAAACAGGCGGTCGTCGTGAAAAACCAGAGGCCGGGTCATGGGTGTGGTCATGGGAGCAAACCGGGAAAGAGGCGGGGAGGAGGTCGCGACGAAGGGGCGTCGCAAGGAGGCGGATCTAGGGCAGGGGCTTGAGACCCTCCGCGCGGACGGTCCAGCCGGACTTCGGGAACCCCGGGGCGGGGCCTGTTGAGCCATCCCAGCCGCCGGCCATCATGCCGACCGCCAGCAGCAGCGAGCCGTTGGACGGGAAATAGGTCTCGGCGGCGCGCCGATAGCCCGGTCCGTCCGGGCCTGCTCCGGCGGCTGCGCCCGGCGTGAAGGCGATGGCGTGTTCGTCGGCATGGACGCGCGGGGTCATGCCGGTGACGCCCCACTGGTTGTTCTTCAGGTCCTTGAACAGCCAGTCGACCGCGTCCTCCGGCTCGCCCAGGCGGGCGGCGGTCATGGCCACCATCGGGAAGTCCCAGCCCCAGGTCTGACGCAGGTCCCAGTGGTTTTCGGTGGCGCGCAAGGTCCGGCGCATGGTCTCGGGATCGATCCGGTCGCCGCCGATCAAGCCATAGGCCATCAGGAACGACGGATGGTCGCGGTTCTCGCAGGACCCCGTTGCGTGGCCGTCGCAGGCGGGCGAGGCGGCCTGGCGCCAGAGGTCGGGCGAGCTTTCGGTCGCCAGGTAGAGGCCGTCACGCTCGGCCACCTTCGAGATCTTGCCGATGACCTCGTCCCAGCGGGCGTCGCGCGGCAGGCCCCGGCGCTCGCGCCAGGCCTGGGCCGTTTGCAGGCCGCGCCGGAAGTACTCGACCTCGAAGGTCGGATTCACCGTGGTCAGGGGATCGTAGTTCTCCTGCACCGGGATGATCGGCGGGCCCAGCACGTAGCGGCCGGTCGCGGCGTCCCAGCGCGGCCAGGTGGCTAGCAGGCGGGCGGTCTGGTCGACCAGCTCGCCGTAGCGCGCCAGGGTCGCCTGGTCGGGATGGGCCCGGAAGGCCAGCTCGGCCATCAGGATCGGGTGCGGCTGCTGCCACATGATGAAGGGCGAGATCGAGCTGGGGCTGTTGCGGCCCTCGGGCCCCGCCATCTTCGGCCACCAGGCGCCCTCGACCTTGTGCCGGCGGGCCTCGGCCTGGGCCTTGGGCAGGTGGGTCAGGTACCAGGAGAGGCCGCGCTCCAGCTCGGCCGGGCGGCCCCAGGTGGCGAAATGGGCCGAGTGCCAGGGGTGCATTTCCAGGTGGAACTTGCCGTTCCAGCTGTTGGAGAACAGGCCTTCCTCCTGGGGCGGCGTGTCGCCCGCGCCGTTCAGGGCCTGCAGGTACTGCGACAGCACCACCCGGCGCTCCAGCTCGGCCGCGCGCGGATCGGTGCTGCCGGTGAAATCGACGACCCCGCCCTTGGACCAGTAGTCGCGCCAGTGGGCGGTGACGGCGTCGCGGGCCGTGGCGTAGTCGACGGCCGGCGGGGCCTTCGCGGTTCGCGAGAAGCCGACCATCGCCACCAGCCGGTCACCGGCTCCGGGGCGCACCGTGAAGGCGTGGGGGCCGGCGGCCGCGATCGCCGCCCCGGGGGCGTCGATGCTGGAGCCATAGGTCGTGCCGTCCAGCCGGCGCGTCAGGACCAGCCGGCCCGGCGCGCGGCTGACCACGGTGGTCGTGTGGCGCTCGGGATGGGTCCAATCGGACGGGTCGGGGTTCAGGTTCGCCGACACGCCGGGATAGCGCACCGTGACGCCCAGCCGGCCGGCCGCCACCAGGGGCGAGGTGATCTCGACCAGGACGACGTCGCGGTCGGACTGGACGCGGGTCTCCACCGTCACCGGCTGGCCGTCATAGACGAAGGTGCTAGTCAGGGCGCCGGTCCACAGGTCCAGGGTCTGGCGGGTCTGGGACAGGTGGGCGAAGGCGGGCGGTTTGCCCTGGGCGTCGCGCAGGTCCAGGGCGATGCGGCCGAGGGAGAAGTGGTGCGGGTTCTCGCGCAGCCAGGCGTCGGCCGGGTTGGGTTTCTCCAGCCCGCCCTTCATCCAGGCATAGGGCTGGCGGCCGCGCCCGGGCACGTCGACCGGCGTCAGGCCGTCGGCCTCGGTATAGCCCTTGGGGTTGGGGAAGCTGTGCCACGACCACTGGGCCATGGTCAGCAGCGGGGCCAGGGGCGAGTACGGTTCGGGGAAGGTCTGCAGGCCGGTGATGTCGGCGGTGAACCCCAGGCTGCCGTTGCCGACCATCATCGGCGCGTGCGGATCGACGGCGGTCAGGGTCGGGACGTGGCGCGAGACCAGGGCGAGGCGGTCGATCGGCTGGGCGACGGCCAGGCCGGGGGCGACGGCCAGGGCGATGGCGACAGCCAGGGTCCGCAGGCGGATCACGGGTTCACCGCCTTGACCGTCACCCAGTCGAAGTCCGCGACGCCTGGTTTCGCCTGGTTCGGATCGTTGTAGGTGAACAGGGCCGGGCGGGCGCCCTTCCACCAACTGAAGCGCAGCGGGGCCGCCGCGCCCAGGGTGGCGAAGGTCTTGCCCCCGTCCAGGCTGTAGCTGTAGCGCGCGGTCTGGTCGGCGACCTCGACCCGCAGATCCAGGGCCTTGGCCGGCAGGGTCGGACCGGGGGTCTCCGCGCCGGCCGATGAGAAGGTCACGCGCGAGACGCCGTCCCGCCGCGCGACGCCGATCCAGCTGATCCCCTGGCCGAACATCGCCAGGCCGGCGCGCTGGCCGTCGACCAGCCCGCCGGCGTCGATGCGCGCGGTGACGATCGAATGCTCGCTCTGCAGGACCTGGGTCAGGGTGTTGCGGGCGGATACCAGGTTCGGCGCCGGGGCCGAGGTCAGGCGCAGGAAGCCGGGACGTTTCGTCAGGCTCCAGCGGCGATCGTCGGGATTGTGGTTCCACTCCCACTGCGGGCCCAGCATCTTGGCCGAGAACGTGTCGGAAGTCTGGGGCTGGACCGGCGGGAAGCGCCCGCCGACATCCGGCATGGCGTGCCGCGCCACCGGCTGGCCGGCGGTCTCGTCGGGCCCGGCGCCGGGAATCGGCTCGCCCATCACCGGCCAGTCGTCCTTCCAGGACACCGGCTGCAGGTGGACGATCCGGCCATAGGCGCCGGCGCTGTTGAAGTGCACGAACCAGCCCTGGCCGGACGGGGTCTCGACCCAGCCGCCCTGGTGCGGGCCCTTCCAGGCCGTCTTGCCGGGCGCCAGCACCGTGCGGTGCTCGTAGGGGCCCCAGATGTTCCGCGAACGGAGCACGGCCTGCGGGCCGGTCTCGACCCCGCCGATCGGCGCGAAGATGTAGTACCAGCCGTTGCGCTTGTAGAGCTTGGGCCCCTCCAGCACGGGCAGGGCCTTGGCGTCCTCGACGATGACCTTGCCGCCAGGCAGCACCGACTTGCCGTCGGGCGCCATGCGGTGGAGGACCAGGGGCCCGGCTCCGACCTTGCCGTGGACCAGATAGGCCTGGCCGTCGTCGTCCCAGAACGGGCAGGGGTCTTCGAGGCCGGCCTCGGCGATCACCGCCACGGGGGCGCTCCACGGTCCCTCGGGCCTGGTCGCGGTCGACATGAAGACGCCCTCGTAGGGCGTGGCGAAGTAGACGTAGAACCGCCCGTCGTGATGGCGGATCGACGGGGCCCAGACGCCGCCGGCGTAGCGCTGGCCGACCGTGCGCTCGTCGCGCGGCATCCGCGCCCCGGTGTCGTCGGTGGGCACCGGGCCGGGCAGGTCGTACTCCGGCGCGAAGGCCAGCTTGGGCAGCACGTGGCCCAGGATCGTCCAGTGGACCAGGTCCTTGGACTGCAGCACCGGCAGGCCCGGCGAGAAATGGAAGGTCGAGGCGACCATGTAGTAGCTGTCGCCGACCCGGATCACGTCAGGGTCCGAATAGTCGGCGTGCAGGATGGGATTGCGATAGGTCGCGGCGGGTTGCGCGGCCTGGATCGTCGCGGGCGCGCCGGCCCAGCCCAACGCCAGGGCCGAAAGTCCCGTCAGTCCCAGCTGTTTCACGCGCATCGCACAGACCTTGTCAAAGCGGTCGAACTCAAAGGCGGCTTTCGGGCGCGCGCAGGGCGGGGAAGGACCGCCGAACGCGCGCGCCCGCGCCAGGAGGAAGCGTCGAGCGGTTCGGGGTGATCACGCCCGACGCCGCCCGAACAGAAACACACGCTTCCACCAGACATCTCTAGAACTTCAGCTTGCCGCCCAGGAAGAAGGTGGCGCCCAGCACGTCATAGGTGGCCGCATAGGTGTTGGCCGACGGGGACGAGCTGCCCAGGACGGGCGGATCCTTGTCGGCGATGTTGTTGGCGCCGCCGTACACCTGGACGTTCTCGAGGATGTCGTAGCTGAACGACATGTCGAAGTAGTTCTGGGCCGGCAGTTTCGGGTTGGTCAGGGTGTCGAGGCTGGGAACGGTCCCGCCCGCGCGCTTGGGCAGGAGGTACTTGTCGCTCATGACCTCGCCGACATAGCGGTGCCGCAGGCTGAGGGTCAGCGGTCCCGTCCGCCAGGTGACCCGCGTGCCGCCCTTCCATTCGGGGATCGGCTGGCCGCAGGTCGGGCCGTAGGCGCCCGCGCAGTAGTTCTTGATGTTCGGGAAGGCCTGGACCGGCGTCGAGGTGAACTCGTCGGTCCAGGTCCATTCCGTGCCGATCTCGAAGCGGCTGTCCTGGCTGAGGCCTGGAATGCCGAAGTCGGTGCTGAACCGGTAGTTGGCCACGAAGTCGACGCCGGCGGTCTTCAGGCCGCCGGTGTTGGCGTTGGTGATCGTCGCGTAATAGGGCGGCGCGATCTCGCCGGTGATCGGGTTGCGCTTGATCGCCTGGCAGAACTCGCTCGAGGCGTTCTGGACGATGTTGTAGCAGAGGTTCAGCGTGTTGTTCAGACCGCCGCCCAGCGCCGAGATCGCGCCGTCCAGGTCGATGTTGAAGTAGTCGACGCTGATCGCCAGGCCGGGGATGGCCCGCGGCGTGATGACCGCGCCGAACGTGTAGGTGTCGGACTTCTCGATGCCGACGTTCGGATTGCCGCCCTGCAGGTTGCCGATGATGGTGTTGGACTGCACGCCGGGCGTGAAGACCGCCGCGGCCGGCACGCCGGTGGCCACGCAGATGGCGCGGACGGCGGCGGTCTGCTGGGCGGTGGGGGCGCGGCTCGAGCACGGATCGGTGGCCGCGTCGAAGCTCTGGGCCAGGCCGCCGTACAGTTCACCCACGTTCGGCGCGCGGATGGCGTGCTGGAACTGGCCGCGGAAGTTGACGTCCGAGGTCACCTGCCAGGCGCCGCCGACCGAATAGGTCCAGACCCCGCCCACGCCCTTCAGATTGTAGTCCGAGTAGCGGAAGGCGCCGTTGGCGCTGAGGTTCTTGACGAACGGCAGGTCGGCCAGGATCGGCACGCGGGCCTCGCCGTAGACTTCCTTGACGATCGTGCTGCCGCCAGTCGGCAGGCCGGGGTTGAAGCCGACCACGTCGCCCGAGCGCAGGAACTCGTCGGGGGTGTAGCGGGCGGAGTTGTAGCGCCACTCCGTGCCGGCCGAGAAGTCGACCGGGCCGGCCGGCAGGCTGAAGAGTTCGCCCGACAGGCCGGCCGAGGCGACCTGCTGTTCGGCCTCGGTGATGTTGGTGGCCGCGATCGAGATCGCGCTGATCCCGGCCGCCGAGATGTTCTCGCCGAACACGTTGAGCACCGGCGGTGCGCCGCCCACCGAGAGCAGGTTGGCCTGGAAGCGGCTGCGCGAGGCGTTGCCTTCCTGGTGGTCGGTCTCGGAGGTGCGGGCGTAGGTGTAGTAGGCGTCGTAGCTGAGGTTGCGCAGGAAGTTGTCGGAGACGCTGCCCAGGTCGCCGCGCAGGCCGGCCGCCACGCGCCAGACGTTGCGCTCGGCGTTGTTGCGGCGCAGGCCGATCTCGCGGAGGCGGCGCCCGACGTTGATCACGGCCAGGCCGTCGCCGGCCACGGTGGTCCGCGACGCGGTGCCGGTGGTCACTGTCGTGGTCCCTGTCTCCTTCAGGTCCATCTGACGCAGCACCTCCTGCATCGAGGCCGAGAGATAGGGGTTGTTGGTGTTGAGCAGGAACGGGCCGTTGATGTTGGTCGGCGCCAGCTGCATGTCGACGACGTTGTTGCTGAAGTGGCCTTCCAGATAGCCGGTGACCTTGCTGTTGAAGTCGTAGTGACTGAAGGCGTTCATCATCCAGCGCTTCTGCGGGATGATCAGGTAGTTGTCGGGGCCGAGGTTGAAGTCGTCCTGCGGGGTGAGGGCGGGGCGGGCCGTCGTTCCGGCCTTGTCGAAGGTGAAGCCGCGCGAGCCCATCGCGCCCAGGCCCGCGGCGATAAGCGCCGCGTCCAGGCCCGGGGTCGAGCCCGCGCCGCCGACGCTGGGCACGCCGGTGAAGCGGCCGTTGGGGATGTCGCCGCTGCCGCCGGCGATCAGGCCCATGCGGCCGCCGGCCGCCGAGCAGGTCGAGCCGCCCGGAACGGCCAGCGGAATGCCGGCCTTGCTCTTGCTGAACGAGGCGGAGGTGACGCAGCCGTCGGACAGCGAGTCATAGGTCCAGTCCCCACGCATCCCGCGCGAGATGGCGCCGCGATCCAGGTAGTTGACCGAGACGACCGCGTTGCCGCGACCCTCGGCGAAGTTGCCGCCGACCGTCAGATCGAGATTGTAGGTGGGGGTGGTGGTGTGGCTGTCCCAGTTGGTCTGGCCGTTGATCTCCACGCCTTCGAAGTCGTCGCGCATGATGAAGTTGACGACACCGGTGATGGCGTCCGAGCCGTAGACCGCCGACGAGCCGCCGGTCACCACTTCGGTCTGGCGGATCAGCGAGACGGGGATGGTGTTGATGTCGGTGGTCTGGTCGGCCCCGGCGATGGCGAAGCGTCGGCCGTTGACCAGCACCAGGTTCCGCTGGGCGCCGAAGCCGCGCAGGTTCAGCGTGGCGGTGCCGCCGGGCACGGTGTTGGCCGTCTGGCCGTTGTTCTGCGACCCCACGAACTGCGGCGAGGCGCCCAGCAGCTGTTCGGCGTTCACGGTGCCGGAGAGCTTGAACTCCTCGGCGCTGACGACCGCCACCGGCGTCGGGGCGCTGAAGCCTCGCGAGGCCAGGCGCGAGCCGGTCACGACCACGGTCTCGACCGTCGAGGCCTCGTTGCCCGACGCCGCCGGGGGCGCGGTTTGAGCTTGTGCCAGCGCTGGCACAAGCAGCAAAGCCGCGGCCAGTACGGCGGGCGAAGCCGCGCCGAAGTAGTGCTTGGTGTTCATGTCGTTCCCTCCTGAGGCGGCTCTTTGGGCCGCTCGTTGCGCGCAGTGAGTTTTAGAAAGTCTGGCTGACCGTCCCGTCGAAGCGACGGTCCTCGAGCCAGCGGCTGCCGAAGCTCCGGAAGCCCGTGACCTGGTCCAGCATGAAGGTGGACGGAGCCTTGGGCAGGCGGAGTCGGAAGAGGTCGATGTCCTGGACGTCCCGCATCCAGAAGGCGGGCCGGGCGTCCGCCGCCTCGGTCACGATCTCGATGTTGCTCATCTCGATGTTGCGGGCGTGGCGGATGAAGAAGCCGGTGGCGGGCAGGTCTCCGAACATGTCCGGATCCGGATAGGCCTTGTCGGCCTCGGGCGGCTGTCGCCTGGCCAACTCGGCCGAGCCGCCGCCCAGTTGGTGGAAGTAGACGTCGCTGATCTTGACGTCCTCGACAGGGTGGCCGGCCACGCCCGCGATGATCGACGGCTGCGGCGTGGCGCCGTGGCTGACGATGTTCTGGATCGTGATGCGCCGCAGCTTGCCCACCGGGATCCCGGCCGGGCCGCGCATGCGGCTGCCCAGGCGCAGGAACAGGGGCGGGAAGCCCAGGCCGCGCATGGTGATGTTGCTGATGGCGATGTCTTCGGTCAGCGCCCCGTCCATCGTCTCCAGCGCGATGCCGTAGCAATGGTCGAACACGCAGTTGGTGATCGTGACGTTCTTGAAGCCGCCGTTCGACTCCGTGCCCAGCTTGATGCGGCCATAGCCGTGGAAGCCCGGCGGCATGGTCTTCCACGTGCCGTCGATCACCGAGCCCATCTCGTAGTTGCCGGTCAGCAGGCAGTCGGAGATCGTCAGGTTCTCGGTCGGCCGCGCATAGCCCAGGGCGAATGAGCTCTTGGGGCAGATGCCGTCGTCCCACGGCGAGTTGATCGTGCAGTTGGTGACTCGCACGTTGCGGCAGCAATCGATGTCCAGGCCGTCGCGGTTGGTGTCGACGATCAGACTATCGATAATCAGATTGTCGACGCCGGTGGCCAGCAGGGCGAACCAGCCGCCTTGCAGGACCTTGAAGTCGCGGAGCAGCACGTTGCGGCAGTTCTTCAGGGCGATGGCCTTGTCGCCGACTCCGGGGCCGCTGACGTCCGGCGGATCGTCGGGGAAGCGGTGGCCGCGGGTCAGGCCCTTGCCCCAGATCAGGCCGGTCCCGACGATGGCGATGTCGTGCAGGCCCTCGCCGAAGATCAGGCTGTTGGTCCAGTGGCTGTGGCCGTAGTCCTGATAGGCGTTGCCGGCGCCCGCGCCCGGGTCGTCATAGCCGTTCGGCGCCACGCCGGTCGGGGCGGCGGCCAACAGGATCGCGCCTTCGCCCAGGTGCAGGGTGACCTGGCTCTTCAGGCGCAGGGTGTAGCAGGCGTAGGTCCCGGGCGGGAAATGCACCACCCCGCCGCCGTGCGACGCGGCGGCGTCGATGGCCTTGTTGATGGCGGGGGAGTCGATGGCCGCGCCGTCGCCGACGGCGCCGAAATCACGGATGTTGAACCAGTGGGCCGTCGGGTCGGTCGGCTTGGGCTGGGCGCTCGCGGAGCCGGCGGACAGCGCCGACGCGCCGGCCAGACCCGCGAACACGAGGCCTCTTCGATCCAGTCTCATCCTGAGCGCCCCCTCTTGAAAGCCTGTCTTCCGCAGGCCCGTTGCAGGCAGGAAACATTCGGCGACCAAGGGTGTCAAATGAAATTGGTACCGGTAGCATTCAATTTGCCAGCGCTGGCACGACAGATGCTAGCGCTGGCAACGCTGTCACAGGCGCGCTATGTCATATCGTGGGAAACGGGAGGGTTTCGGTGGCTCAAGGCGAAATCGGCGCGGCGCTGTCGGTGACGATCGACGACGTGGCCCTGGCGGCGGGCGTTTCGATTCGCACCGTGTCGCGGGTCCTCAACAAGGCCCCCAATGTCGGCGACGAGACCCGCAAGACGGTCCTGGAGACCATCGCGCGGCTCGGCTACAGCCCCAGCATCCGCGCCCGCGCCCTGGCCTCGGGACGCTCGTTCCTGATCGCGGTGGTGCAGGACGATCCCAACGCCCACGTGATCAGCGCCCTGCAGCGCGGCATCGTCGAGACCTGCTCGCGGCACGGCTATGAACTGGTGGTCCACCCCGTGCGGTTCGGCGACCCCGAGGTCGCGGCCGACGTCGAAAGCTTCGTGCGGCGCTCGCGGGTGGACGGGCTGATCGTCCTGCCGCCCACCTCCGAAATCGCCGCGATCCCCGCGCGCCTGACCCAGCTGGGCGTACCGTCGGTGGGCATCGCCTCGGTGTCGCTGCCGGAATATCCCTGCATGCTGGTCAGCGACGAGCGGGCCGCGACGTTCGAGCTGGGCCGGCGCCTGGTCGAGCTGGGCCACCGCCGGATCGCCCTGATCGAGGGGCCGCCCCACTTCCGCTCGGCCCAGGAGCGCAAGGCCGGCTTCCTGGCGGCGCTGCCCGAGCCGATGCCGCAGGCCTACCTCCAGAAGGGCGACTACGGGTTCGAGAGCGGCCTGGCCGCCGCCGAGGCGCTGCTGTCCCTCGACCAGCCGCCGACCGCGATCTTCGCCTGCAACGACATCATGGCCGCCGCCGTGCTCAAGGCGGCCCGCGAGCGCGGCGTCCAGGTGCCGGACCAGCTGTCGGTGGCCGGGTTCGACGGCAGCGATCTCGCCGCGATGATCACTCCGGCCCTGACGACGATCCGCCGTCCGCTGACCGAGATGGCCCGGCTGGCGACCGAGACGCTGCTGGCCATGATCGAAGACCGGACCGCCGCCCAGCCCCACAGGCCGATCGGCTTGGACCTGATCCAGCGGCAGTCCATGGGCGCGGCCCCGAAGGCTTGAGGCCGGCTAGAACCGCATCTCCAGGCCGAGACGGAACTCCCGGCCGGTGTGGTGCTGGTAGTTGGCCAGGTCGCTGGTGTCGGAGAACTGGCGACTGGCCGTGTTCAGCAGGTTGCCGCCCGCCGCGGTCACCCACCATCCGGGCGCGACCCGATAGCGGGCCGAGAGGTCCAGGTTGGTGTAGGCGTTGACGCCGTCGACGTCGGCGCCGGTCGGGGCGGGGATGGCGGTCAGATAGCGGCCGCGATGCGACAGGGTCGCGCGCACGTCCAGGCCGTTGCGGCGATAGGCGGTGGTGATCGTTCCCACGATGCGGGGCGAGCCCAGGCTGTCGTGGGCGATGAACGGCTCGCCCTGCAGGTTCCAGAACCGCATGCGCGAGCGGCTGTAGGTCACGCCGGCGCGGACGTTCCAGCCCCGCAAGGCCGGCGAGGCCAGGTCCAATGGCGCCTGCAGCGCCAGTTCCAGCCCGTCCAGATGACCCCCGCCTTCGTCGGTCCGTGTCAGAAACTGCCAGATCGGCAGGTCCGGCGCGCATCCCGGCAGGCGCCCGCACGCCGCCGTCGCCACGCTGTCGGGCAGGCCGAACGGATTGGCCGAGAACACCGAAGGCGCGGTGGCGGTGACCTGGACGGCGGAATGGATGGTCTTGTGGAAGAACGCGGCCGACAGGACCGCGCCGGGGGCGAAGTACCACTCGACGGCGGTATCCAGGGTGTCGGCTCGCGCGGGACGCAGGAACGCATCGCCCGCCGAAACGGCCCGCAGGCCGCCGGTCGAGACGTTGACGCCGGGACGCAGGCTGCGCAGGTCGGGCCGCGCCATCACCCGCGCGGCGGCGAACCGCAGCACCAGGTCGTCGCGCGGCTCGAAGGCCAGGTTCAACGAGGGCAGCAGATCGTCATAATCCCGGGTCGCCGAGATCGGGGCCACGAACCCCGGCGCGTCCGGATCGGTGGTGAAGCCCCGCGACGCCTGGCGGGTGTGGGCGTAGCGCAAGCCGAAATCGCCGCGCGGCGACCAAGGCGCGGACAGCGTGAAGGCCGCCTGCAGATAGGCGGAAGTATCGTGTTCCTCGACCGCGTAGTTGAGGCCCAGAAGCGGTTCGGGGCCCAGCTCCAGCGTCTCGCAGGCGCTGGACCAGCAGGCGGCCCGGAAAAGGGCGGCGGCGGTGGCGACGTCGGGCGCCAGCCAGGCGTCGGGCGTGCCGGCGGCGGTGGTGAAGCGATTGGACCAGGCCTGGCGCAGATAGGCGGAAGGCGCGATCGCCGCGAGGGCGGCCGGGATGTCGGCGTTGAGGTTGGCGATCGAGCCGTCCGACCGCGCCATGGCGACAGCGTCGGTACGGTAGATCTTGTGCTGCATCCCGCCGCGCAGGGTCAGGCTGTCCCACGGCGTCCATTCCAGGTCGAGGCCGGCGGTCTTGAAGCTGTTGTCGACCCAGTTGGGTTCGGACCGAAGCTCGGCCAGGGTCCAGTTCGCCGGGCTGGCCAAGTCGGCCGAACCGAAGTCGATCAGCGGCCGCCGACGATCGCTGAAGTCGTAGGCGAAGCCCTGGACGTCGTACTGGTCCAGTTGGGCGGTGGTCTGCAGCGGATTGCTGAAATCGGAGCGGCTGTAGCCCGCCAGGGCCTTCAGCGTCAGCCGATCCGAAAGACGCTGGCTGACCGACAGGGTGGTCTGGCGGAAAATGGTCTCGAGCCGGTCGAACCGCGACTCCGTGCGGACGTCGACATTGTCGAACCTCCCGGCGATCAACACCGGCAGGCCCGGCCTGGGCGTGATGATCGTGGCGTTGTTCACCCGCACGGCGGCCAGGCCGCAGTCGGGATTGATCGGCGCGCGACAGGCTCCCGCCGTGCGGAAGGTGAAGCTCTCCAGCAGGTCCTCGCGTCGCTCCGAGGACAGTTCGGAATAGAGGACGTCCAGCGCGACGTCGGTGCGCTCGGACGGTCGCCATTTCAGGCTGCCGGTCAGGCCCAGGCGCTTCTGCTCAATGCGGAACGCTTCCAGACGGGGGATGCGAGGGTGCAGGGCGGCGTTCAGCGTCGCCAGGTCCGGCCCGCCCGGGGCGGCGCTTCCGAAGCCGGGATAGACCGTGGCGCCGGCTTGCCACTGCCCGGCGTTGGTGCCGACATCGTCGACCATCCGCTCCGAATAGGCGCCCGAGATCAGCACCCCGAACCGATCGTCCTGGGTGCGGCGCGACAGGATCGCCGAGACGCGCGGGACCGCCTTGCGGCTTCCGAAACTGTAGGCGCCCTCGACCGTCAGCTGGACCCTGGAGCGCGGGCCGTCCAGGGGCGAGCGGGTCTGCAGGTCGACGGTCGCGCCTAGGGAGCCCTCGTCGATATCGGCCGACGGGGTCTTCTGCACGCGGATCTGGTTGAAGAGGTCGGCCGCGAAGACGTTGAAGTCGAAGGCCCGGCCGCGATTGGTTCCGCCGCCGGCGTTCGAGCCGCCGAATGTCGCCAGGGTCTCCATGCCGTTGATGCGCACGCGGGTGAACTCGCTGCCGACCCCGCGCACGCTGACCTGCCGGCCCTCGCCGCCGTCGCTGGTCACGGCCACGCCGGGCAGCTGCTGCATGGCGCTGCCCAAGCCTGGATCGGCCAGGCTGCGCAGATCGTCGCCCAACAGGATGTCGCTGCTCTCGGCGGACAGGCGCTTCATCCGCAGGGCCTCGCTGCCGGTGTCGCGCGCGACGACCTGGACCGTGCTCAAGGCAGCGGGCTCGCTGTCCTCCGGGGGCAGGAGCCGGGGGCGGGGCGGGGCGATCGCGGGGAGGGGCGCGGGCGCCCGGATGCTGATGACCCCGTCGGCGCTGACCGACAGGTCCAGGCCCGAGCCGCGCAGCAGGCGCCGCACCGCCTCGGCCGGTTCCAGGCGGCCGCGCACCGCCGGGGCCGTTCGTCCCCGGACCAGGCCGGCCGGCGCGATGATGATCGCCCCCGTCTGGCGCGACAGGGCCAGCAGGGCGGTCGAAAGAGGTTGGGCGGGCAGATCGACGACCCGGGTCGGCGCGGCTTGGACCACCGTCGGCGTCAGGCCGGGGACCAGCGTCGCCGCAACGGTGACCAGGCCAAGACCGCGCGCGCCGACGCGGGTCTTACCGGGCATGAGGCTCCGGCGCGCGTTTCGGATCGGCGGCGACGAGGATCCGGCCGCCGCGGCCGTCCAAGGTCAGGCGCACGGGCAGCACGCGCGGCAGCTCGGCGACGAAGCGGTCGGCCTGGGCGACGTCGAAGGCGGCYGTGACCTTCAGACGGCCCGTGGCGGCGGAATCGATCGTCAGCGGGCGCTGGCTGTAGCGGTTGAGATCGGCGACGACCTCGGCAAGGGGCGCGTCGTCATAGGCCAGGCGGCCTTGGCGCCAGCCGCCCGCCAGGTCCGACCGGGCCAGCACGCCGACGCTCAGGCCGCGCGCGTCGGCGACCGCCGTCTGGCCGGCCCGCAGGGTGACCGCGCGATCCCGGCCGCCGTCCGAGACCTGGACCACGCCCTGCTCGACCTCGACCCGGACGTCCTGGTCGGCGCCGTGATGGACGTTGAAGCGCGTGCCGATCACCCGGACCATCGCGTCGCCGGCCTGGACCGTGAACGGATGGCCCTCCTGGTGGGCGACGACGAAGAAGGCTTCGCCGCGTTCCAGCGACAGGGCGCGCGGACGCCAGCGCGAGGCGGCCTTCAGGCGCGAGGCCGGGGCCAGGGTGACTTGGCTGCCGTCGCTCAGGGCGATCTGGCGGGTTTCGCCCGGTTGGGTCTCGTAGGTCGGGGCGGGGAGGGCGAAGACGGCGATCGCCAGGCAGGCCGCCAGCAGTCCGCCGGCCGCCATGGCCGGGGCGCGCCACTGCCTAGCCTGGGGCACGGCCGGGCGCGCGATCGGACGCCCGACGGGCTCGGCGAGCGGCGAGGCGCTCAGCCCGCCCAGCATCAGGACCACGCCCTCGGCCTGTTCATAGGCGCGACGGTGCTGCGGGTCGGCGTCCAGCCACGCGCCCAGCAGCCGCGACCGCTCGGGCGGGAAGTCCTCGCCCACCACCGCCAGGGCCCAGGCGCGGGCGGTCTGGCCGATCGGCGAGTCAGGATCGACGGCTTCGTTCACGCGACAGTCCTCGATAATCGGCGGTTCCATGGATCAGGGCGCGCTGGCAGACGGCCAGCGCTTCCTCGACGGTCTTGCGGACGAGCGATTGCGAGACGCCGAAGCGTTCGGCGATCGCCACGAAGCTCTGGCCTTCCAGCCGGTTGGCCAGCAGGTATTGACGGTGCCGGTCGGGCAGGCCCTGCACGACCTGTTCGAGCAGGCCCATCTGCTGCTTGGCGATCAGGGTGCGCTCCAGGTCGGGCGTCTCCTCGCTGTCGATCGCCAGCAGCGGCGCCGAGGCGTCGAGAGTGCGGCTGACCCGCGCCATGCTGCGGCGTTCGTCCAGCATCAGGTTGATCGCCACGCGGAACACGAAGGCCCGGGGGCTTTCGAGCCGCTCGGCGCCTTCCATCTCGCCCAACTTGAAGAAGGCCTGCTGGGCCACGTCCTCCGGGTCGGGCGGCCCCGGGCCGAACCGCGCGCGCAGGAAAGCGCACAGGTCGCGCCATTCGCGGGCGTAGGTCGCCGAGTAGGACGGGCGGTCGCGCCACCGGCCTCTCCCGGCGCCGTTCGACCCCGCGACATCCGGCCCGACGCTGCTTGGCCTGACGATTCGAAGCTTGGGCGTCTTCGCCTCGAACACCGGTGCTCCCCAGTCACGTCGGTCTTTTTCTTGAGGCCGCGACGATGAGAGGGAACGGGTCCGCGATCAACCGAAACTGAAAAAAATGCGGGGGAGGCGAACTTTCTTGTGCGGATCGGCATGTCGAAATCGTCGTTTCTTGCATGTCCGAGAAGGGGAATAATATTCGTCATTTTTCCCATGATACCGCTAACTTTTCCTCTTTTCTCCAGGTTATTGCCGTGTCTATCCTAATGACACCGGTGACATAAGGCCGGGTGAAAAGGCGGCTCTCGAACCGCCGGGACTAACTGGGGAGGGAAGTCCATGACCAAGTCCACGCATCCGTACACCTGCGCCTTGCTGCGAAACTCGTCGCGCCTGGCGCTGACGGCGGCGCTCACCGCCGGATTTTCGATCGGCCTCGCGGCGACCGCCGCCCAGGCCCAGAACACTCAGACCGCCTCCGCCGAAACCAATGTGATCGAAGAGGTCGTCGTCACGGGCTATCGCGCCTCGCTGCGCAGCGCGATGGAGACCAAGAAGACCTCGGACGTCATGCTCGACGCCATCAACGCCGAGGACATCGCCGACTTCCCGGACTCGAACCTGGCCGAGTCCCTGCAGCGCCTGCCCGGCATCTCGATCGACCGCGACAACGGCGAAGGGCGCACGATCAGCGTGCGCGGCCTGAGCGGCGACTTCAGCCGGGTGCGGGTCAACAACATGGAGGCGCTGTCCACCGGCGCCAGCAACGACGCCGGCTCCAGCCCCAACCGTTCGCGGGCCTTCGACTTCAACGCCTTCGCCTCGGAGCTCTTCAGCTCGGTGCGGGTGAGCAAGTCATCGTCGGCCGCCGCCGACGAAGGTTCGCTGGGCGCGACGGTCGATCTCTATACGGGCAAGCCCTTCGACTATAAGGGCTCCGCCTTCGCCGCCTCGGCCGAGGACTCCTATTACGAGAACGGCAAGACCCACAGCCCGCGCTTCACCGTGCTGGCGTCGGATCGCTGGTTCGACGGCAAGGTCGGCCTGCTGGTCTCGGGCGCCTACGCCAAGCGCAAGTCCGTGGACGACACCTATGCGCGCGGCGCCGGCTCGTCCGACTACACCTATCGTGGCTCGACCTGGACCGGCGACGAACTGCCCGGCCGCGCCGGCTTCGCCGCGCCGACCGGCACGGTGTTCACGGCCCTGATCCCCACCACCCTGACGGGCGCAGCGTTGACCGCCTACAAGGCGAATCCGGCCAACTACTACAATCCGATGGCCAATGCGGCCGCCTACGCCGAGATGACCGGCTCGGATCCGGCCGCCTACGCCAAGCTCTATCCGAACTGCGCCGCCGCGGTGGGGCAACCGGTGGCGGGGGTGACCGCGACGTCGCCGGGCTGCAACGACTCCCTGGTCCGCTTCCCGGCCCTGCCGTCGCTGACCCAGAAGGACGTCGACACCGAACGCCTGGGCCTGACCGCCGCGTTCCAGGTGCAGATCAGCGAACGCACCCGCCTGACGGTCGACGCGCTGTATTCGCGCTTCGAGAGCACCACGACCAACTACGGCCTCTCGCCGGTTGGCCTGAACCGCAACAACACCAACGCCAGCTATTCGTATGGGGGCAACGTGCCCACGGCGACCGCGCGCAATGGTTCGGCCATGACGGATGCCCAACGCCGGGCGCTCTATCCGGGGACCTGCACCTTCGCCGACGAAACGGAGCTGAACCCCGGTCAGGATTGCGGCCAGTCGCTGTACGGGACCACGCCGCTGCCCGGCTACAGCTTCAGCTACACGCCCTACAACCTCGATCCGTACGAGTACTACACCAACCCGGCGTCGCCCGGTTACGCCGGACCGGCCGCCTCGCTGCCGTTCCGCGGCGACCTGATCGGCCGCCCGTCGGTCAAGCTGCTCGACGCCGAGGTCGTGGGCCAGAACGCCGAGTATCTGAAGCTGGGCAACATCGACTGGCGCTCGTACGCCGACCGCGGCGCCTACACGACCGACTTCCGCCAGGTGTCGCTGAACCTGACGCACGAGTTCAGCGACCGCTTCCGCGCTGAATTCAGCGGCGGCATGTCGGAGTCGACGAACAAGAACCAGGGCACCCTGGTCGAGTTCAACTACATGGACGCCCAGGAGCCGTTCATCTTCGACGAGCGCGGCGCCAGCGGCATGCCCCGGTTCGACGCCGGCTTCAACGCCGCGGATCCCAAGAAGTGGGGGATCATCAAGGGTTTCTCCGGCATGCGCAATTACGTGCGCGAGACGGTCAACACCTACAAGGGCCTGAAGGCGGACTTCACCTACGAACTGGACGACAACTGGTCGGTCCAGTTCGGCAGCACCGGCCGCAGGTTCGAGTTCACCACCAACCAGTTCGAACGCAACAACGACCTGCTGAACCCCACCGAGAAGGAGGCCGGCGTCAGCATCGCGTCGTTGGGCCAGGTCGTCGATGTCGGCCAGGGCCTGAATGCGCCGGCCGGTACGACCACCAGCTTCTGGGCGCCCGACATGGAAGCCTTCGACAACGTCTTCGGCTTCACCTGCAACTGCATCAACAAGTACGGCGACTACCGCATCACCCGGAAGCGCAACCGTTCCGCCTCGTTCGGCGTGACCGAAGAGAACCTGGCCTACTACGCCCAGTTCAACTTCAACTACGACGTCCTGGACGGCCGCCGTCTGTCCGGCAACGTCGGCGTCCGTCAGGCCCATACCGAGGTGAACGCCCAAGGCGAAACCACCGCCGGCCGGCCGATCTACGGCGACAACAGCTATGACGACACGCTGCCGTCGGGCAACGTGACGTTCGAGGCCTTCCATAACTTCTACATCCGCGCAGCCGCCGCCAAGGTCATGGCCCGTCCGCTGCTGGGCAACCTGTCGCCGGCCGTGACCGGCATCAGCGTCCCCAGCGACGGTTCGAGCACCGGCGGCACGCTGACGGTGGGCAATCCCAAGCTGTCGCCGTTCCGCGGCAAGGCCTACGACGTGGCGGCCGAATGGTACTTCATGCCGGGCGGCCTGATCAGCCTGGGCTATTTCCGCAAGGACATCTCTTCGTATCCGCAGACGATCTTCTACGAAGCGCCGCTGTCGGAATTCCTCGACCCCGATGCGATCGAAGCGCTGAAGCTGGGCTTCCCCGGCGCGACCGGCGGCGACGTCTTCCGCCGCGCCTATATCGACGCCAACAACCCCTTCCTCGCCCGTCAGGTTCGCGACGCGCCGGGCGGCGTCCTGCAGGGCTGGGAGTTCAACTACCAGCAGGATCTGACCTTCCTGCCCTGGTACTTCAAGAACCTGGGCGTCCAGTTCAACGCCACCAAGCTGGACACCGAGCTGACCTACATCCTGGATCCGGGCTCGGTGAACGCCACGACCGGCGCGGTCACCAAGGCGCCCGTCTATGGCAAGGCGCCGTGGCTGGGCTCTTCGCCCGAGGGCCTAAACTTCACGCTCTACTACGAGACCGAGAGGTTCAACGCCCGCGTCTCCACGGCTTATCGCAGCGAGTACAACACGACTTATCCGCTCACCGCGGGCAACTGCGATCCGGGCCTGCAGTCGAGCGGCGCGGCCTGCGACAGCCCGCTGATCAACGAGTTCGCCGGCGCCAAGTCGACCATGAACGTCGACTTCTCGATGCGCTACCAGCCGATCAAGCAGGTCAGCATCACGTTCGAGGCGCTGAACATCACCAACGAGATGTCCGAACGGTACGCCTACTCTGACCCGGTCATCGCGTCGTACGGCGGCGCGGGTCCGAACTACCGGATCGGCGTTCGCTACAAGTACTAGCCCCTTCGGCGCGCGGCCGGCCGGTGTTCGCACCGGATCGGCCGCGGCCGACCCGAGAGCGTCGGCTCGCGCGGCGAGCGGGCGATCCTCGGTTGCTAAGCCGCCTCCCGCGGTGACTTAGGCGGACAGCTGGCCTTCCCGGCTGTCCGCCGCCTTTCTCCAGTACCGAGTCCGGAGACGACGGATGCGTTTCACAGCCCTTCTTCTCGGATCCTGCATGGCGGCTCTGATCGCCGCTTCGGGCGCCCAGGCTCAGACGCCCGTTCCCAATCCGCCGCCGCACTTCAACGCGATCAAGATCGTGCTGGTGGGCGACTCCACCACGGCGGTGCAGGGCGGCTGGGGCCCCAGCTTCTGCGCCAAGCACGTGACCTCGTTCGCCGCCTGCATCAACCTGGCCCGGGGCGGGCGCAGCAGCGGCAACTACCGGACGGAGGGATCGTGGGCCTTGGCGCTGAACGAGATCAAGTCGGGCGGCTTCAACGACACCTATGTGCTGGTCCAGTTCGGTCACAACGACCAGCCCGGCAAGCCCGGCCGGTCGACGGACCTGGCCACCGAGTTTCCGGCCAATCTGAAGGCCTATGTCGAAGAGATCCGCGCCGCCGGCGGCAAGCCGGTGCTGGTCACCCCGCTGACCCGGCGTCAGTTCAAGGACGGCAAGCTGGTCGACGACCTGGCCCCCTGGGCCGAGGCGACGCGCAAGGTCGCCGCCGAGACGGGCGCGCCGCTGGTCGACCTGCACGCCGACAGCTACGCGGCGGTCCAGGCCATGGGCGCGGCCGAGGCCACCCGCTTCGCCCAGTACCCGCCGCCCGCCCACGTGCTTGAAGCGGCCAGGACGGGCACGACGATCGCGGCCAGCACGCCGGCGCCCGGGACGGCTGGCGCACCGGCGGCCGGGGTTGCTCCGACCGCCCAGAACAACGCCGCCGTCGAGCCGATGGGCCAGGCCAAGCTGTCGTTCGACTACACGCACCTGGGCGAGACGGGCGCCGACTATTTCGCCACCATCGTCACCACCGACCTGGCCAAGGCCGTGCCGGCCCTGCGCCGGTTCCTGATCCCGTAGTTTCGCGTCCCGAGGACCTCGCCATGCGGCTGACCCGTAGAACGACTTTGGGAACCACGCTGGCCCTGGCGGCCGGAGCCGCGACCGGCGGCTTCGCGCAAGCCCGGGCGGCCGCGCCGACCTCGCCGTTGCGCCTCTGGTATCGCCAACCGGCCAACGAGTGGGTCGAAGCGCTTCCGGTCGGTTCGGGCCGCATGGGCGCGATGGTGTTCGGCGGCGTCGCGACCGAACGGCTGCAGCTGAACGAAGACACCCTGTGGGCGGGCGGCCCCTATGACCCGGCCAATCCCGAGGCGCTGAAGGCCCTGCCGGAGATCCGGGCGCTGATCGACGCCGGCGACTACGCCAAGGCGACCGAGATGGCCGACGCCCGCTTCATGGCCACGCCCAAGCGCCAGATGTCGTACCAGACGATCGGCGACCTGAAGCTGACCTTCCCAGGTCTCGATGGTCAGCCGACGGACTATGTCCGCGACCTGGACCTGGACGGCGCCATCGCCACGACCCGCTTCAAGGTCGGCGGAACCGGCTACACCCGTCAGGTCATCGGCAGCTATCCCGACCGGGTGATCGCCGTACGGCTCAGCGCCGACAAGGGCAGGGCGATCGCGGTCGACCTGAACTTCGAAAGCCCGCTGAAATCCAAGCCCGTCGCGAGCGTCGAGGGGGGCGACACCCTGGTCCTGTCCGGCGCCAACGACACCCAGCAGGGGATCGCCGCCCAGCTGAAGTTCGAGTGCCGCGTGCGGGTGCTCAACAAGGGCGGGACCCTGAGCGCCAAGGACGGCGTGCTGTCGGTCGCGGGCGCCGATGAAGTGCTGCTGCTGATCGCCGCCGCCACCAGCTACCGCCGCTTCGACGACGTGGGCGGGGATCCGACGGCGATCAACCGCGCGGTGCTGGCCAAGGCCTCGACCAAGCGGTGGCAGGCCCTGCTGGCCAGTCACCAGAACGATCATCGGGCCCTGTTCCGGCGGGTCGGCGTCGACTTCGGGACCACCACGGCCGCGCTGAAGCCGACCGACGAGCGCATCAAGGTCTCGCAGACCACCGACGATCCGGCCCTGGCGGCGCTGTACTACCAGTACGGCCGCTACCTGCTGATCGCCTGCTCGCGTCCCGGCGGCCAGGCCGCCAACCTGCAGGGGATCTGGAACGACAAGACCTCGCCGCCCTGGGGCGGCAAGTACACGATCAACATCAACACCGAGATGAACTACTGGCCGGCCGAGCCGACGGGCCTGGCCGAGTGCGTCAAGCCGCTGATCGAGATGGTTCGCGACCTGTCGGTCACCGGCGCCCGCACGGCCAAGGTGATGTACGACGCCCGAGGCTGGGTCACCCACCACAACACCGACCTGTGGCGGGCCAGCGGACCGATCGACGGCGCCAAGTTCGGGGTCTGGCCCACCGGTGGGGCCTGGCTCTGCAAGCACCTGTGGGACCACTACGACTACAATCGCGACCGCGCCTATCTGGCCGACGTCTATCCGCTGATGCGCGGCTCGGCGCTGTTCTTCCTGGACGCCCTGGTGGTCGATCCCAAGTCCGGCAAGCTGGTGACCAACCCGTCGATCTCGCCGGAGAACAGCCACGGCCACGGCTCGTCCCTGGTGGCCGGTCCGACCATGGACCAGGCGATCATCCGCGACCTGTTCACCGCCTGCATCAAGGCCGCCGCCATCTTGGGAACCGACGTCGAGTTCAGCGCCCAGCTGGCGACCGCGCGCGAGAAACTGGCCCCCTACAAAGTCGGCAAGGACGGCCAGCTGCAGGAGTGGCAGGAGGACTGGGACGCCGACGCGACCGACATCCATCACCGCCACGTCTCGCATCTGTACGGTGTGTTCCCCAGCGACCAGATCGCTATCGACACCACGCCCAAGCTGGCTGACGCCGCCAAGGTCTCGCTGAACACCCGGGGCGACATCTCGACCGGCTGGGCCATCGCCTGGCGGCTGAACCTGTGGTCGCGGCTGGGCGACGGCGACCGGGCTCACAAGATCCTGTCGCTGCTGCTGGGCCCCGAGCGGACCTATCCCAACATGTTCGACGCCCACCCGCCGTTCCAGATCGACGGCAATTTCGGCGGGACCTCGGGCATGACCGAGATGATCCTGCAGAGCCGCAACGATCAGATCCTGCTGCTGCCGGCCCTGCCGTCGGCCTGGCCGACCGGACGCCTGACCGGCCTGCGGGCCCGGGGCGCGGTCGGCGTCGACGTGATCTGGTCGCGCGGCCAGCTGGAGACGGCGGTGTTCACCGCCGCCGCCGACGGTCGCCATCACGTGCGCTACGGGGCTTCGGCCATCGACCTCGACATCAAGAAGGGCCAGCGCGTCCGCCTGACGGCGCGCGACGGCATACTACGGAGAGCCTGAGCGTGACCCGACTGATCGCTATCGTTTGCGGGCTGGCGGCCCTGATGCTCGGCCTGGACGCCCAGGCAACGACCCTGCGGGTCGGAAAGGGCGGAGCCTACGCCAGCGTCCAGGCCGCCGTCGACGCCCTGCCGGCCGACGGAGGGACCCTGGAGCTGGCGCCCGGCGAGTATCGCGAGAAGCTGACCGTCGCCAAGCCGAACGTCCGCCTGATCGGCAAGGGCAAGCGGCCGCAGGACGTGTTGCTGGTCTGGAGCGACGGGGCGATCACCGCCGGCGGCACGTTCAAGTCGGCCTCGGTCAACGTGTCGGGCGACGGCTTCCGGGCCCGCAACCTGACCATCCAGAACGACTATCACCTGAAGGACGCCCGCCCGTCCCAGGCCGTGGCCCTGGCCATCACCGCCGACCGCGCGGTGCTGGAAAAGGTGCGCCTGCTGGGCGCCCAGGACACCCTCTACGCCGCCAGCAAGAAGACCGCCCCAAGCCGGCAGTACTTCAAGGATTGCTACGTCGAGGGCCATGTCGACTTCATCTTCGGCGACGCCAAGGCTTTCTTCGACCGTTGCCACATCCACGGCATCGCCCACGAGACCGTGATGATCACGGCCCAGAGCAAGTCCAAGCCGGAACAGGACAGCGCCTATGTCTTCGACCGCTGCCGGATCACCGCCGACCCGAAGGTGGGCGAGCTGTGGTTCGGCCGCGCCTGGCGGGCCTACGCCACCGTGATCTTCATGCGCACCCGCATCGACGCGGCCCTGCATCCGGAAGGCTGGCGCGAATGGACGCCGGGCAAGACCGACACCCTGGGCACGGCGACCTACGCCGAGTTCGCCTCGACGGGGCAGGGGGCCAGCCCCAAGACCCGCGAGCCGCGCAGCCGCCAGCTGACCGCCGACGAGGCCAAGGCCTGGAGCCGCGACGTGTTCCTGGCCGGCCCCGACGGATGGCGTCCGTGAGAGCCCTGTTTCAAGACCTGATTGAAGTTCAAGCCCCGTGAGCCGGACCATGCGCGTAGACCGACGAAGCTTCCTGGCCGCCGGCGGCCTGGGCGTGGCCGCCAGTCTGGCGCCGGCCCTGGCGAATTCCGCCGAAACCGATCCGCTGGCCATCGCCGACGAGGGCTGGAGCCTGTGGATCGACCAGGCGGCGCCCTGGAAGGACGACGCCATCCACCTGCCCGGGGCGTTCGACCTGAAGGCCCTGCCGGTCAATCCGCCGACCGGCGGCTGGGCCAGCCTGGGCTCGGGCGACGCCCTGCGCGTGGACCTGCCGACCACGGTCGAGCAGCACCTGTGGGGCAAGTTCGGCACGCGGCCCTACGGCGCGGACGAATACCGCTACGCCGAGGACGACGACGTGCCGCAATACGGCGCCTACAAGGGCGTCTCCTGGTGGTCCAAGGCGATCGACATTCCCGCCTCCGCCAAGGGCAAGCGGGTGATGCTGAACATCCGCGGCGCGCGCCTGCGGGCCGAGGTGTTCCTGAACGAGCAGCTGGTCGGCTATTCGATCATGTCGGAGCTGCCGATCAACTGCGACCTGACCGCCGCCATGCGACCGGGCCAAGCCAACCGCCTGGCGGTCCGCATCACCAATCCGGGCGGCCGCTTCGACTGGCGTGACAGCACCACCATGATGTGGGGCAAGGCCAAGTTGTTCGCCTCGCACGGCTTCGGCGGCCTGGATCGCGGCCTGGCCCTGAGCGTCCACCCGCTGTCGGCCCGGATCGACGACGCCTGGGTGCTGAACACGCCCGACGCCCGGCGGGTGACAGGCTTCATGGAGCTCGTGCTCGACAAGCCGGTCGCGGCCGCCAAGCTGGCCGGCCTGCGCGCCAAGGCGGGGCTGGAGCTGGTCGACGACCGCACGGGCCGCCTGATCCCGGCCGAGGTCCGCCTGGAAGCGCTGGAGGGGATCGACGCCACGCGCGTGCGGGTCCGGTTCAGCCTGGCGGCGCCGAGCGCCAAGCTCTGGGACCTGGAGACGCCCGAACTCTATCGCCTGCGGTTCCGCTGGACCGAGCGCAAGGACGCGGTCGACACGCGCGAGGTTCGCTTCGGCTTCCGCTGGTTCGGCGTCGATGGCGTCGGGACCGACGCGATGCTGCGCCTGAACGGCCGGCGGGTGCGGCTCTATTCGGCGATCTCCTGGGGCTATTGGGGCTTCAACGGCCTGTGGCCGACGCCGGAGCTGGCGCGCCGCGAGGTGACCTCGGCCAAGACCCTGGGCCTCAACGCGCTGCACTTCCACCGCAACGTCGGCAAGCCCGAGGTCTTCACGGCGATGGACGAGATGGGCCTGTTGCGGGTGATGGAGCCCGGCGGCGGTCGCCACGCCATCGGCAAGGACCTCAAGCCCGGCGAGAGCCTGTCGCCCGCCGACACGTTCAGCCGCGACTTCATGGTCGAGAAGTGCAGGGCCATGGCCCGGGCTTTCCGCTCGCACCCGTCGCTGGTCCAGTACACCTTGCAGAACGAGATCGGCGCGAACCTCGCCAATCCCGACGTCCAGGCGGTGCTGAAGGCGATCCACGACGTGGACCCCAGCCGGGCGGTGATCCTCAACGACGGCTTCGTGGCGCGCGGCGCGGCCCAGGCCATGTGCCTGCCCTATGACGACCGCTACTACCGCTCGGACGTCGAGGAATGGGGCGGCTGGTGGGTCAACCATCAGGGCGCCGGCGATCAGTGGTACGACAAGTTCTACGCGGGCAAGGACGAGTACATTCACCGCCAGACCGGCAAGCCGTTCATCGTCGAGTTCGGCGAGATGCAGGGCTGCGCGGTCGCCGACAACCACGCGGCCATGCTGGTCGAGATCCTGGCCAAGGGCGGCAAGAGCTACGACCTGGAGGACCACAAGGCCGTGGTCGCGCCGACCAACGGCTATCTGGAGCGCTGGGGATTCAACAAGGCGTTCCCGACCAGCGAAAGCCTGTTCCTGTCGATCGGCCGCAAGGCCTACGAGGCTTGGCGCGAGTATCTGGAGAACATCCGGATCGGCGACAGCGTCGACGTCGCCGCCATTTCCGGCTGGGAGAGCACGGCGATCGAGAACCATTCCGGCATCGTCGACGTGCTGCGCGGCTTCAAGGCCGATCCGGCCCTGATGAGCCAGAGCCTGCGGCCGGTGCTGGCGATCGCCAAGCCCCGTGCCCGGGCCTATGCGGCGGGGGACAGCGCCGAGCTGGACCTCTATCTGCTCAACGACACCGGCAAGGCCGTGTCGGGCGAGATGGCGCTCAGCCTGGTCGGGCCGGACGGAAGCGTCGAGGCCCTGGGCCGGTGGCCAGTCCCGGCGGGGCAGTCGCCCGACGTCTTCAGCTACCTGGTGGCCGAGAGCGTGCGGACCCCGGCGCTGCGGCGCGAAGGGCTGAACGTGATCCGCATCGCCCTGGGCGACGTCGTCTCGGACCGCGAGATCTGGGTGACCGGACCGGCGCCGAAGCCGGCCAAGCCCGCGCGGATCGGCGTCTCGGGCATCGCCCGCAGCCTGCGCGACCAACTGGCGGCCGTGCCGGGCGTCGTCGTCGAGGACTTCAAGCCGGGCGTCCGCTACGACGGGATCATCGCCTCAGGCCTGAAGAGCGACGAGATC
Source organism: Caulobacter sp. P1_D6 (assembly GCF_056406095.1). Taxonomy (NCBI): domain Bacteria; kingdom Pseudomonadati; phylum Pseudomonadota; class Alphaproteobacteria; order Caulobacterales; family Caulobacteraceae; genus Caulobacter; species Caulobacter sp. P1_D6. Next base: position 111,572 of record NZ_JBFUAW010000002.1, on the reverse strand, counting down.
GTGCGCCGTCAGGTCGGCGAACAGACCGGCCTGGAGGCCCAGCCCAAGAAGGGCGACAAGCCCGTCGTGGTCCTGGGCGACCTGCCGCCCGAGGTCCTGGCGGCGGTCAAGGCCGGCGCGCCGCTGCTGGCCATGGTGCAGGAGGACGGCCTGGCCGAGGGCGTCGCCAAGCAGCTGTCGGGCCTGGGCCTGTTCGACTACGCCGGCCAGGTCGGCGGCCTGCGCGCCCCCTGGATGGGCAACTGGAACTATGTCCGCGCCCATTCCACCTTCGCCGGCCTGCCGGTCGACATGGGCATGAGCGTGCTGCACCAGGTCGAGGGGCAGCCGTCCAACGGGCTGGTCGTCGACGGAACAGGCGTCGAGGTGATCGCCGCCTACAGCCGCGACCACGATCGCAAGAACGGCGCGGCCAGCTTCATCGCGCGCAAGGACGGCATGCGGGTTCTGGTGCACCGTCTGCCCGACATGGCCGGTCCGCTGCAGCGGCGCTGGCTGGCCAACGCGGTCGACTGGCTGGCGCGCGGATCGTGAGGGAGGCTGAGATGAAGGACCAAGCCATCGGGATCGATCGGCGGGCGATGCTGCTGGGAAGCGCCCTGGCGCTGCCGGCCTTTGGCGCGATCGCGGCGGCGCCCAAGCCGGGTGCGTTCGAGCGCCTGGGCTGGGCGGCCGGCACGCCCGGCGGCGACGGCGGGCAGGTCATCCGGGTGACGACCCTGGCCGCCGACGGTCCGGGCTCGTTCCGTGCCGCCGTCACCGCCAAGGGCCCGCGCACCGTGGTGTTCGACGTTGCGGGCGTCGTCGACCTGGGGCGCAAGAGCATCAAGATCGTCGAGCCCTTCCTGACCATCGCCGGCGAGACCGCCCCGTCGCCGGGCGTGACCCTGATCAAGGGCAGCCTGGCCATCGAGACCCACGACGTGATCATCCGCCACCTGCGGGTGCGCGCGGGTCGCGACGGGGCCCCGGCGCGCAGCGGCTGGGAGGTCGACGGCATCACCTGCTGGAAGGCTCGTGACGTCATCGTCGACCACTGCTCGATCAGCTGGGCCACCGACGAGAATCTTTCGGCCTCGGGCCCGCGCTTCACGGGCGGCGAGGACCCCAAGGGCTGGCAGGAAGGGACCTCGCGCCGGATCACCTTCAGCAACAACATCGTCGCCGAGGGCCTGTCGAACGCCAGCCACGTCAAGGGCGAGCACTCCAAGGGCAGCCTGATCCACGACAACGCCACCCAGGTGCTGATCGTCGGCAATCTCTATGCGCACAACCGCGAGCGCAACCAGCTGTTCAAGGGCGCGGTCGAGGCGGTGTCGGCCAACAACCTGATCTACGACCCGGGCACGCGCGCCATGCACTACGCGCTCAACGCCTCGGAATGGACGGGCCACACCTGGCGCAACGGGCGCCTGGCCCTGGTCGGCAACGTGGTCAAGGGCGGGGCGTCCACCGACCTGCGGCTGCCGTTCCTTATCGTCGAGGGGCAGGGGGACCTGGACCTCTATGCGCACGACAACCTGGCCAACTACGCCGACGGCCGCCCCATGCCGCCTTCGCGCGTCATCCCCGCCGAGCCTCTGCCGAAGATCAACCTGCTCGACAAGCCGCCGGTGTGGCCCGAGGGCCTGGAGGCGATCCCCGCCTGGCGGGTCGAGGCCAAGGTCCTGCTGAACGCCGGCGCGCGGCCCTGGGACCGCGACGCCGTCGACCGCCGGATCGTCCAGGACGTGCGCCACGGAACCGGCCGGGTGATCGACGACGAGAAGGATGTCGGCGGCTATCCGCGCTAGTTCGGTTTCGACGCCAGGATCGTCAGCAGCCCGTCGATCGAATAAGGCTTGCGCACGAGTGGGAAACCCCCGGCGCCTTGCTCGACGATGACGTGGCTATAGCCGCTGGTCAGCACGATCTGCAGCTGCGGCCACCGATGCCGGATCAGCTGGGCCAGCTCCAGCCCGCTGATGCCGGGCATGACCACGTCGGAGAACACCAGGTCGAACGCGTCCGGATTCTCGCCCAGTTGCTTGAGCGCGGCCTGTCCGTCGCCGACCCAGGTGACGGTCTGGCCCAGTTCCTTGAGCAGGCCGGCGGCGAACTTGCCGACGCCCTCGTTGTCCTCCACCAGCAGGACGCGACGCCGGGGCACCGTCGACAGGTCGATCAGCGCGGCGGCGGGGACGGAGGTGGTCAGGGCCTGGCCGTTGGCGCTGGGCAGATAGAGCGTGAAGGTCGTACCGACGTCCTCCTGGCTCGCGACGTCGATCTCGCCCCGCGACTGTTTGGCGAAGCCGTAGACCTGACTCAGTCCCAGCCCCGTGCCCTTGTCGACGGGCTTGGTGGTGAAGAACGGCTCGAAGATCTTCTTCAGCGTATCCGGCGTCATTCCCGTGCCGTTGTCGGCGATGTCGACGGCGATGAACGCCCCGCTCGCGGCGGCGTGGCCGCGAACCGCTGGAACGCGGTCGACATTCCGGGCGCGGATCTTGATCGTCCCGCCGCGGGGCATGGCGTCTCGGGCGTTGATGACCATGTTGAGGACCGCGGTGTCGAACTGGCTGGGATCGGCCTCGACGACGTGTTCGGCTTCGGGCAGGTCGGTCTCGATGGTCACCGACGAGCCGATCGTGCTGCCGATGATCCGATGCAGGCCCCGCAGGCGCGCGCAGACGTCGAAGATCTCGGGCTGCAGGGGCTGGCGTCGGGCGAAGGCCAGAAGCTGACCGGTCAGGGTGGCGGCGCGCTCGGCGGTCTCGGCGATCGCCTCGATGTAGCGGGTGCGCTTTTCCTCGGGCAGGCCGGGCCGGCGCAGGAAGTCGGCCGAGGCGCGGATGACGGTCAGCAGGTTGTTGAAGTCGTGGGCGACGCCGCCGGTCAGACGGCCGATCGCCTCCATCTTCTGGGCCTGGACCAGGGCTTCGCGCGAGCGCTCGAGCTCCTCCTCGGCCTGGCGTCTCTCGGTGATGTCGCGGGTCACCTTGGCGAAGCCCAGCAACCGGCCGGTGTCGTCGTGGATCGGATCGATCAGGACGTTGGCCCAGAACCGCTCGCCGTTCTTGCGTACGCGCTGGGCCTCGCCGGAGAACTTGCCCTCGCGCAGCGCCGTGGCCAGGGCCCTGGCCGGAGCGCCGGCTTCGCGGTCCTCGGGCGTGTAGAACAGCGAGAAATGCCGGCCGACGATCTCGCCGGCGGTGTAGCCCTTGATCGCCTCCGCGCCGGCGTTCCAGTTGGTGACCTTGCCGTCCGGGTCGAGCATGTAGATGGCGTAGTCCTTGACGCCCTCGACCAGGAGCCGGAAGCGCTGCTCGCTCTCGTACAGCGCCTGGTCGGTCGCGCGCCGTTCCGAGACGTCGCGGGTGATCTTGGCGTAGCCGACCACCTCGCCGCCATCGATCACGGGATCGATCACCACGTGGGTCCAGAAGCGCGTGCCGTCCTTGCGCACCCGCCAGCCCTCGGCCTCGAATCGGCCGGTTTCGGCGGCGGTGCGCAAGGCGCGCTCGGGCATGCCGATCTTGCGGTCTTCCTCGGTGTAGAAGGTCGAGAAATGCCGGCCGATGATCTCGTCGGCCGTGTAGCCCTTGAACAGCTGGGCGCCGGTGTTCCAGGTCGCGACGCGCCCCTCGGCGTCGAGCAGGTAGATGGCGTAGTCCTTGACCGCGTCGATCAGCAGCTGGAAGCGCGTGGCCTGGTCGAGGTCGATCAAGCGACGAGATGGCATTAAGTCCGACATGTCCTGGAAGTGCTGCGCTGAAGGTGGAACCCCGAGTTCTCCGGTGAGGTTCCGCGAGGCGACGGTGTCGCCGAAGGCGCAACATCGCGCGCCTGTGGAGCTGGCGCAACAAGAGCTGGCGATACGTCAAAATCGACCGGCAGGTCTGCTCCGCCTCGGGGGATGGCCTGCCCCGGGCTCAGGTGTCTAACGGATGTCGCGCGAGCTGTGCCGGGCGTACCACCACGGCGACCCTGCGTTGCGAGGGCGCCGCCGCATCGCGGGCCGGGCGCGCGGGCGATGGAGAACGCGCGACATGGATATCCGCAAAGCGATGGCAGCTATGCTCGGAGCGGTCCTGATGGCCGTCCCTGGACTCGGATTTGCCCAGGAGGCCCAAGTCTACAAGGGCATGATCGTTTCGCATGCCGACAACAGTCTCGTCGTCAGGATGGGCGCGGAAGAGCAGACCCTCGCCCTGACGCCGGACACCAAGATCACGGTCACCGCCGGCGCGGGGGTCCTGCAGCGCGAAAGCGGTTCGACCGAGGACCTGATCCGCGGCCTGGCCATCGAGTTCAGGGGGCTGCCGTCCGCCGATGGCCTGGTCGCCCAATCCATCACCTTCAAGAAGTCCGACCTGAAGACCGCCAGGCAGATCTCGGCCGGCCTGTCCCAGACCGAAGCCGGCGTCGCCTCAAACAAGCAGGCGATCGCCGAGCAGGAAGAGCGGCTGAACAATGTCGGCAACTTGGTGGCGGCCGGCCGGGCCAAGGTGTTCTTCGAGGTGGGCAGCGCCACGATCTCGGCCCAAGGCAAGCAGGACCTGCAGGACATCGCCGCCAAGGCCAAGGGCATCAAGAGCGGCTTCCGGCTGGCGGTGGTCGGTCGCGCCGACCCGACCGGCGACGCGGCCGCCAACAAGCGCCTGAGCGCCCGCCGCGCGGCGGCCGTGAAGTCCTACCTGATCGAGAGCTGCGCCATCGTGCCGCCCTACATCGTCCCGGCGACCGCCCTGGGTGAAGACTCCGTCGCCCAGGATCCCGATCCGCCCAAGACCGCGGCCGAAGCCCGTCGCGTCACCGTGACGATCCTGATCAGCAAGGCCAACGCGCCGGCGAACTGAGCCGACGATCGCGATCCCCGAGCCGTCACCGTTTCCAAGCCCACGGGTCTGGACGGTGGCGGCGAAGGCGTGTCAGCGCGCGGCCTCGACCAGGGCCTGGGCCGCGCGTTGCAGCAGCCCCTTCGCCTCGGCCGTCGACAGGATCGGCGTGCTGACGAAGGCCCCGTTGATCAGAACCGCCAGCTGTCCGGCCAGCTCTTCCGAGCGGGCGACGCCCATCCGCTGGGCGATGTCGAGCAGCCGACGCCTCAGCTCAAGCTTGTGCGCGGTGGCGACCAGCCTGGCCGGATGCTCGGCCTGGGGAAATTCCGCGGCGACGTTCAATTGCGGACAGCCGCGATATTTGGGCCGCCCGACCCGCTCGCCGATCCAGTCCATATGGGTCTGCAGCTCGCCCGCCGGGTCGTCGGGGTGTCGCCGCGTGACCTCGTCCCAGGTGCGCCAGAAGTCCTTGTCCTCGCGTTCGAGAAAGGCGGCGATCAGGTCGTCCTTGGTGCGGAAGTGACGATAGAGGCTGGTCTTGGCGACGCCGGCCTCCGCGACCACCAGATCGACCCCGACCGCGCGCACGCCCTCCCGATAGAACAGGCCCGAGGCCGTCTCGAGAATGCGCTCGCGGACCGCGTCGCCGGTCTTGGCGGCGGCCGGATTGTTGGTGGACGTCGAGCGTCCGGAATCTTGCTGCATCACGACACCTCCAGCCCCTCGTAGCACGGCGCCGGTTGACACGCTACAGACCTGTTTGTAGCTATGCGGAACAGACAGGTCTGTAGCGAGGTTGCGCCATGACGAATTTCGAGACTTCCAAGCATCGGGTGGCCGTGTTCGGGGCCTCGGGCCACACCGGGCGGTTCGTGGTCGACGAGCTTCTGCGGCGGGGCTTGGCGCCCGTGGCGGTCGGACGGCGGGCCGAGGCGCTCCAGGCCGCCTTCCCGGGAAGCGACGTCGCGATCCGGACGGCCAGCGTCGAAGACGCCGCCGCGCTCGACCAGGCGTTCGAGGGCGTGGCCGCGGTGATCAACTGCGCGGGGCCGTTCCTGGACACCGCCGAGGCGGTGGCGTCGGCGGCGCTGCGGGCGGGCGCCCACTACATCGACGTCTCGGCCGAGCAGCCCAGCGCCCAGGCGGTGTTCGACCGGTTCGACGGACCGGCCCGCGCGGCCGGTGTGGTCGCCCTGCCGGCCATGGGCTTCTACGGCGGGTTGGTCGACCTGCTGGTCACGGCGGCCATGGGCGATTGGGCCGAGGCTGACGACATCCAGATCGGCATCGGGCTCGACCACTGGTGGCCGACCGAGGGCACGCGGATCACCGGGGCCCGCAACACCGCGCCGCGCCAGGTGATCGTCGAGGGGCGGCTGGCGCCGCTGGCCAATCCGCCGCCGCGCACGACCTGGACCTTCCCGGAACCGGTCGGATCCCAGGCCATGATCGCGGTGCCGTTCTCCGAGGTGGTCGTCATCGCCCGGCACCTGAAGACCGCGCGACTGGACACCTATCTCAGCGAGACGGCGCTGAAGGACATCCGGGACACTGCGACCCCGCCGCCGACCGCCGTCGACGAGCGCGGGCTGTCGGCCCAGAAGTTCGTCGTCGAGGCGATCGTGACGCGCGGCGGCCAGACGCGGCGCGCGACGGCCGCCGGCCGCGACATCTACGGGTTCACCGCGCCGCTGGTCTGCGAAGCCGTCGAGCGCCTGCTCGCCGGCGATGTGGCGAGCGGCGCCCTGGCGCCGGGCGAGGCCTTCGACGCCGCCGACTTCCTGGCGGCGCTGCCCTTCGACGCCTTTACGGTTGCTTGACGGTCACAGGGCGCTTGAGGACCAGGGGCGCACGGAGGACGGGCTTCTCCGGGCCGGTGTAGGGCAGGGAGGAGTGGTGCAGGATGATGCGCACCACGCCCTTGTCGTCCTTCTTGAAGGTCCAGGTCTTGTCGACCGTGGTGACCTTGCCGTCCTTGTCGGTCATCGAGACGTTGCCCATCGTGTTGGCGACGGCGCCGTTGATCTGGATTCCGACGTTGCGGACCGCCACCGAGCGCCAGCCCTTGAGCGCGAAGCCGTCATCGTGAGGATACGCGGGGTCGTGGCCGACGAAATAGGACAGGGCCCCTTCCTTGGTCAGGCGGAAGGTCTGGGGTTCCTGGGTCAGGGTCGGTTTGAACAGCACCGGTCCCATGTTGTAGCCGTAGGCCTTGTCGATTACCTCGCTGGCCAGCGGCTTGGCCTTTTCGATGCCGCCGGTCTCATAGGCCTGCGAGATGGCCACCAGCGCGTCGCCCCAGGCCTTCTGCGCGGCGAGGACCTCCGGTTCGGTGATCTGGACGGCGGCGGGAGGCGCGGGCGCGGGCGCGGGCTTGGGCTTGCAGCCCGCCACGGCCGTGACGGCGGTCAGGGCGAAGAGCGAGGCGGTCAGGGACCGGCGGCTGGGAGGGATCATCTTGTCCTACCTCTGTTGCGGATCGACGGGCGAGCGCGAGGAGGGGATCGGGCGGAGATCGTCGCGATGAGGTTTGACAGTTCTGGCGTCATGCTCGGCCCCCCAAGCGTGGCCTAGAGAACGACGGAAATCGACGCTTAACAAGACTAAAAGATGAGTGGAGCTATTGCGCTACTCTTGAGTGCATTCGCCTCGTGGCTGGGCGCATCAGCGTCGAACGGCGACGAACGACGCCGACGGCGCGTGCGGTCCGCGGCTCGAAACAAGTTTCAGGATCATCGGGGAAAATGGTGGATGCTGCAGGGATTGAACCTGCGACCCCCTCGGTGTGAACGAGGTGCTCTCCCGCTGAGCTAAGCATCCGCCGTGTCGGTGAGGTTCAAGGACCTCGCCGCGAGAGGGACGGGCCTATAGCCCGGCGTTTCCGGGACCGCAAGAGGTCAAAAGCGTGATGCAGGCCGACGGGACGTCGGAGAAGGCATCTATCAACAGATCTCCGCCCAGGGTCTCCACCGGAGCCTCGGTGTAGCCGAACGTGACCAGCAGGGTCGGGACGCCGGCGGCCTTGGCGGCCAGGGCGTCGTTGATGCTGTCGCCGACCATCACGGCGCGGGCCGGATCGCCGCCGACCGCAGCGATCGCCGCCAGCACGTGACGCGGGTCGGGCTTGGCGGCGGGCGCGCTGTCGGCGCCGACCACGGCGTCGAAATACTGGGTCAGGTCCAGGGCGTCGAGCAAGGCGACCGACAGGTGAGTCAGCTTGTTGGTGCAGACCGCCAGTTTCGCGCCCGCCGCCCGGAGCGCGACCAGGGTCTCGACCACGCCGGGAAAGGGCGCGCTCTCGTGGGCGATGCGGCCGAGGTAGAGGGCGATGAAGCGTTCGACCAGGGCCGGGGCCTGGTCCGCGTCGAGCGGCGCCCCGGCGGCGGCGAAGCCGCGCTCCAGCAGGGCCTTGGCCCCGCGCCCGACCATCTTGCGCACGTCGTCGAACGGCAGGGGCGGCAGGCCTTCCTCGGCGAGGATGATGTTCAGCGAGGCCACCAGGTCCGGGGCGGTGTCGACCAGGGTGCCGTCGAGGTCGAAGGCGATCGTCGCGCCCTTCAGAAAGTCGGGGGACAAGATGTCGTTCTGGGCATGCATGGCTCTGGCCTTTCGGCTAAACGCGCGGCTAATGCAACTTTGGTCCGTGCTTCGGGAGTCGCTTCGCCCATGACCAACGCCGTTTCGTCGCCGGCTCGCCCGAGGGCGGCCGTCATCCTGGCCGCCGGCCAGGGCACGCGGATGAAGTCGCCAACGCCCAAGGTGCTGCACAGGATCGGCGGGCGGACCCTGCTGGACCACGCGATCGACACCGCCGAGGCCCTGAACTGCGAGCGCATCGTCGTGGTGGTCGGCGCCCACAGCCCGCAGGTCGGCGAGCATGCCCGCAAGCGCCTGGGCGAGGGCGCGACCGTGCTGCAGGATCCGCCGCAAGGCACCGGCCACGCCGTGCTGGCCGCCCGCGACGCCCTGGCCGACTTCGACGGCGACGTGGTGGTGACCTTCGCCGACTGCCCGCTGTTGAGCGCCCCGACGATCGAGCCGCTGTTCGACCTGCGGACCGGTTCTTCGCGCGGGGGGGGCGCTGACGTGGCGGTGCTGGGCTTCGAGGCTGCCAATCCCGGCGCCTATGGCCGACTGATCCTGGCCCCCGGCCACGTGCTGCTGCGGATCGTCGAGGCCAAGGACGCCGACGCCGCCGTCAAGCAGGTCAAGCACTGCAATTCCGGCGTCCTGGCCGCCGACCGCGCCCTGCTGTTCGACCTGCTGGCCAATGTCGGCAACGACAACGCCAACCAGGAATACTACCTGACCGACGTGGTCGGCCTGGCGCATGACCGCGAACTGTCGACCCGCGCCGCCTTCGCGCCGGAAGCCTCGGTGCAGGGCGTCAATTCCCAGGCCGAGCTGGCCGCGGCCGAGGCGGTCTGGCAGGCCGCCCGTCGGTCGGCCTTCCTGGTCGAGGGCGTCACCATGCCGGCCCCGGACACCGTGCACCTCAGCTGGGACACCAAACTGGCCGCCGGCGTCACGGTCGAGCAGTTCGTGGTCTTCGGGACCGGCGTCAGCGTCGCCACGGGCGCGGTGATCAAGGCGTTCAGCCACCTGGAAGGCGCGGCCGTCGGCGAGGGGGCCCTGATCGGTCCCTATGCCCGTCTCCGGCCGGGCGCGGACATCGGTCCGGACGCCCACATCGGCAACTTCGTCGAGGTCAAGAAGGTCAAGGTCGGGGCGGGGGCAAAGGCCAACCACCTGTCGTACCTGGGCGACGGCTCGATTGGCCCAAAAGCCAATATCGGGGCCGGCACGATCTTCTGTAACTACGACGGCTTCGACAAGTTCGAGACCCACGTCGGCGCGAACGCCTTCATCGGCTCCAACACCGCCCTGGTGGCGCCGGTGCGGGTCGGGGAAGGGGCGATGACCGGCTCGGGCTCGGTGATCACCAAGGACGTCGAGGACGGGGCCCTGGCCCTGAGCCGCGCGCCGCAGAGCGACAAGCCGGGCTGGGCGGCCAAGTTCCGCGCCCTCAAGCTGGCCAAGAAGGGGAAGAAATGAGCGCCGACGATCAGAAGCGAATTTCGGGCGAGGCCGCGGCCGAACTCGTCGAGGCCGGCATGGTCGTGGGCCTGGGCACGGGCTCGACGGCGGCCTGGTTCGTGAAAGCCCTGGCCGCGCGCAAGCTGGACATCCGCGGCGTGCCGACCTCGGAAGCCACCGCCAACCTGGCCCGCGAGCTGGGCATCCCGCTGGCGGCGCTGGACGACGTCAAGTCGATCGACCTGACCGTGGACGGCGCCGACGAGGTCGGTCCGGGCTTGTCGCTGATCAAGGGCGGCGGCGCGGCCCTGCTGCGCGAGAAGCTGGTCTGGGAGGCCTCCAAGCGCTGCGTGGTCATCGCCGACGCCGCCAAGAAGGTCGATCACCTGGGCAAGTTCCCGCTGCCGATCGAGGTCGTGCGCTTCGGCCATGTCCATACCGGCCATCGGCTGGCCGACATCGCCGCCGAGTTCGAGCTGTTGCCGCCGCGCCTGCGCATGGCCGACCGAGGCATCGTGGTCACCGACGGCGGCAACGTGATCTACGACCTGCCGTCCGGCGTGATCGCCGAACCGGCCGCCCTGGCGGCGGCCTTGAAGACCGTGACCGGCGTCGTCGACCACGGCCTGTTCCTCGACCTGGCGGACGAAGCCCTGATCGGAACCGACCAAGGGGTGGTCAAGCTGGTCCCCTAGACCCATATCCGCCCTCTCCCGGGCTCACGGCTGAGCCCGACCCGACTATGTGATCCCGGAGCGCCGCGATGGCTGAGTACGACTTCGACCTCTTCGTCATCGGCGCCGGCTCGGGCGGCGTGCGCGCCGCGCGCCTGGCGGCCATGAGCGGCGCCAAGGTGGCCGTGGCCGAGGAATACCGGGTGGGCGGCACCTGCGTGATCCGCGGCTGCGTGCCCAAGAAGTTCATGGTCTACGCCAGCGAGGTCACCAGCCAGCTGAAGACGGCCAAGGGCTACGGCTGGACGATCGGCGAGGCCAGCTTCGACTGGAAGGGCTTCCTGCACGACAAGGACGTCGAGATCGCCCGCCTGTCGGGGATCTACGTCACCAACCTGCAGAAGGCGGGCGCGCACCTGCTGCACGGCCGGGCCGAGATTGTCGACAAGCACACCGTCGAGGTGCTGCCCAAGGAAGGGTCGCCAAATAGCGCTTCGGGGGACGCGGGCCGCTACACCGCCCGCAAGATCCTGATCGCCACCGGCGGCCGGCCCTGGAAGCCCGACTTCCCGGGCGCGGAACTGGGCATCACCTCTGATCAGGCCTTCCACCTGCCGACCCTGCCCAAGCGGGTGATGGTGGTCGGCGGCGGCTATATCGCCGTCGAGTTCGCCAGCATCTTCAACGGCCTGGGCGTGCAGACCACGCTGCTCTATCGCGGCGCCAACATCCTGCGCGGCTTCGACGACGACGTGCGCATGCACCTGGCCGAGGAACTGGAGAAGCGCGGGATCAAGGTGGTGCTGGGCTGCTCGCACGAGAGCCTGGAGAAGACCGAGACCGGCCTGCTCAGCAAGCTCAACAACGAGCTGACCTTCGAGACCGACGCGGTGATGTTCGCCACCGGGCGGGACCCCTATGTCGAGGGGCTGGGCCTGGACAAGGTGGGCGTGAAGCTCAACGACCGCGGCGCGATCGTGGTCGACGAGCAGTCCAGGACGACCGCCGAGAACATCTGGGCGGTGGGCGACGTCACCGACCGCATCAACCTGACGCCGGTGGCGATCCGCGAGGGCGCGGCCTTCGCCCAGACCGAGTTCTACGACAATCCGACCAGCTTCGATCACGACATGGTCGCCTCGGCGGTGTTCTCCCAGCCGCCGATCGGCGCGGTCGGCATGACCGAGGCCGAGGCGCGTCACAAATTCGGCAAGGTCGACATCTATCGCGCCGTGTTCCGGCCGATGAAGAGCGTCTTCTACGGCGGCCAGGACCGCTGCCTGATGAAGCTGGTGGTCAAGCAGGACGACGAGAAGGTGGTCGGGGTGCACGTCGTCGGGCCGGATTCGCCGGAGATCATCCAGATGGCCGCGATCGCCGTGAAGATGGGCGTGACCAAATCCCAGTGGGACTCCACCTGCGCGGTCCACCCGACCCTGGCCGAGGAGCTGGTCACCATGCGCGAGAAGTACAAGCCCTCGGAAATGGGGACCGTATGACCGCGACATCGCCGATCGAGTCGACCGTTCGAGGGGACGCGTCCGCCGATGCTCCGGCGCGCCGCGCGCCCTGGCTCACCGGGGTCGCGATCTTCGTCACGGTGATGACGCCGTTGCTGGCCTATCTGGCGCCACTGGGCTTCGCGCCGCTGCTGGCCCTGACCGGCCTGCTGGCCTTGCCGGGCCTGAAGCTGACCCGCGCCGCCGCGCCGCCGCTTCTGATCCTGGTGGCCCTGGCCCTGTGGGCGGCGGTCAGCATGACCTGGAGCCCGGTGGCGATCGACGCGTCGAAGCTCAAGGACTACGGCGACATCGAGACCCTGACCGCCCTGAAGCTGTTCCTGCAGCTGGCCACCTACGGCGCGGCCGTCGTGGCCCTGCGCGGACTGGCCGAAACCGGCGCGCGGCGCGGGGCGGTGGTGCTGGCGTACGGCATGGTGGCCCTGGCCGTGATCGCCGCGCTGGACTCGTTGAGCGGCGCCGCGATCTACCAGAGACTTCACGCGCTGACCGGCGAGGCGATCCGCCCGGACCTGGCGATGGTCAAGGTTTCGCTGTCGACCTATGTCATGGCGCTGCTGTTCTGGCCCGCGGCGCTGATCCTGTCGCGACTTGGGCGCTTCAGGCTGATCTGGCTGCTGGCGGCGGGAATGATCGTGACCTCCGTGGTCTGCAGCTCGGACGCCTGTCTCGTCGCCCTGGCGGCGGGCGGGGTGATCTGGCTGCTGGTCCATAATTTCGGACGGACAGCGGCCAAGGTGCTGGTCGGCTTGGTCGCCACGCCGTTCGTGGTGGCGCCCCTGGCCATTCTGGTCGGGGTCCAGACCGGTGTGATCGCGTGGTTGCACAAGCTGGTGCCCGCCTCTTGGGACTCGCGGCTGAACATCTGGACCTTCGCCGCCGACCATGTTCAGAGCCATCCCTTCCGGGGTTGGGGTCTGGACGCCAGCCGCACGTTCGGCCCGGCCATCCCGCTGCACACCCACAACGCGCAACTTCAGCTGTGGCTGGAGCTCGGCGCGATCGGCGCGGCCCTGGCGGGGGTGTTCTTCTGCTGGCTGGCCTATGGGGTCGTGCGGCTCAACGAGCGGTCGCGAGCCGAGGCCGCCATGGCCGCCGCCGCCCTCGTCAGCTATCTGGTGATCGGCGGCCTGAGCTTCGGGGTCTGGCAGGAATGGTGGCTGGCCCTGGGCGCTGTGACCCTGATCGCCTGCGGCCTGGCCCGTTCGCTGGAGTCGCAATGGACCAGCTTGGACGAACTTACCCCGCTGGGCTGATTTTCCCCCTTTCGTCGCAATGATTTTGCCTTTCCATAGCGGTTAGGATAAAAGCCGCTCCCTTTTGAGAAGTTCGAGACCGTCATGACCAGCCGTTGGACCCCGTCGTCGTGGAGAGCCATGCCTGCGAAACACGTCCCGACCGACTACCCGGATGCGGGTGCGGTCGACCGTGTGGAGCAGACTCTTCGTCAGATGCCGCCGCTGGTTTTTGCGGGCGAGGCGCGCCGGCTGAAGTCGGCCCTGGGCGAAGTGGCCGAGGGCCGCGCCTTCCTGTTGCAGGGCGGCGACTGCGCCGAAAGCTTCAAGGAATTCCACGCGGACAACATCCGCGACACCTTCCGCCTGATCCTGCAGATGGCGGTGGTGCTGACCTTCGCCGGCGGCAAGCCGGTGGTGAAGGTGGGCCGCATCGCCGGCCAGTTCGCCAAGCCGCGCTCGGAACCGATCGAGACGATCGGCGACGTGACCCTGCCGTCCTATCGGGGCGACAACATCAACGGCATGGAGTTCACGCCCGAGGATCGCATCCCCGATCCCGATCGCCTGCTGCGCGCCTACGGCCAGTCGGCCGCGACGCTGAACCTGCTGCGCGCCTTCGCCAGCGGCGGTTACGCCGACCTCTACAACATCCACCGCTGGACGCTGGGCTTCGTGGGCGACAGCCCGCAGGGCGCGCGATACCGCGAGCTGTCGGAAAAGATCAGCGAAGCCCTGACCTTCATGTCGGCGGTCGGCGTCACGCCGGAAACCCAGCCCGACCTGCGCCGGGTCGAGTTCTTCACCAGCCACGAGGCCCTGCTGCTGGGCTTCGAGGAAGCCATGACCCGCGTCGATAGCACCTCGGGCGACTGGTACGACACCAGCGCCCACCTGCTGTGGATCGGCGAGCGCACCCGCCAGCTGGACGGCGCCCACATCGAATTCATGCGCGGCGTGAAGAACCCGATCGGCCTGAAGTGCGGTCCGACCATGGAAGGCGACGACCTGCTGCGGCTGATCGACGTGCTGAACCCGCAGAACGAACCGGGCCGCCTGACCCTGTACGGCCGCTTCGGCTCGGACAAGATCGCCGACCGCCTGCCGCGCCTGATGAAGGCGACCAAGGCCGCCGGCCGTTCGGTGGTCTGGGCCACCGACCCGATGCACGGCAATACGCTGAAGGCCTCGACCGGCTACAAGACCCGGCCGTTCGACCGCATCCTCTCGGAGGTGAAGTCGTTCGTCGAGATCGCCAACGCCGAGGGCGTCCACCCCGGCGGCGTGCACCTGGAGATGACCGGTCAGAACGTCACCGAGTGCCTGGGCGGCGCGCGGGCGGTGTCGGAAGGCGATCTCGCCGACCGCTACCACACCCACTGCGATCCGCGCCTGAACGGCGAACAGGCCCTGGAACTGGCGTTCCTGGTGGCCGAGAAGCTGAAGTCGGCGCGCGACGACCAGCGTCGCCTCGCGACGGGATAACGTCGGTCTTCGAAGTTCTGGCTAAGGTGTCGAGCAGGGTATAGCCTCCTTCCTCTGGAAGGAGGCTGTTTCCGTGGACAGTCCCGAGTTCTCGCGACGACGGCTGGCGGCGATGCTCGCCATGGCCGGACTTGCGCCCGCCCTTCCGGCCGCCGCGCTCGACCTGCCGGATCCGCCCGTCGATCCCACCAAGATCCAGGGCTTCACCCGACGCCTGACCGTCCAGGCCAAGATCAATGGCCAAGGGCCATATCCTTTCCTGGTCGACACCGGCGCCAACGCCTCGGTGATCTCCAGCGAGCTGGCCGCCGTGCTGGACCTGCCGACCAGCGGCTCGGTGAGCCTGCACGGGATCGCCGGCGTCGAGACGGTGGGAACGGTCAAGGTCCAGACGATCGCCGTCGGCCGCCGGGTGCGGCGCGGCCTCACCCTGTCGGTCCTGCCCGGGCGATTCGTTCAGGCGCCGGGTGTCCTGGGCCTGGATTGGCTGGGCGGGCAGGGGCTGATCCTCGATTTCGCCCGCGACCAGATGCGGGTGGGTTCGGTCCCGCCCACCACCGACGAATACACCGTGAGCGTGCCCGTGAAGGCGCGGCGCAGCGGCCTGCACCTGATCGAGGCCACGGCGGCGGGCGCGCCGGTGCTGGCCTTCATCGACACGGGCTCCACCACGACCGTGGGCAACATGGCCCTGATGCGCCTGGCCATGCGCGGTCGGAACGTGACCAGCGACTGGGCGGACATCCAGCTGGTCAGCCTGACCGGCCAGACCCTGGAAGGCCGGTTGGCCGCGCTCAAGAACCTCAGCCTGGGCAGGATCACCATCCGCGACGTGCCGGTGGTGTTCGGCCCGGTCCATACCTTCGAGTATTGGGACTTGGTTCATCGGCCGGCGATCCTGATCGGGATCGACATCCTCAACGCCTTTGAATCGGTGGCGCTGGATTTCACCCGCGGCCAAGTGCATTTCCGATTGTCGTCCACTTCGGCAAATCGAGCCGCCGGCACGTCTTGACCGGCCGCTCGTCGCTCTCCAATGGTTGTTTGAACGGAGTGCGTCGATGAGTTTGCCGGCCAGGTTGAAGCGCGAGTTGAAGTTCCTGAAGGGACTCTCGCGAACCCTTAAGCGCGTGAAATCCATCGCGCCGGACAGCACCAACCTGATCTGCGACGATCTGGAGGCGGCGGTCGACAAGTGGCGCGACAGCCAGGCCATCGTCTTCGAAGGCCGGTCGGTGACCTATGCCGAGCTGGACGGCATCGCCAACCGCTACGCCCATTGGGCCAAGGGGCAGGGCATCACCCGCGGCCAGACCGTGGCGCTGTTCATGCCCAACCGCCTGGAATACCTGGCGATCTGGTACGGTCTGTCGAAGGTCGGCGTGGCCACCGCCCTGATCAACAACCAGCTGACCGGCCCGGCCCTGGCCCACTGCCTGAACATCTCCCAGGCCCTGCACTGCATCGTCGATCCCGAGACCTCGCCCTGTTTCGAGCAGGTGAAGAGCACGCTGGGCCGCCACGTCCAGCAGTGGGTGCTGGGCCCGGCCCAGGGCGACCAGCGCGACCTGGCCAACGCGCTGAAGAGCTGCAGCCAGTTGCGTCCCGACCGCCTGACGGCCCGCAACGGCCTGACCGCCAAGGACACCGCGCTCTACATCTTCACCAGCGGCACGACGGGCATGCCCAAGGCCGCCCGCATCACCCACATGCGCGCCCAGCTCTACATGCGCGGCTTCGCCGGCTCGACCGACGCGCGGGCCACCGACCGCATCTACGTGACCCTGCCGCTCTACCACGCCACCGGCGGCCTCTGCGCCATGGGCGCGGCCCTGCTGAACGGCGGGGCGGTGGTGCTGCGCAAGAAGTTCTCGGTCACCGCCTTCTGGGACGACGTGGTCGCCGAGAACTGCACGATGTTCGTCTATATCGGCGAGCTGTGCCGCTACCTGGCCAACCATCCCGAAACGCCCAGCGAGCACGCCCACAAGATCCGGCTGATCTTCGGCAACGGCCTGCGTCCCGACGTCTGGGACCAGATGCTGGACCGCTTCAAGGTCGGCGGCGTGCTGGAGTTCTACGGCGCGACCGAGGGCAACGTCTCGCTGTTCAACTTCGACGGCCGACGCGGGGCCATCGGCCGCGTCCCGGGCTATCTGAAGAAGAAGTTCAACATCCGCATCGTCAAGTTCGACGTCGAGACCGAGACCCCCGTGCGCGGCGCCAACGGCTGCTGCATCGAGGCCGCCCCCGGCGAAATCGGCGAATGCATCGGCCACATCGCCGGCGACGCCCGCTCCAACTTCACCGGCTACGCCGACAAGGCCGCCACCGAGAAGAAGATCCTGCACGACGTCTTCGAGAAGGGCGACGCCTGGTTCCGCACCGGCGACTTGATGCGGTCCGACGGCGACGGCTACCTCTACTTCGTCGACCGGATCGGCGACACCTTCCGCTGGAAGGGCGAGAACGTCGCCACCAGCGAGGTGTCCGAGCGCCTGTCGGCGGTGCCCGGCGTCAAGGAAGTCAACGTCTACGGCGTGACCATCGGCGACCTGGACGGCAAGGCGGGCATGGCCTCGCTGGTCGTCGGACCCGAGTTCGAGATCGGCGGCCTGGCCGAATATGTCGACCGCGAGTTGCCGGCCTACGCCCGCCCGATCTTCGTGCGCCTGCAGCCCGAGATCGAGACCACCGGCACCTTCAAGTACCGCAAGATCGACCTGGTCCAGGAAGGCTTCGACCCGGCCAAGATCAAGGACCCGCTGTATTTCCGCGATCCGAGCAAGGGCTACATCAAGCTGACCAAGGCGGTCCACGCCAAGATCCTGGCGAGCGGCTACAAGCTGTAGGGCGTCGGCGGCTCACGCACTTCCCCCCAACCTGACGGCTTCGCCGTCTGTCCGCCCACGGCCTCTTCCCCCTATGGGGGAAGACGGTCGCGAAGCGACCCGTAGGGGGCAAGTGATCACCCAAGATCGCCCTAGCCGCAGGTCCCCCCGTTCAGCTTGCGCTGATAGGCCTCGGCCAGGCTCATATAGGGCGGCAGGAAGGTGTGCAGCACCACCGGCTTGCCGTCGGTCGTCGTGCCCGCCACGCCGGCCCGCAGCTCGAAGTGCAGGTGGATAGTGGTGGGCGTGCCGCCGAAATCGTTGGCCACCTTGCCCACCTTCTGGCCGGCGATGACCGTGTCGCCTTCCTTCACCGCCAAGGCGGCCATCTGCATGTGCAGGTAGCGATAGGTGCGGTGCGGCGCGGCCGAGCCCACCAGGGTGACGGTGTAGCTGCCGATGTCGGTGATCACGCCCTTCTCGGCCGCCACCGCCCAGTACTGGTTCTTCTTGCAGGTGGCCGGGCGGATGTCCTGGCCCTGGTGGCCCGTGCCGCCGCCGGCGCACAGCGGATTGTCGCGCGAGCGCGCCTCGCAGAAGTTGTCGCGCCAGGGGAGGGCGTAGTTGGCGCTGTCGCATTGGCTGGTTCCGGCCGGACCCATGCCGCCGCCGTGGCCATAGACCTGGGAATTGGCGAAGGCGTCGTCCTGCAGCGGCCAGCACATGGCCGGCGACCACACCGTGCGGTCCAGATAGCCGTGGCCCTGGCCGTTCGGCATCACGCCGGGCGGGTTGTGGTTGAAGCTGGCCGGCGAGGGGGCTGGCGGGGTCGCGGGCTCGACCGGCGGACCGGGCGCGGGCGGGACCGGCTCGCTGGACGGCTGCTCGGCCCCGCCGTCGGACGGCTGGTCGTCGGGCGTCGGCGGACCGGGCTCGGGCGAAGCCGGCGTCTTGACCTCGCCGCCCGGCGCGGGGGCGGCGGGCTTGGTGGTGTCGTCGCAGCTTCCCAGGGCCAGGGCCAGGACTAGCGGCGAGAGGATCAGCAGCTTGCGCATCGGCTCAGCCCCCCAGGCCGGCGGCGGCGCGGGCGGCGGCGCCCATCACCACGGTGGTGGTCTTGGCGGCCAGGCCGCGGGCGTAGTTGTCGTCGGCGCAGCGCGGGTCGGTCGGCGCGTCGCAGCGCACCTCGACCGTGTAGAGCACGCCGTAGCGCACGAAGCTGATCAGCTGGCCGTCCACCGTACGCTGCGAGGTCGCGCCTTCCGGTCCCATCGGGGTGATCTTCAGCGGCGAACCGGCGGGCAGGGGGACCACGGCGGTCGTGCCGCTGAGCGAAATCCCCGCGCCCGGCGCATCGGCGGTGATCGTATAGTAGTCGCCGAACGAATAGATCCGCGCTCCGGCCGTCAGGTCGCCGTCGGCGGGCAGCAGGATCGGAACCCGGGTCATGTCGACGGCGGCCTGGTTGAGGTTGGGCGCGGGATTGCCGCCGCCGCTCTGGCGCAGCCCGCCGACCGCCGCCTTCCAGTCGACCTGGCCGCCGCCACGGGGCGGCACGCGGTTCAGCACCGCGACGCCGGGTCGGCGGGTCGGTGTCGTGGCCGGAGCCGCCGTCGGGGCCGCCGCGTCGGGGACCTGGGCCCCCGTCGCCGGGTCGATCCGGGTCTGCGACACCGCCGCCCCCAAGGCGCCCGTGGCCAGGATCCCGCCCAGCACAAAGCCTGTCAGAAGTCGCATGAGAGCCCCCTCGCATCACGCTGTTATCCAGACCATAGGGCGCCCAAGCGTCGCTGTTAACCATTGTTCGGCGCAGGCGGTTTGCCGCCCAAGGTCGCGGGGCGATTGAATGGAAGGCGCTTCCTGTCTATATGGCCGTGACTGATCACGGGTCATGTGTGTGGCGGCCCGGTAAATCCCAATGTGTTTCAAGCGGATAGGGTGATATCGCCATGCTGTTGACGATGATGAAGGCCAAGCTTCACCGGGCCACCGTCACCCAGGCCGACCTCGACTATGAAGGTTCGATCGCGATCGACACCGACCTGCTCGAAGCCGCGAACATCCTGCCCAACGAGCAGGTCGACGTGCTGAACATCACCACCGGCGCCCGTTTCACCACCTACGCCATCGCCGCGCCGCGCGGCTCCAAGGTGATCGGCGTCAACGGCGCGGCCGCCCGCCTGGTGCAGAAGAACGACACGGTGATCGTCGTCACCTACTGCCAGATGCCGGCGGAAGAGGCGCGAAATTACGCCCCGACCGTGGTGCTGCTGGAAGACGGCAACCGCATCAAGAAGGCCGCCTGAGCGTGCGCGTCCCCGCCCCTAGGGTCTTTGGGGTCCTGATCGCGGCGGGCCTGATGCTCGCAGCCTGCTCGCCCAAGCTGCCCAAGGGCGTCGACGAGCAGCAGCTGTCGAACGCCGTCGGCCGCGCCATCGGCGGGCCCAACACCTGCGTTCTGCTGGCCGACAAGGCCGGCAAGGTGGTCTGGACCGGCGGCGGCTACATCACCTGCTCGCGGAACCTTCCCACCTGCGATGGGGCCACGACCACGGCCCAGACCGTGCTCGAGGGCGCGGTCGGCAAGCCGTCCCGCTTCGTCAGCTGTCCGTCGGGCCCTGGCGTCAACACCGTCGGCTGGGCCATGGGCCCCGTGCCGGTCGGCGCGGGCAAGCCGGACCTGGGCCTGTCCTACGTCGCGGTGATGGAGGGCGAACGCGCCCTGCCGGGCCGCGAGGTGCAGGAGCGGGTTGAAGAGGCGTTCGCCAAGGCGGGGCTGTAGCTCACTCAATTGCCCCCACCTGACCGCTTCGCGGTCTGTCCGCCCCCATAGGGGGGCGGAGGACGCGCGCGGCAGGCCTCTTCCCCCTCTGGGGGAAGACGACCGCGAAGCGGTCCGTAGGGGGCAAGTGATCGCCCCCTAGGTCCTAGGGCCTACTTCGCCAGTTCGTAGGTCGCCGAGACGTCGATCCGCACCTTCAGCTCGCCGGCCGAGACCGGGCTGCTGTCGGCCATTTCGCGCTTGGCCATGGCGTACATCGGCATCGGGGGCGGCGAGGGGGTGTAGCCGCCGCCTTCGCCCAGGCTGACCAGGCGGACGATCTTGTAGCCGGTGGCCCGGGCGTAGAGGTCGGCCTTGGCCTGCAGGGCCTTGACCGCGTCCAGCCGCGCCGCGTCCTCGGCCGCCTGCGGGTTCTGCAGGCCGAAGCTGATGCCGCCCACATTGGTGGCCCCGGCGCCGACCGTGGCGTCCACCGTCTGGCCCAGCTTGGTCAGGTCGCGCACCTGGATCGTCACCTGGTTGCTGGCCTGGTAGCCGTTCAGCTTGGGCGGCTCGTTCTGCACATAAACGTACTGCGGATTGACGTTGAGGCTCGAGGTCTGGATGTCGCGGTCGGCGATCCCGGCCTTCTTCAGCGCCGCGACGACCTTGTTCATCTGGGCGGCGTTGGCGCTCAGGGCCTGGGCGGCGGTCGCGCCGTCGGTCTGGACGCCCAGGGTGATGGTCGCCAGGTCGGGGGTGACCTTGCTCTCGCCGGAGGCCGACAGGTTCAGCGTCGTGGCGCGGAAGGCCGCGTCGGCGGTGTCGGCGAAGGCCGGCGCGGCGGCCGCGCCGGTCAGCAGGGCGGCGACCAGGGCGATGGAAGCCGTGCGGGTCATCAGGGCGGTCATAGTCGTCGTTCTCCATGCGGCTGGGGGACAGGCGCCGCGACCTTCATCGTCCCGTCCGCCGGCCCCGACAAGCGTTACCGGCGGCGGACCGTTCCTGTCTGACAGGCCCAACCTGAACCGGACCTTTAAGCCGCGTGCAGCCCATGCTAATCGACCCGTCCTCCGAAAGGAGCGCGCCGCGCGCCCGCTCCCTCGTCTGGGGGCCTGTAGCTCAATGGTTAGAGCCGACCGCTCATAACGGTCTGGTTGCAGGTTCGAGTCCTGCCGGGCCTACCAATCTTCTTCTGCGGATATCCCGGGGCTTCGACTGGGGGATACCCCGATGGACCCGGGCGGGCGGGACCGCACATTCTCGCCGGTGATCGCCAATCCGCCGGGAAGCCGCCGATGTCCAGCCAGCCGCAGCCGAAGGCCGCCCCCAAACGCCCCGCGCGGATCGAGCTGCCGCCCGTGCCGCCGTTGCCGCAGGTGGATTCCCAACCCGACATCGCCTCCGTGCAGTACTCCACCCACCGCACCAAGCTCTCGACGTTCCGCACCTCGCTGTCAGAGCACCGGACCGACCTTTCGGAATACCGCACCGACCTGTCGACCTATCGGACCGACCTCTCCACCCACCGCACCGAGATGTCGATGCGGCGCACGGGCATGTCGTTCCAGCGTACGCGGATGAGCGACGACCGCACGTTGATGTCGGTGATCCGCACCTCGCTGTCGCTGATCGGCTTCGGCTTCACGATCTACCAGACATTCCAGAAGCTCCACGACGCCGGCACGATCGCCAACCCGAACGCGCCTCGCAATTTCGGCATCATCCTGGTGCTGCTGGGGATCGTCATGCTGATCGTCGGCATGGTGCACCACGTGCAGTTCATGATGGAGCTGAAGCGCACCCGGCAGGACATGAAGCGCCAGGGGCTGGTGCACGGCGACAGCCGGTTCCCGGTCTCGATCACCTTCATGGTTTCGCTGGGTCTGCTGCTGCTGGGCTTCGCGGCGATCGCCAACATGGTCTTCAAAATGGCGGTGTTCGGGTGATCGCGTCGGGACGATCCGCAGGCTAGGACGAGCCGCCCGGCTCGGCCCCGAAATCTTCGTTCGTCAGGCCCGAGGTAAAGCGCAGCAAGGCGCGAAGGTCGGCCTGGCGGAAGGTGCGTCGCGGTGCGCCGCACGCGTCGGCCGCCGCGTCGAAGGCGCGCTGCAGCCGTGTCGCGGCGGTCTTGGCGTTGGCTAGGTCGCGGCGCGCCAGGAACATGGCGGGCGAGGGCGTTGGGGGAGGGGTCTTCCGGCACCAGGCGCCGTGGACGTAGACATGCATATGGTCATAGGTGCGCCAGGCGTTGATCCCGTTGGCGCCCCGCTCGATCCAGATCCGGCATTCTTCGTGGTCCAGCCCCGACAGCGTGCCGTCCCGCGCGCACCACACCGAAAACGGACCGACCTGGCGGGTGTTTTCCGCCCGGGCGCCTCGGTACTCCGTCTCCCCCGCCCGGACCGCGGAGGTGGCGAGCAGGCCTGTCAGCAGGACGGCGGCGGCGAGGCGGTGAGACGGGCGGGACATGGCGCGAGCTTGCCACGGTCGGGCTCGCGGTCAAGTTGAGGTTTACGGGGCGACGATCCTGGGCAAGGCCGTGATCGGCTCCAGCACGATGTCGCGGAAGAAGGTCTCGGCGCCTTCCGACTGCAGCTGGATCGCGCCGTGGGTCAGCGCGGCGCCGTCGGCCTTGAGGTCGCGGACCTCCATCACCGGCACGCCATTGACCACGTGGATCGCCCGGTCGCCCAGCACGTAGAGGTCCAGGATGTTCCATTCGCCGGCCGGCTTCTCGGCGTCGCTGTAGGCCTCGACGTTCCAGTTGGCCGTGCCGCCCTTGACGGTCTGGACGCGGCCGCCGGGCGCGAACCGCAGCTTGGGGGCGATCAGGGCGGGATCGTCGACGGCCGTGGTCGTGGCGCTGATCGCCTCGCCGACCGGCACGACCATGCCCATCGAGCCGGTCATGATCTCGAACTCCACCGCCTGGCTCCAGGTGCCCCAGACGACGCCCGGCGCGCCATGGGAGTGGTAGAGCAGGCCGTTGTTGGGCGCCTGTGTCTCGCGCGGGGCCCAGCGGCCCTTGCCCCATTTGTACTGGAGCCGCAGGTGGTAGTCGCGGAAGTCGCCCTTGTGAACCAGGCTGCCCCAGGTCTTGCCGTTGACATAGATCGCCGGGCGGCCGTCCTCGATCACGGCCTTGAAGATTCCGGCGGCCAGGGGCGTGGCGCCCAGTGGCGCGACGGTCGGGCGCTTGTAGGTCAGGGCCGGGTCGGCATAGCCCAGCCAGGGAGCCCAACCCTGGAGGTCCTTGCCGTTGAACAGCGAGATGGCGGGCCCAGCGGCCTTCGGAACCTCGGTCAGGGCCAGGGGCGCGGCCGGAGCGGCGAGGGCGGGCGCGGCGACGGCGAGCGCCAGGGTGAAAGCCAGGGTCTTGAGCATGCGTCCTCCCGCGCCCGTTCCGGGCCGCAAGGCAGGGTAGCTGACAGCGTTGTCTGCGCAAGTCTCGCGCCGAGGGCTTGGCGCGGATCAAACAACCGTTAGACTTCACCGCTCAGCGAGAGGAAGCGCCATGCCCAAGGTCGCCGCGAACGGCATCGAGATCGAGTACGAGGTCCATGGACCGGACAGCGGCGAGCCGCTGCTGCTGATCATGGGCCTGGGCCAGCAACTGACCCGCTGGCCGGCCTCGCTGATCGAGCGTCTTGTCGGCGAGGGCTTCCGGGTCGTGCGGTTCGACAATCGCGACATCGGCCTGTCGACCGGGTTCGACGCCGCCCCGACCCCCGACCTGCCGACGGTGTTCGGCGCCCTGGTCGAGGGCCGCGACCCCGGCGCGCCCTACCTGCTGGCCGACATGGCCGACGACGCGGCCGGGCTGCTGGACGCTCTGGGGATCGCCCGCGCCCACGTGGCCGGGGTGTCGATGGGCGGGATGATCGGCCAGATGCTGGCCGCCCGGCATCCGGACAGGGTGCTGTCCCTGACCTCGGTGATGTCGACCACTGGTAATCCGGCCCTGCCGCCGGCCACGCCGGAGGCCCAGGCGGTGCTGTTCGCCCGTCCGGCGGCCACCGATCTGGAAAGCCTGATCGAGCACGCCCTGAAGGCCCAGATCGTCATCCAGAGCCCGGCATGGCCCGTCAATCCGGAGACAGAACGGCCGCTGCTGCGGGCCGGCATCCAGCGCGCCTACCGCCCGATGGGCGTGCTGCGCCAGATGATCGCCGTGATCGCCTCGGGCGACCGCCGCGCGGCCCTGAAGACCATCACCGCCCCGACCGTGGTCCTGCACGGCGCCGCCGACCCGCTGGTGCCGGTCGAGGGCGGCAAGGACACCGCCGCGACCATCCCCGGCGCCGAGCTGCGGATCGTCGAGGGCATGGGCCACGACCTGCCCGAGGGCGTGCGCGGGGCGTTCGTCGACGCCGTGAAGGCCGCGGCGGCGCGGGCGCGGCAGCTGGCCTAGGTGACGCGGTTGGGGACWGGCCCATGGGCCTGTCCCCGTCAGTGCACGCGGTAGCGGCAGGGTCGCCCTGAAAGCCCGCCCACGGCGCCGCCCGCTTCCCAGCCGCGCTCATCGGCGCCACCTTGGCCGTCATGGCCTATCGCGCGACCCTGGGCGGAACCACCTGGAGCTTCGAGAGCCTGGCCGACCTGATGGCCAAGGCCTCGCCGCCGCGTTCGGGCGACGCCCTGGCCGGGATCGCCGCGTCCAGCGCCCAGCACAACGTCGCCGCCAAGACCGCCCTGGCCGACGTGCCGTTGAAGACCTTCCTGACGCAGGCCTTGGTCCCCTACGAGGCCGACGAGGTCACCCGCCTGATCCTCGACGGCCATGACGCGGCGGCCTTCGCGCCGGTGGCGTCGCTGACGGTCGGCGAGTTCCGCGACTGGCTGCTGTCGGAACTGGCCACGCCCGCCGCCCTGGCGCGCCTGGCGCCCGGCCTGACGCCGGAGATGGCCGCGGCGGTCAGCAAGCTGATGCGCAACCAGGACCTGATCCTGGCGGCCTCCAAGTGCAAGGTCACGACCCGCTTCCGCAACACCATCGGCCTGCCCGGGACCATGGCCGTGCGGCTGCAGCCCAACCATCCGACCGACGACCCGGCCGGGATCACCGCCTCGATCCTGGACGGCCTGCTCTACGGCTGCGGCGACGCGGTGATTGGGATCAATCCGGCCAGCGACAGCCTGAACGTCCTGGGCGACCTGACCCGGCTGATGGACGACCTGATCCGGCGGTTCGAGATCCCGACCCAATCCTGCGTGCTCACCCACGTGACCACGGCGATCCAACTGATCGAGCGCGGCGCGCCGGTCGACCTGGTGTTCCAGTCGATCGCGGGCACGGAGGCCGCCAACGCCAGCTTCGGCGTGACCCTGGACCTGCTGCGCGAAGGCCTGGACGCCGGTCGCTCCCTGAACCGGGGCACGGTCGGCGACAACGTCATGTATTTCGAGACCGGCCAGGGCTCGGCCCTGTCGGCCGGGGCGCACCATGGCGTGGATCAGCAGACGCTCGAGGCAAGAGCGTATGGCGTCGCCCGGGCGTTCGAGCCGCTGCTGGTCAATAGCGTGGTCGGCTTCATCGGTCCGGAATACCTCTACGACGGCAAGCAGATCATCCGGGCGGGGCTGGAGGACCACTTCTGCGGCAAGCTGCTGGGCGCGCCGCTGGGGGTGGACGTCTGCTACACCAACCACGCCGAGGCCGACCAGGACGACATGGACAGCCTGCTGACCCTGCTGGCCACAGCGGGGGTGACGTTTGTCATGGGCGTGCCGGGCGCCGACGACGTGATGCTGAACTACCAGTCGACCTCGTTCCACGACGCCCTCTATGTGCGCGAACTGCTGGGCCTGAAACGGGCGCCGGAGTTCGAGGCCTGGCTGGAGCGGTCGCGGATCGTCGGGGCCGACGGCCGCCTGGCCCCGCGCGCCGCCGGCCATCCGCTGCTGACCGCCGGCGCCGCAGGATGAGCACGCCCGTCACCCCCGATCCCTGGACCGCCCTCCGCCGCCACACCCCGGCCCGCATCGCCCTGGGACGGACGGGAGCCAGCCTGCCGACTTCCGAGGTGCTGGGCTTCGCCCTGGCCCACGCCCAGGCCCGCGACGCCGTCCATGCGCCGTTCGAGGCCGAGGCGACTGCGGCGGCGATCGAGGCCCTGGGCCTGGAGACGGTGATCGTCGACAGCGCCGCCCCGGACCGGGCGTCCTACCTGCGCCGGCCGGACCTGGGCCGGACCCTGTCGGAGACCGGTCGCGCCGTCCTGGTGGCCCGCACGCGCGGCGCCTGCGATCTGGCGATCGTGGTCGCCGACGGTCTGTCGAGCACCGCCGTCCACGCCCACGCCGCGCTCCTGGTCGAGGCCCTGCTGCCGGCGGTGGAGGAGGCCGGCTGGCGGCTGGCGCCGGTGGTCGTCGCTCGCCAGGCCCGCGTGGCGCTGGGCGACATGGTGGGCGAGCTGCTGGGCGCGCGGCTGGTCATCCTGCTGGTCGGCGAGCGGCCGGGCCTGTCGTCGCCCGACAGCCTGGGGGCCTACATCACCTTCGCTCCCAAGGTCGGGCGCAGCGACGCCGAGCGCAACTGCGTGTCGAACATCCGAGGCGAAGGGCTGAGCTACGAAGCAGCGGCGTTCAAGCTGGCCTGGCACGCCCGCGAAGCCCTGCGTCTGGGCCTGACCGGGGTGGGATTGAAGGACGAGAGCGACACTGCCGCCCTCCAGGCGGTCACGCCCCCGCGTAGCGTTCCAGCAGGATCGCGATCGCCGACAGGCTGACGCAGGAAATGGCGGTGGTCAGGGCCACGATCCGCGCCCCGCCGCGCTCGAACACGCTGTAGGCCTTGGTCTGGATGAAGACGTTGACGGCGGTCGGGGTGGCGGCCAGCAGGGTCGCGCCCAGGCGGAAGGCCAGGGGCGCGTCGACGATCCCGGTGGCGAACCAGGCCAGGGTCGGCATCAGCAGCAGCTTGCCGACGGCGGCGATGATGATCGGGCCCCAGCGCGGGATGGGCGAGGGCTCTTCGTCGGTCGGCTCGCACGGAACGCCGGCGGCCGGCAGTCCGGTCAGGCCCAGCGCTATGCCCAGGGCGACCAGGGCCACGGGGCTGCCCGAGGCGGCCGCCGCGCCCACCGCGCGATCCAGCACGCCGGGCAGGGCGAGGCCGGCCAGGGCCATGGCCGAGCCGGTGATGGCCGCCAGCACGATCGGATTGCGCAGGGCCTGCATCAGCGAGCGCCAAGTCGAGCGCCCGCCGGCCCAGCCCAGCAGGCCGACGCCGATGGCGGCGACGACCACGAAGTCGACGGCCACGACTCCGGCCGAAACCCGCGCGGCCTCGGGACCCAGCACGGCGATGGCGATGGGAAGACCCAGGAAGGCGCTGTTGCCCAGGCTGGCCGACAGGGCGCCGCCGGCCCGCTCTTCGCGCGTCCACCGCAGGACGATGCCGATCGCCACCATCAGCGCCACCACCGCCAGGGCGCAGGCGCCGTAGGCCAGAAGGCCCAGGGTCAGGGCCCGGTCAGGGACGCCGACCCGTGACAGCGAGTGCACCAGCAGGGCCGGAAAGCCGATCCAGTAGACATAGGTCGACAGGCCCGCCGACATCCGGGCGTCGAACAACCGCAACCGGGCCAGGGTCACGCCCGCCGCGACCAGCAAGAAGAAAGGCAGGACCCGCTGCGGCACGTCGAGCAGCAGGTCGATCACGGGATCACCGAGGTAGGGCGCAAGCGTTGCGGTCTCCGCCCGAAGGGGCCGGCCGTCGATAGCACCGGTCGCGGTCGGCGGTCAAAGTTCGGCCGTTTTTCGGACAGGGCGGACGGAGCCTATCGTTCGTCCACGGGCAGGCGGATATGCACCAGCCGCCAGGTGAACAGCTTGTCGCGGCGGAAGGTGAAGATCGTCGCCTTGGATGGCTGGCCCGGCCGTTTGACCGAGATGCGGACCCGGTTGGGGTCCCAGTAGGCGATCATGGCGTGCGGACCGGCCACGGCGGCCTTGGCCTTGTCCATGGCGGTGGCGGGCTTGGGCGGGACGGCGGGGGCCGTGCCCGGCTTGTAGCCTCGGGTCAGGGCCGACAGGCCCTGGATGGTGAGATAGCGGTCGACCTTGGGCTCGGGCGGGGCGATCGGGGCGATGGCGCGCTTGAAGACGCCGAGCGGGTCGCGCCAGATCGAGGGCGGCTCGGCCGGGGCGGCGGCGGCCGGCGTCTTGTCGTTCAGTTCGGCGGTCAGGCTGCCGCGCACCGCCGGGAAATCGACCAGCTCGCTGATCGCCTGCACGTCCTCGTACTGGGCGGCGGCCTTCAGGGCGCGGAAAGCGAACCAGGGCGCGGTGGCGAAGGCGGCGGCGAAGATCACGATCGCCAGGACCACCAGGTCCCAAAGCCGTTTCTGAAAAGTCATCGCCGCCCCCGCGCGAATAAGGTTAAGGCGGCAAGACACCCTATTCCCCCGCCACGAGCAAGGCTTCTCGCGTGAAAGGGGACGCCCGCGGCCCGAAGCAGGCGGTGCGACGTTACGCACCTTGCCGGGGGGCGGTTCGGGAGCGAACGTCCTTGCTCGAGTAGGGAAAACACGCGTCTCCTAAGGGCGTGAGCCCTCGACAGCCAGTGAGGTGTCCGTGTCCGATAAGTTCCTGTTGGTAGACGCAGACGGAACGCAGGCGCGCTTCGCCGTCGTCGAGGCCGGCGAGCCGCCCTCGACGATCGCGTTGACGCCGGCGAGGTCGCTGGACGAGCTGATCGAGAATCTGGTCGCGGAATTGTCGAAGCTTGGGACGCCGCCCCTGCGGGGCGCGGCCTTTTCGGCGCCTGGCCCGATCTTTGGCAAGACGCTGCAAGTGACCCACGCCAGCCTGAGACTGGACGAGGAGGTGCTTTCCGAGAAGCTGGGCATCGTCGAGGTCCGTCTGGTCAACGACTTCACCGCCCGCGCCATGGCCATGCCATTGCTGGGGCCCGAAGCCCTGGAGCAGGTCGGCGGCGCTCCGCCGAAGGGCCAGGCGCCGGCGGCCGCCTTGGGGCCGAGCACGGGCCTGGGCGTATCGATCCTGAACCCGGACGGTTTCGTGGGTTGGGTGGCGACGGCCAGCGAGGGCGGTCATGCGGCCCTGGCGACGGCCAACGCCCGCGAGGATGCGGTCGTCCAGCGCCTGCGGTCGACCAACGCCTACGTCTCGGCTGATCGGGTGCTCTCGGACGACGGCCTCCTGGAGGTGGCGACCGCCATCGCCGACCTGGACGGGCGCGAGCCGCCGGCCGGGGACTTCGCGCGGCTCGTCGAGGCGGCGCGCGCCCAGGATCCGGTCGCGCGGGAAGCCTTCGCGCTGTTTTCGGGCTGGCTGGGGGCCGTGTCGGGCGATCTGGCGCTGGTGGCGGGGGCTCGCAGCGGGGTCTACATCTTCAGCCCGATGATGCTGGGCTGGAAGGACCTGTTTGATCGGGCGCTGTGCCGAAGCCGGTTCGAGGCCAAGGGTCGGATGGACGCCTACATGAAGGACATCCCGCTTTATCTGGTTCTCGAGGCCGATTGCGGCCTTCTTGGCCTGTCCGCCCTCTACAGCGGGCGCGGCCCCTTCTAGGCGAGATGGCGGTAGGGCAGGTTCAGGGAAGGGCAGGCCGCCTCGCCCGTGAACGTCGCGGAAACCGGAGCGACGATGGGACCGCTGAGGAAGGGCGCCTTCAGGCGTCGGCAGAGGTCCAGCTCCCGGAGGTCCCTGACCCCGGCTATGCCTTGCCAGACCCGCTTGGCGCGATAGGCGGCTGGGTCGCGCAGGAAGCGGGTGATCGCCGCGGCGCGCTGTCGATCGTCCTCGCCGCTCAACACCAGGGTCACGCTGTTCACCGCGCCGGCCGGAAGGCTCTCGATCCGGAAACCGGGGTCGGCGACATGCAGGTCGAGCAGCGAGAAGCGGTCCAGCAGCAGCGAGCGGATCTTGCTGATCGCGCCATAGCTTGGCTCGCGGGGCACGTCGTAGATGTTGGCCGCCAGCCTGGGCCGCAGCGCGCGCGGCAGCTTCTGGAAGCCGGCCTCATAGGCGCGCTGCAGGCTGGGCTTGATCAGGGCGGAAAAGCTGAACGGCACGAACAGATAGCCGGAGGACGCGGAGTCCGCCGCGACAAGCGCGGCTTCAAGGCAGGCCTGATCGCGCTCGACGGCCTTGACCGGATCGATCGCCGCGGCGCCGTCGATCTCGGCGCCCCAGCCCACGCCGCCGCCGACGAACCGCTCCTTCGGGAGGTAGTAGACGCCCCACCAGCCGGTCCGCGGCGTCTCGAGCCGCAGAAAATCGTCGATGTCGCCGCCTGGAGCCGGCGAGAGCGCCGCGAGTTCCTCCGCCGGCGGAGCGCCGGCCGTCGGCCCGTCCGGCGGTGCGAGACTGACAGCGCCCTCCGGCGTGATCTTGCAGACCCGGCCCGCGAAGGCGCCGTCGCCAAGGCCGGCCAGCAACGTCTTCAACGCCATGGCGGGCGTTCCCGCGAACCGCATGACCTCGGCCTGATCGCCCTCGAGCATCAGAAGCGTGACCTCGCCCGAACCGTTCTCGCCGAAGAGCTTGTACTGCAGGTCCCGAGACATCTGGCACAGCTCCTCGGCGTCCAGGCTGGTCGCCCGGGGATCGGCGAGGACGAAGGAGAACGGGGCCACCAGGCCGTAGCGGCGCGGCCAGGTCCAATGGGTTTCCAGGTAGGCGGAAGCGACCTTCGCGACCACGCCGGCCATGGTTTCGGTGTCGGCGAAGATCAATTCTTCGCCCACGAAGATCTTCAGGCAAGCGATCGCGGTCATACGGGAAACATAGGGCAAACGCGTCGCCGGGCAGATCGCCTTGGGGTCGCAAGGCGCGCGGCATGAGGTCGCGGCGATTGCTCCAGACGTGGGCCCCGGAACGCAAAACGCCTCCCCCTTGCGGGGGAGGCGTCGCGCTGTGCCGAGGCGTTGCGGGGCTTAGGCCGCCATCGCCTTCTTCAGGTTCTCGTCGATCTTGTCGAGGAAGCCTTCGGTGGTCAGCCACGACTGCTTGTCGCCGACCAGCAGGGCCAGGTCCTTGGTCATGAAGCCGCTTTCGACGGTGTCGACGCAGACCTTTTCCAGGGTGTGGGCGAAGTCGGCCAGGTCCTGGTTGCCGTCCAGCTTGGCGCGATGCGCCAGGCCCCGGGTCCAGGCGAAGATCGAGGCGATCGAGTTGGTCGAGGTGCTCTCGCCCTTCTGGTGCTGGCGATAGTGGCGGGTGACGGTGCCGTGGGCGGCCTCGGCTTCCACCGTCTTGCCGTCCGGGGTCATCAGCACCGAGGTCATCAGGCCCAGCGAGCCGAAGCCCTGGGCGACGATGTCCGACTGCACGTCGCCGTCGTAGTTCTTGCAGGCCCAGACGTAGCCGCCCGACCACTTCAGCGCCGAGGCCACCATGTCGTCGATCAGGCGGTGCTCGTAGTGGATGCCGGCGGCCTTGAACTTGTCGGCGTATTCGGCGTCGTAGATCTCCTGGAAGATGTCCTTGAAGCGGCCGTCGTAGGCCTTGAGGATCGTGTTCTTCGTGGAGAGGTAGACCGGATAGCCGCGGCCCAGGCCGTAGGCGAACGAGGCGTGGGCGAAGTCACGGATCGACTCGTCGAGGTTGTACATGCCCATGGCCACGCCGGCCGACGGGCTCTTGAACACTTCGTGCTCGATGGTCTGGCCGTCTTCGCCGACGAACTTGATCGACAGCGTGCCCTTGCCCGGGAACAGGAAGTCGGTGGCCTTGTACTGGTCGCCGAACGCATGGCGGCCGACGATGATCGGCTGGGTCCAGCCCGGCACCAGGCGCGGCACGTTCTGGCAGATGATCGGCTCGCGGAAGATCACGCCGCCCAGGATGTTGCGGATCGTGCCGTTCGGCGACTTCCACATCTTCTTCAGATTGAACTCGGTGACGCGTTGCTCGTCCGGCGTGATGGTCGCGCATTTCACGGCCACGCCGTGCTTCTTGGTCGCCTCGGCCGCGTCGATCGTGACCTGGTCGTTGGTGGCGTCGCGGTTTTCGACGCTGAGGTCGAAGTAGTCGAGCTCCAGGTCCAGGTACGGGAAGATCAGCTTATCCTTGATGAGCTTCCAGATGATCCGGGTCATTTCATCGCCGTCCATGTCGACGACGGGGTTGGCGACTTTAATCTTGGCCATTGCGGGGTCTTTCCTCTCGCGGTGGCGCGCCTGTGACTCTTTGGCGCACAGGGCCTGGGAGCGGCGCGGACGGCGTGCCTATAGACTGTTGCGGGCCGGGGGGAAAGCAGGGGGCGCCCAGATCCTGCGACGAAGCCGCAACCGCGGTGTAAGTCTTTGATCCGCGTGTAAATCTCTGTTGAGGCTTGTTGGGGTACGAACAAGGCGTGAAGAAGCGGGGAGCCATAGCCGACGTCACTTCGCCGCTCGCGCGGCGGCTGCTGGCGATCGTCGCGATCCTGTCCATCGCGGTGACAGGCATGGCCACGGCCGTGACCTTCGTCTTCGTGCAGCGCGCCGCCGCCGACGCCCAGATCCGCCACCTGGCCGAATACGCCGCCGAGCGGGTCAAGACCGAGGACCGGTTGTTCTCCGACCTGGTGAAGGTGCACGAGGCCGCCTCCGACTCCCTGGCGCGGCGGCTGGCGGCGATCGACCCAGCCACGGTCGACCGCGAGTTCGACGCCCAGTTTCCGAAGTTCGGGGACGGCACGCGGCGCACCTCCGACACGCTCTACGAAGGCGGAATGGTCGCCGGCGACTACACCTACGGGGTCGGCGGCTACCTGCGCGACGCCGACAAGCTGACCCCGCAGCAGAAGGCCCTGTTCCTGGCCGCCACCCAGGTGGTCTCGCATACCGGCGAGGCCGAGCTGAACCGCTACGACAACTTCTACTTCTTCACGCCCGACACCCGGCTGGTGATGTTCGCGCCGCGACGTCCCGATCACCTGAGCTACTACCGCCAGAAGGCTCCGCCGACCTTCGACGTCAGCGGCGAGGAGATGACCCTCCTGACGCTGCCGCAGCAGAACCCGCAGCGGGTGATGAAGTGCACCAAGCTGCGCAAGCTGCTGTCGGACCCCAGCGGCCGAGGCCTGAACTCGGCCTGCATGACGCCCTTCGACTATCGCGGCAAGCAGATGGGCGCCTGGGGCTCCAGCCTGTCGCTGGACTCCTATCTGCTCCGGGCCGTCGAGGACGCCCTGCCGGGCGGGCGCAACATGATCGTCTCGTCGGACGGCGAGCTGATCGCCGCCCCCGGCCTGGCCAAGAACGGCGTCGTCGACGCCCAGACCCTGGTGCGGGCCCAGGCCGAGGAAGGCGTCGCCGACGTCGTCCGGCAGATCCGGACGATCGGCGCCGACGTCGGGGCCATCCGCCACGGCGACCGGGTCATCGCCTACGGCCGGCTCAAGGAGCCCGACTGGTACTTCCTGATGAGCTTCCCGTCCGACGGTCTGGTGTGGTCGGCGGTCAAGACGGCCTCGTGGGTGCTGCTGTTCGGCGTGCTGGGGGTGATCGTCCAGGTGGCGCTGCTCTACCGGGTGATGCGCATCACGGTCGAGCGGCCGCTGCGTGTGCTGGCCGACGCCCATGGGGCGGGCGACGTCAGCAAGGCCGAGCCGATCGAGGGCCGCACCGACGAGATCGGCGCCCTGGCCCGCACCCTGCGCAGCCAGCGCGACGGCAATATCGAGCTGCTGCGCTCGCTGGAGGAGCGGGTCGCCGAGCGCACCGCCGAACTGGAGCGCGCCAACCAGGCCAAGTCGCTGTTCCTGGCCAACATGTCCCACGAGCTGCGCACGCCGCTGAACGGCGTCATCGCCATCGGCGACCGCCTGGCCGGAGAGGTCGATCCGGAGCGCCGCCGCGAGCTGGCCGCCCTTGTCACTTCGTCGGGCCGGCTGCTGGAGCAGGTGCTCAGCGACATCCTCGACGTCTCCAAGATCGAGGCCGGCCAGTTCCAGCTGACCCCCGCGCCGTTCGACCTGTGCACCCTGGTCGGCGGCGTCGCCGAGCTGCATCGCGCCTCGGCCGAGGCCAAGTCGCTGCATTTCCAATGGACGATCGAGCCGGGCGTCGCGGGCAGCTATCTGGGCGACGGCGGGCGGATCAGCCAGATCCTCAACAACCTGCTGGCCAACGCCGTCAAGTTCACCGCCCTGGGCGAGGTGACGCTGAGCGTCGAGCGCACGGCCGACGGCCTGAGCTTCGTGGTCAGCGACACCGGCGTCGGCTTCGACGACACCGTGCGCCAGCGGCTGTTCAAGCGCTTTGTCCAGGCCGACCAGTCGATCACCCGTCAGTTCGGCGGCACGGGCCTGGGCCTGTCGATCTGCGCGGCCCTGACCGACATGATGGCCGGCCGCATCGACGCCCGCGCCGTGCTGGGGCGCGGGGCGATCTTCCAGGTCGACCTGCCGCTGGAGCGGGTCCGCGACGTCGAGGACGTGGCGCCGGACGACGAGGAAGAGGTGTCGCTGGAGGGCATGCGGGTGCTGGTCGCCGAGGACCATCCGACCAACCAGAAGGTGGTCGAGATCATCCTCCAGCCGTTCGACGTGGTCCTGACCATGGTCGAGGACGGCCAGGCGGCCTTGGACGCCTTCACGCCCGGCGCGTTCGACGCGATCCTGATGGACATGCAGATGCCGGTGATGGACGGCCTGACCGCCACGCGCCTGATCCGCGAGCGCGAGGCCGCGGCCGGGGTCCCGCCGGTCTTGCTGATCATGCTGACCGCCAACGCCATGGCCGAGCACATCTCGGCCGCCAAGGCGGCCGGCGCCGACCAGCACCTGGCCAAGCCGGTGCGTCCGGCCCAGCTGCTGGAGGCCCTGGCGCGGGCCCGGATGACGCGTGGGCCGACCGAGTTCAGCGCCGCGGGCTAGCCGATCGCCTCGGCCAGCAGGGCGATCGCCCGGTCGATCCGGGCGACGTCGATCTGACCGAAACCCAGCACCAGGCCGGACGGCGCGGGTCGCCTCAGCGCGAAGCCGGACAAGGTCTCGACCGCCACGCCCAGCCGCGCGGCGCGGGCGGCCGCGGCCTCGACGTCCAGCGGCGCGCGGGGCAGGGCGGCGATATGCAGGCCGGCGGCGGCCGGCAGCGGCGCCAACCGGTCGCCGCAATGGACCTCCAGCGCCTTCAGCAGGGTCGCGCGCCGTTCGGCGTAGACCTTGCGCATCCGCCGCACGTGGCGGGTCAGGTGGCCCTCGGCGATGAAGGCGGCCAGGGTGGCGTGCTCGATGGCGGGGCCGTGCCAGTCGCTGCGTTCGCGCGCCGCCGTCAGGGCGTCGCGGTCCTGCCCGGGGGCCACGATGAAGCCGATGCGCAGGGCCGGCAGCAGGCTCTGGGAGAAGGTGCCCACATAGAAGACCCGGCCATTACGGTCGAGTGTGCGCAGGGCGTCCAGCGGCGGGTCGTCGAAGCGGAACTCGCCGCCGTAGTCGTCCTCGACGACGATCGTCCCACGCTCGGCGGCGAAGGCCAGCAGGGCCGCGCGCCGCCGGGGCGACATCGGCACGCCGGTCGGGAACTGCTGCGAGGGCGTGACGCAGATCACCGCCGCGTCGTCGGGCAGCTCGTCGACCACCAGGCCCTCGGCGTCGACCCGCACGGGATGGATCCGCGCCCCGGCGGCGGCGAAGGCCTCGCGAGCGGCCGGATAGCCGGGATCCTCGACCGCCACCACCGGGCGCTCCGGGGTCAGCAGGGTGCGGGCCAGCAGGTCGAAGGCCTGTTGGGCGCCGACCGTGACGATCACGTCGCGCGGCGAGCAGGCGATGGCGCGGGTGAACGACAGGTGGCCGGCGATCGCCTCGCGCAACGCCGGATGACCGGCCGGCTCGCGATAGGGCGCCGCGGCCCGCGAGAACTGGCGCAGGGCCCGCCCGGTCAGCCTGCCCCAGATGTCGTAAGGAAAGCTGGCTGTGTCGGGCCGTCCGGGGCGCAGGTTGTAGAGGACCGGGACGTCAGGCGCCGTCGCCCGTCGGGAGGACGTCTCGCCGGCGGCTGGCGGCGCCTGGGCGGCGACGAAGACGCCCGCGCCAGGCCGCGAGACGATCAGGCCTTCGCTGAACAACAGGTCGTAGACCGCCATCACCGTGTTGCGCGACAGGCCCAGGCGTTCGGCCAGGGCCCGGCTGGCGGGGAGCTGGACGCCGGGCGCCAGGCGGCCCGAGGCGACGGCCTCGCGAAGCTGCTCGTGCAGCCGACGCCGGACGTCGCGCGAGCCGGCGGCCGGCAGCTGGATCTCGAGTTCGAGCACGGCGTTCATCGCGACGTTTGTGCGCGTGTCCCCGCTTGAGCTCAACCCGTCGATTGGCGCCCCGAAGATCGCCGCCACTGGCTCTCGTCTCGGTTCGAGCCGTGACGATGATCACCGTCGAGATCAAGGGAGGTTCCGATGGCTCTTAGGCATGGCGCGGTGGCGGCGGCGATCCTGGCGGCGACGATGGCGCTCTGCGGCCCGGCGGCCGCGTCGCAGGACAACGTCAAGCCGCCGGTCGCGGCCAATCTGGCGGGACTGCACGACTTCGACTTCCTGCGCGGCGACTGGAAGGCCCATCATCGCAAACTGGACAAGGCGGGGCGTTGGGTCGAGTTCGACGGCGTCGCCACCCAGCGGGCGCTGGCGGGCGGCTGGGCCAATTCCGGGGACAACCTGTTCCGGACGCCGGACGGCCCGTATCGCGGCGTCAGCCTGCGGGCCTACGATCCGAAGACGGCGCTCTGGGCGATCTGGTGGCTGGACGGCCGCGATCCGGGCGCGAACCTCGGAAAGCCGATCAAGGGTCGGTTCGAGAAGGGGACCGGCCGCTTCGAGGCCGACGAGACGCGGGACGGAAAGCCGGTCCGCGTGCGCGTGACCTGGACCCATACGACCTCGGCCACGCCCCGCTGGGAGCAAGCCGTCTCGGCTGACGGCGGCAAGACCTGGAAGGTCGAGTGGACCACCGACTTCGCCCGGCCCAAGGCGGGAGAAGCCCTCGTCGAGGCCGCCTGGACCCCCGTCGCCGACAAGCACGACGGGCCCAACGCCTTCGACGCCCGGGTGGGCGAGTGGAAGGTGCGCCACCGCCGCCTGAAGGAGCGCCTGGCCGGCAGCACCGAATGGGTCGATTTCGACGCCGACCAGACCTGGTGGCCCACCATGGCGGGGCTGGGCAATCTCGACGACAACGCCCTGGCCATCCCGACCGGCCCCTATAACGGGATCACCCTGCGGTCCTACGATCCCAAGACCGACCAGTGGCTGATCTGGTGGCTGGACGGCCGCAACCCGCACGGCGACCTGGATCCGCCGATGAGGGGCCGGTTCGTGAACGGGGTCGGGACCTTCTACGCCGATGACACCCTGCGCGGGAAACCGATCAAGGTGCGGTTCATCTGGTCGAACATCACCGCCACCGGCGCCCACTGGGAGCAGGCCTTCTCGCCCGACGGCGGCCAGACCTGGGAGACCAACTGGTTCTCCGACTTCTCCAAGGCGCCGTGAGCATGGCCGATCATCCCGACCGCCGCGCCCTGATGCTGGCGCTGGCCGCGTTGCCGAGCCTGACGGCCCCCTTGGTCGCTACGTCGAGCTTCGCCCAACCCGCCGGTGGCGGCGGATCGATCCACGACTTCGACTTCTTCGTCGGGTCCTGGACCGTGCATCACCGTCGGCTGAAGAAGCGGCTGGCGGGGAACGACGACTGGGAGGAATTCGAGGGGACGACCACCTGCCAGTCCGTGCTGGGCGGCGTCGTGAACCTGAACGAGAGCGTCGCCCGGCGGGCCAGCGGACCGTCCAGCGGCCTGGGCTTGCGGGCCTTCGACGCCAAGACCGGCGTCTGGGCCGACTGGTACCTGAGCGCGGCCGATCCGCTGAACCTGGGCGAGCCCGGCCTGGGCCGGTTCGAGAACGGCGTCGGGACCTTCCTGTCCGACGAGACCTTCGAAGGACGGCCGATCAAGGTGCGCGGGCGGTTCACGTCGCTGTCGCCCGACCTGGCCCAGTGGGAGCAGGCCTTCTCGCCCGACGGCGGCGCGACCTGGGAGACCAACTGGGTCATGCGCTACAGCCGGACCGCCTGACCATGGAGATCCGCCTTGCCGCCCAGGACGACCTGCCAAGGCTGGTCCCATTGTTCGATCGCTATCGCCAGTTCTACGGCCGGCCCTCCGACGAAGCCGGCGCCCGCCGGTTCCTGGGCGAGCGGCTGGCGCGGGGGCAGTCGGTGGTACTGCTGGCCGTGGAGGACGGCGAGGCCGTCGGCTTCGTGCAGCTGTATCCCAGCTTCTCGTCGATCCGGACGGCGGCGACCTTCATCCTCAACGACCTCTATGTCGAGCCGGGCCGGCGACGTGGCGGAGCGGGCGAGCGGCTGGTGGAGGCCGCCGCCGCCATGGCCCGCGAGGCCGGGGCGGCCGGCCTGTCCCTGGTCACCGGCGTCGACAACCTGCCGGCCCGCGCCCTGTACGAACGCCTGGGCTGGACGCGCGAGACCCGGTTTCTGGAATACGGCCTGGACCTGGCTATTTCGCCGCCTTGATCACCACCCGCCCGACGTCGGCGATGGCCTTTTCCTGCTCGGCGATCGGCAGGGGCGAGCCGGAGACGAAGGCCACGACGGCGAACTTGCGGCCGTCCTTCAGGGTGTAGACGCCGATGTCGTTGACCACGGGCGTGAAGCCCTGGTCGGTGCGGGCCGTGGCGGGCAGGTGGGTCAGGCGGGCGCCGTCGGGCAGGGCGGCGCGCAGGCGGTTGGCGCCGCCCTTGGTCTGGCTGATCGTCCGGCCCAGCAGGCGGCGCGAGTCCGGTCCAAGCAACTCGGCCTGGTTCATGGCCTCCAGGAACCGCAGGAGGCCCAGGGGCGTGGCGGTGTCGCGCGGGTCGTTCAGATAGGCCCGGATCGCGCGGCTGCGTTCGGCGGGCGGCACCTTGTCGAGGGCGGCGCGGTAGGCGGCCTCGCCCTTCCAGCCGGCGCGGAACGAAGCCAGGCCCAGGCTGTCGGGCTGCAGCTGGCGCTGGTAGCGGTCGATGTCCAGCCCGTTGACCTTGCGGCCCTGCAGCCAG
This sequence comes from Caulobacter sp. P1_D6, assembly GCF_056406095.1. NCBI lineage: Bacteria > Pseudomonadati > Pseudomonadota > Alphaproteobacteria > Caulobacterales > Caulobacteraceae > Caulobacter > Caulobacter sp. P1_D6. The sequence continues at coordinate 72,201 of NZ_JBFUAW010000002.1, read as the reverse complement.
GCGGTGACCGCGCCGGGGCCGCCCGCCCGCTTCATCAGGATGTCGGCGGCGGTGTTGTCGCCGTCGGCGATCGCGCGCCGCAGCAGGTCCTGGACGGTGTAGCTCGTGGGGCCCGACCAGGCGTCGGCGATGGCGCTGGGGGGCGGGGACAGATCGACGTCCTCGATCAGCAGCACGTCGTCCAGCCGCATCCGCTTGGCCTCGACCTCGGCCATCACCGCCGCGCCCAGTGGGGCCGTGAAAATGGCCTGCAGGGGGAAGCGCTGTTCGCCGTTGAACGAGATGATCTGACCGGTGCCCAGGTCCTCGACCGCCACGCCCAATCGGCCCGGCGCGACGCGGTCGGCGATGGGCTGGAAGTCGGCCGTCATCTTCTGGCGGTCGAACAACGGGTCCGTCTGGCCCAGCATTGGGGGTTCGCCGCAGCCGGCCAGCACAAGGGTCAGGAGAAGGGCGGCGGCGCGTCGGAACATGAGAGTCTCGGCTAGCTTCAGCGGAACTGGACCGTCGCTAAACGCATGAACCGCCATTGTGGGGCTTGCACCGCGCGGCGGTCCGGCGGCAAAGGGTGGCGATGAGCTCTGAATTTCCCCCGCCCTGCGTGATCCTGAACCATCCGCAGATGGCCGAGAACATCGGCGCGGTCGCCCGCGTGATGGCCAATTTCGGCCTCGCCGACCTGCGCCTGGTCAAGCCGCGCGACGGCTGGCCCCAGGAACGCGCCTGGCCCAGCGCCTCGGGCGCCACCTGGCCGCTCGACAACGCCAAGGTGTTCGACACCCTGGAAGAGGCGATCGCCGACCTGAAGCTGGTGTTCGCGACCACGGCCCGCCCGCGCGAGACCCGCCTGCCGGTCTACACGCCGCGCGAGGCCGCCGGCCACCTGGCGGCCGACGTCGCCCAGGGCTACGCCGTGGGCCTGCTGTTCGGCGGCGAGCGGGCGGGGCTGGAGACCGACGACATCGCCCTGTGCCAGGCCATCGTCTCGATCCCGATCGACGAGCGCTTCCGGTCGCTGAACCTGGCCCAGGCGGTGTCGATCAACGCCTACGAATGGAAGATGACGGTCGACGACCGGCCGTGGTCGCGGTTCGAGTACAACGTCGCCGAGCCGGCCGACCAGTCCAGCCTGCTGGGCCTGTACGGCCAGTTGGAGGACGAGCTGGAGAAGGCGGGCTTCTATCATCCGCCCGAGAAGAAGCCGTCGATGGTCCGCAACCTGCGCGCCCCGCTGGCCCGGGCCCGGCTGACCGAGCAGGAGGTCCGCACCTTCCGCGGCGTGGTCACCGCCCTGTCGCGCGGCCGAGGCCGGGTGCTGGCCAAGCTGGCGGCGCAGAAGGCGGCGAACGCCGAGAAGCCGGACGTCGAAGAGTAGCTTTTCCAGTCCGTTTTCCCGGCGAAGGCCGGGATCCAGATTCACCCTGAGCCTCTCATGGGTTTCACCTGGGCCCCGGCCTTCGCCGGGGAGACGGATGTTTTTGGTCCCCGCAAGCCTATTGCCGGCCGGCCCCTTCCGTCGTCTTCTCCAATCAAACAAACGTTGGGGAGGGCGGCATGAACCGTCGGAAGTTGCTGCTGAGCGCGGGCGCCGTGGGTCTGGCTGGGATAGGCGGACTGGCCGTGGCCCAGGGCCGGCAGATCTCGACCGCCGCCGAGGCCTGGCTCTACGCCCTGCCGCTGATCGAGATGGCCACCACCCGGGCGCGCCTGCTTAAGACGCCGGGCGCGGCGATCAACAGGCTGACCCACACCCGCGACCTCAGCACACACGCCTCGCGCTGGGTGACCACGCCCAACAACGACACGCTCTATTCGAGCGCTTTCCTGGATCTGACCCAGGGACCGGTGACCCTGACGGTCCCCGCCACCGGGGCGCGCTACTGGTCGGCGGCGATCATGGACATGTTCACCAACAACAACGCCGTGCTGGGCCTGCGGACTGTAGGCGGGGAGGGCGGGACCTTCACGCTGGTCGGGCCGGGGCAGGCGGCCAAGGGACCCAATCCTGTGCGGGTGGCCACGCCGCACGCCTGGCTGCTGATCCGCACGCTGGTCAATGACGCGGCCGATGCGGCGGCCGTGCACAGGATCCAGGACGGCTTCGTCCTGACCGGTCCGAAGCCGCCGCCGACGCCGGCCTATGCTGGGCGCGACGCCGACGCCGGCGACTATTTCGACAGCGCCCGGGCGCTGCTGGCCGCCGACCCGCCTCCGGCGACGGACCAGGCCTTGCTCCGCCGAGCGCGCGGGCTGCTGACCCCGCCGTTCAGGGCCAAGGACATGCTCGGCCGACCAACCGACGAAACGAAGGCCATGGCGGCGGGCGCCGACCAGGCCCGGACGATCACCCGCTTCGCCAAGGGCCGGCAGACCTTCACCGACGGCTGGGCCTATCCGCGCGCCAATCTCGGCGACTACGGCCAGGACTACATCTACCGCGCGGTGGTCGCCCTGGCGGGGCTGGGCGCGTTGCCCGTGGCCGAGGCCATGTACATGAAGGCGGCCGGCGACGACGGGGCGGGGCTGTTCACCGGCGACGGCCTCTACCGCCTGAGCCTGCCCGCCCGGATGCCGCTGGACGGCTTCTGGTCGCTGTCGATGTACGAGGCCACCGACGACGGGCAGTTCTTCTTCACCGACAACAAACCGAACCGCTACGCGATCGGCGACCGCACGCCGGGCCTGAAGCGCGACGCCGACGGCTCGCTGGACCTGTGGATCGGCCGCACCGACCCCGGCGGCGACCGCACCGCCAACTGGCTGCCCGCGCCGAAGTCGGGGCCGTTCGCGATGTACCTGCGGACCTACCTGCCGAAGCCTGAACTGCTGAATGGGCAGTTCCGGTTCAAACCGGTGGAGAAGGTCTGAGCTAACCCTCCCACTGGAACACCCGCTCGATCCCCACGCCGAACACCTGGGCGATCCTGAACGCGGCTTCCAGCGACGGCGAGTACTTGCCCTGTTCGATGGCGGCGATGGTCTGGCGGGTCATGCCGATGCGCAGCGCCAGGTCGGCCTGGGTCATCTCGCCGTGCTCGAAGCGCAGGCGGCGGATGTCGTTGCGGATCGGGGGCGGGGCGGGCATCAGCAGGCCCGCCGGTAGCCGAGGATGATCCCGCCGTGCCGGGCCAGCTCCGACACCGCCAGGGCCAGGATCACCGCGTTGGCCATCAGGGCCTTGTCGAAGAAATAGACCGTCACCGCCGCGCCCATGGCCGCCACCTGCAGCACATAGAAGGCGCGGGTCGAGGCGGTCAGGTCGATCAGCCGTTCGCGCTCGTCCTGCGGACCGCGCGGCTCGCGAGTCAGGGCGGCCATGACGATTTGCAGCCCCACCTGCAGCACCACCAGCACGAAGATGCAGGTGGTCAGCGGCCCGGCGAACCCCACCGGCCGACCGACGGCCGCAGCCTGGCCCACATAGGCGAAATAGGCTCCGTAGACGACCAGGGTCGTCCAGAACGAAATCCACGCACTCTTTTCGCGCAACGCCATTATCGGCTCCTGTTATGTAAAATATTTCTAACATTGAGTGCGCCGTGCGCGTCATGATGTCAATTATTTTTTACATGATATGGAACGGTAGCTGGCGATCGTCGCCCGACGGGACTGGTTCGCGCCGCCAAGCCTTGGCAAGGTGCCGCCGACTCGAAATCCGGAGACCTCGCCATGAAAACCCGCGCCGCCGTCGCCTTCGCCGCCAAGCAGCCGCTGGAGATCGTCGAGGTCGACCTGGAAGGCCCCAAGGCCGGCGAGGTGCTGATCGAGATCAAGGCCACGGGCGTCTGCCACACCGACGCCTACACGCTGGACGGCCTGGACAGCGAGGGCCTGTTCCCCTCGATCCTGGGCCACGAGGGCGCGGGCGTGGTGGTCGAGGTCGGCCCCGGCGTCACCAGCCTGGCGGTCGGCGACCACGTGATCCCGCTCTACACGCCCGAATGCCGCCAGTGCAAAAGCTGCCTCAGCGGCAAGACCAACCTCTGCACGGCCATCCGCGCCACCCAGGGCAAGGGGCTGATGCCGGACGGCACCAGCCGCTTCTCCTACAAGGGCCAGACCATTCACCACTACATGGGCTGCTCGACCTTCTCGAACTTCACGGTCCTGCCCGAGATCGCCGTGGCGCGTATCCGCAAGGACGCGCCGTTCAAGTCGGCCTGCTACTGTGGCTGCGGCGTGACCACGGGCGTGGGCGCGGTGGTCAACACCGCCAAGGTCGAGCCGGGCGCCAACGCCATCGTCTTCGGCCTGGGCGGCATCGGCCTCAACGTCATCCAGGGCCTGAAGCTGATCGGCGCCAACATGATCGTCGGCGTGGACCTGAACCCGGACCGCGAGGCGTGGGGCCGCCAGTTCGGCATGACCCACTTCGTCAACCCGAAGACCATCGACGGCGATCTGGTCGCCCACCTGGTCGCCCTGACCGACGGCGGGGCGGACTACACCTTCGACGCCACGGGCAACACCACGGTCATGCGCCAGGCGCTGGAGGCCTGCCATCGCGGCTGGGGCGAGAGCATCATCATCGGCGTGGCCGAGGCCGGCAAGGAGATCGCCACGCGGCCGTTCCAGCTGGTCACCGGCCGGGTCTGGAAGGGCACGGCCTTCGGCGGGGCGCGCGGCCGCACCGACACCCCGAAGATCGTCGACTGGTACATGGACGGCAAGATCCAGATCGACCCGATGATCACCCACGTCCTGCCGCTGGAGCGCATCAACGAGGCGTTCGACCTGATGCACGCCGGCGAGAGCATCCGGACGGTGGTGACGTTCTAGGATGACCGTCGAAATCCTCGCCACCCACCGCACCCAGGGCGGTACGCTGCGCTACTGCCGGCACGATAGCGCCAGCACCGGCACGGCGATGAAGTTCACGGTGTGGACGCCCGATACAGACACGAATGGCGGGGAGGGGCCGTTCCCCTACCTTGTCTGGCTGTCGGGCCTGACCTGCACCGAGGACAACTTCACCACCAAGTCGGGGGTCTACGAGCACGCGGCCAGGCACGGCGTGGCCATCGTCGCGCCGGACACCAGCCCGCGCGGCGAAGGCGTGGCCGACGATCCGGCCTACGACCTGGGGCAGGGGGCGGGGTTCTATGTCGACGCCACCCAGGCGCCGTGGGCCCCGCACTTCCGCATGTATTCCTACGTCACCAAGGACCTGCTGGAGGCCGTCGACGGCGCCTTCCCGCTGGACCCGGCCCGGCGCGGGATCTTCGGCCACTCGATGGGCGGTCACGGGGCCCTGACGATCGCCCTGCGCAATCCGGAGCTATTCAAGTCGGTCAGCGCGTTCTCGCCGATCGTCTCGCCGCTGAACTGCCCGTGGGGCGACAAGGCGATGACCGCCTATCTGGGCCCCGACCGCGCCGCCTGGCGAGCCCATGACGCCACCGCCCTGATCGAGGACGGGGCGGGGGCGAGCTTCGACGAGATCCTAATCGACCAGGGTCTGGCCGACAGCTTCCTGGCAAGCCAGCTGAAGCCCGAGTTGATCGAAGCCGCCGCCGCCAAGGCCGGCCGCAAGGTCACCGTCCGTCGCCAGGAAGGCTACGACCACAGCTATTTCTTCATCGCCACCTTCATCGGCGACCACGTGGCGTGGCACGCGGTCAAGCTCTAGAAGCCGCGTCGGGCCTCGCATTTCCGCATTCCGCGGGGGCGGCTTCAAATGGGTCGCTTGCTTAGCAAGATTATCTGATCATTTTGATCAGTTTATGCGCGATCTGGCGCCAATTAGTTAGTCAACAGTTTGTGTATATCGCCGAATTACTTGGACAATTACGGTCAAGATTGCCTGAAAGTTGCCAAGTCGATCTTTCTGAGTCAACATATCGTTGTGCAAGGGCGTTATTGCACCAGTGCGGTTGCGTACGATGTTGGCTTACCCGATCAGCTTATTTGATCCTTGCCAAGATGTTCCATGGGGCAATCCGGCCCTGACTGGAGAAATCGACCGCAATTGCTTCGAGGGCGTCGCGCCGTGACGCTGCGCCATGCGTTCCTGGTGGGCGCGGGCTTCGGCGCGCTGTGCGGCTTCCTCGTGGCGGCCTACATCGTGGGTTCCAGCGCCAGGGCGCGGGCGGCCCATTGCGCGGCCCTGACCGGCGAGGCGCAACTGCAATGCGTCACCCGCGAAACCAACAAGGCCATCGCGATCACCAACGACCTGGACCACTACGGGGTCGACGACGTCTGGGTCGAGAATCCGCCGGACGGCAAGGGCGACTGCGAGGACTACGCCCTGACCAAGGCCCGCATCCTCCAGCGGCTGGGCTGGAGCAGCTCGCGCATGCAATTGGCGGTGTTCGGCTACGGCAAGCAGGCCCACGCCGTGCTGGTGATCGACGACAGGTACGTGCTCGACAATCTGACGCCCTGGGTCGGGCGCTGGAAGGGCTACAGCCCCCGGGCCATGGGCGTCTATCCGATCGAGGTGGCCCGATCGCTGACGCGGTTCACGCCGGGCCTGATGAACACCGCCGTCGCGACCGGCCGTTGACTCCCCGCCGCCCCTCCGTCATAAACCGCCCCTTCTCGCCGCCGGCTTGCCGGACGGCGCGAAAAACGCATGACGGAATGACCCGAAGCCGCCGTTGAGATCGCACCCTCTCGAGGGCGCCGGCCCGGATCGAACTAAAAGAGTGACTTATGTCCAAGCGCCATAGCGCCAAGTACAAGATCGACCGCCGTATGGGCGAAAACCTCTGGGGCCGGCCGAAGTCGCCGGTGAACCAGCGGTCCTACGGCCCCGGCCAGCACGGCCAGCGCCGCAAGCAAAAGGTTTCGGACTTCGGTCTGCAGCTGCGCGCCAAGCAAAAGCTGAAGGGCTACTACGGCAACCTGACCGAGAAGCAATTCTCGCGCACCTACGAAGAAGCCGCGCGCCGCAAGGGCAACACGGCTGAAAACCTGGTGGGCCTGCTTGAGTCGCGCCTGGACGCCATCGTCTACCGCGCCAAGTTCGTCCCGACCGTGTTCGCCGCCCGCCAGTTCGTGAACCACGGCCACGTGACCGTGAACGGCAAGCGCGTGAACATCGCCAGCTACCGCGTCAAGATCGGCGACGTGATCGCCGTTCGCGAAAAGTCGCGCAACATGGCGCTGGTGCTGGAAGCCGTGGCTTCGGCCGAACGTGACTTCTGCGAATACATCACCGTCGACGCCAAGGGCCTGTCGGCCACCTACGTGCGCGTTCCGGAACTGTCGGAAGTGCCGTATCCGGTGAAGATGGAACCGAACCTCGTCGTCGAATTCTACGCTTCGTAAGCGTCGACCTCGAAGACGATCGGAAAGGCCCCGGAGAAATCCGGGGCCTTTTTCGTTTTTGGCCCTTGAACCGCCACAACGGGCTCCTAACTTTCAAGAGCGGGCCGGGCCCCTCTGGCGAGTGATGCAAGCACTCGTGATGTCGGACCGCATCGGGTGTTCTCGATGTCTGGGTCCGGTTGTCCCCCTCCCTCCACCGCCGGCTCAGCTTCGAGGACACCCGTCCATCAACAGGACAGGGACCCTCCCGTATGCCGCTTCTGATGTGCCCCAATTGCGACGCCTCCATGCAGGCCGTGCAGCGCGCCAGCGTCGAGTTCGACATGTGCCCCCAATGCCGGGGCGTGTGGCTGGACCGCGGCGAGCTGGAGAAGCTGATGGCCATGGAACGGGGCGAGCCCCAGGCCGCGACGCCGCGCCTTCCCGACTACGAGCGGCCCCGCGAGCGTTCCGACCATCGCCCCGACTACCGTCACGACGACGAGCGCCGCCATCAAGGCCAGGGCCACTACGGCAAGAAGAAGCGCTTCGACCTGTTCGACATCTTCGACTGATCCCCGGATCTCAAGCTAGAGCCATGAACCACCTCAAGACCTTCGTCCTGCTGGCCGGCCTGACGGCGTTGTTCGTCGGGGCCGGCTACATGATCGGCGGCCCGACCGGCATGCTGATCGCCCTGGTGTTCGCCGTGGGCATGAACCTGTTTTCGTACTGGAACGCCGACAAGATCGTGCTGCGGATGTATGGCGCGGTCGAAGTCGACGCCGGTCACCCCGTGCCGATGGTCCGCCAGTACGTCGCCGACGTCGAGGACCTGGCCCGCCGGGCCGGCCTGCCGCGTCCGCGCATCACGGTGATCGACAGCGAGCAGCCCAACGCCTTCGCCACTGGCCGCGATCCGGCCCACGCGGCCGTCGCCGCCAGCACCGGCCTGCTGGGCCTGCTGGACCGCGACGAGATCCGCGGCGTCATGGCCCACGAACTGGCCCACGTGAAGAACCGCGACACCCTGACCATGACCGTGACGGCCACCATCGCCGGCGCGATCTCGGCCCTGGCCAATTTCGGCCTGTTCTTCGGCGGTTCGCGCGACGACGAGGATCGTCCGGGCGGCCTGATCGGGACGATCGCCCTGGCCATACTGGCGCCGATCGCCGCCATGCTGGTGCAGATGGCCATCAGTCGCTCGCGCGAATACGAGGCCGACAGGATCGGCGCCGAGATCGCCGGCGACGGCCAAGCCCTGGCCCGGGCGCTGGAGAAGATCGAGGGCTATGCCCGCGGCGGCGCGGTCAACCACGAGGCCGAGCGCAACCCGGCCACCGCGCACCTGTTCATCATCAATCCGCTGTCTGGCAGGGGCGCCGACAACCTGTTCTCGACCCACCCGGCCACCCACAACCGGGTCGAGGCTCTGCTGCGGCTGGGCATCGGCCAGGCCACGCGGGGGCGGGTGGGCACGGCCGTGCCGACGGCGGCCCCGAGCCGCACGCCCGGTCCCTGGAGCTGAGTTTCGCGACAATCCGTCGCCCCGGCCCAGGTTTCCCCCGGCCTTAACCATGCGACAAGGCCCCACGCGCTATCAGGTTGAAACGCTTGGGGGAAAGCCATGACCATGACGCTCGAGAAGACCACCGGCATCGTCGGCCTGCTGGAGGCCCTGTCGGCCGAGATGTCGATCGCCGCGGTGTCATGCGGGCACCTGGACAGCGCCCTGGGCCAGCTGCTCGAGGCCGTGCCGCTGGAGAGCCGCCTGAAGGTCATGCAGGAGCTGCACATGGTCGACATGCTGGCCCAGCACATCACCGCCATCACCGATTTCACCGCCGGCCTCGCCACCTCGATGGCCGCCGAGGGCGCGCCCGACGTCGACGCGGCCCTGTCGCGCATCACCCTGGGCGACGTCGCCGCCCGCCTGCGCGAGACCCTGAAGGCCGCCTAGGGCGCTTCGGGCAGCAGCGGCGAGCTGTACTCCCACGTCCACGGCATGCCCGTGTCGCCCAGCGCCGCCTTGACCAGCGGCGGGAAGATCCGCGCCCCGACGCCGCTGTTGGTCAGCAGCACGATGCAACGCTCGCCGCGCTCCACGCAGATCAGCTGATTGTCGGTGATGTCGTTGTGCCCGCCCTTGTTGAAGCCGTGGCCCTGAGGGCCGTCGAACACCACCACGCCGATGCCGGCCGCCAGGCCGATCCTGGCGTTGTCGGGATTGTCGACGATCAGGAACGGCGGGAACTGGTTCTTGCTGACGATCGGGAAGCTGGGCTTGGTCCGCTCGGCCCGCGCCTTGGCTGACAGCCCCCGGCCCGAGACCATGGCGGCCGCCAGTTGCGCCAGGTCGTGGATCGAGGTGTCCAGCGAGCCGGCCGCCTTGACGCTGCCGCGCGCGTCATGCTCCTCGAACGAGCCGTCGGCCTTGTAGCCGTCCGCCAGGTTGCCGGCGAAGTCGTCGCGCCAGATCATGCTGCTGCGGGTCATGCCCAGCGGGGCGAAGATCCGCTTCCGCATCTCGTCGCCGACGTTCAGGCCCAAGCCTTGCTCGATCACGAACTGCATCAGGTTGATCGCCTCGCCGGAATAGGCGTAGCGGGTCCCGGGCTCGAGGTTGAAGCGCAGCTTGTTGTCCGGGTCGTAGAACCGCTGGTCCGCCAGGCCCGAGGTGTGGGTCATCAGCATGCGCGGGGTCAGCGTCTCCCAACGCGGATCGCCGGCCAGGTCGGCGTAGCGCGGATACTCCGGCAGGGGCTTGGGCAGGTAGGCCTTGATCGGCGTGTCCAGGTCCAGCTTGCCGTCGTCGACCAGCATCAGCACGTACTGGCCGAAGGCGGCCTTGCTGATCGAGGCGGCGTACAGGATCGTGTCGGTCGTCAGGGGCAGCTTCTTGTCGACGTTGCGCCAACCCTGGGCGCTGACATGGACGACCTTGCCGTGCTCGATCACCGCATAGGCCAGGCCCGGGACCTTGCCGGCCGCCATCAACCGGGCGGCTTCGGCGTCGAGGGCCCTATAGTCGGCGGAGAAGGCGGGGGAGGCGGCGGCCAGGCACATGGCCATCGAAGCGATCGAAGCGAATTTACGGAACACTGGGGTCTCGTCGGTTGCGCGCGGCTGAGCCGTGGGCAAACTAGGGCGCAGTTTCCCTTGCTTGCCAAGGCGCCCCAGAAGGCTTTGCATGATCCTCCACCGACGCCGACTGCTGGCCGCGGGGCTGTTTCTGGCCTTGGGCGGCTGCGCGGGGCGCGGGGGCGTGACGCTGGTGGCCGGCGGACGGAACGCTCCAGCCGAACTGGAGGCCCTGAGCGCCCTGGAGGCCGACGCGACGGGGCTGACCCTGAAGGTGGCCTCCACCGGCTGCACGACCCGGGACGATTTCACCTTCTATGTCGATCGGTCCGGTCCCCAGCCGACGGTGGCCTTCGCGCGCAAGCGGCTGGACCTGTGCAGGCGGGCGCGAACGACGGCGGACGTGCGCTTCAGCTATCAGGAACTGGGCGTGCCGGGGCATGGGCGTTTGGCGGTTCTCAATCCGGTGAGCGCGCCGCGCTAGCCCGTCACCCCTTGGGCGTGAACCGCTCGACCATCCAGGGCAGCACCCGCGCCGGGCGCTTGGCGGCGATGTCGATCAGCACCCAGTCGGTGCGGCTCTGGGCGCACATCTCGCCGTCGGGGCCGTCGATGCGGAAGAAGCGCTCGAAGCGCGGGCCCTTCAGCTCGCCCACCCAGGTGTAGCCGGTGGCGATCTCGTTCGGCAGCAGTTCGCGGCGGTAGTCGATCTCGTGACGGCGGGCGACCCAGCTCCACGGAGCCCGCTCCTCGGGCGTGGCCCAGGCGTCCCAATGGGCGATCGCCAGATCCTGGCCCCAGGCCAGGTAGACCACGTTGTTGACGTGGCCGTTGGCGTCGATCTCCGACGCCTTAGGTTCGAAGGTCAGCTTGAACGCGTCGCCGGGCGGGACGAAGACCCGGCTCAAGCTTCGATGAGGCCTTGCTCGGCCAGCAGGGTCTTCAGCTCGCCCGACTGGAACATCTCGCGGACGATGTCGCTGCCGCCGATGAACTCGCCCTTGACGTAGAGCTGGGGAATGGTCGGCCAGTCGGTGAAGGTCTTGATGCCCTGGCGCAGCTCGTCATCCTGCAGCACGTCGACGCCGATGAAGCTGACGCCGAGATGGTCGAGGATCTGGACGCTGATCGACGAGAAGCCGCAGCGCGGCTGGTCCGGCACGCCCTTCATGAACAGGACCACGGGGTTTTCGGCCACGGTCTTGGCGATGAAGTCGATGGCGGGGGAGGAGGCGACGTCGGTCATGGAAGGAAATCCTTGGGCGTAGGCTCTCAGCTAGGCGCCGCGACCCTCCGGGTCAAGCCTTGCGGGCCTCAGGCGCGACGCTTTGCCTTCGCCGCTTCCTGGGCCGAGAAGCGGGCCATCTCGATCTGGGCGGCGCAGCCGGTGGGCAGGTCGCGCTCGGCCATGGCGGCCAGGGCCTCGATCTCGGCCGGCGTGCTGGCCGTGACCTGGACGGTGGCCAGGGACGGCTCGGTCAGGGTGTAGGCCAGGCAGATCTGCTGGGCGTTCCAGCCCGGCGTGTTGCGCAGGAAGTCATAGCCGCCGACGTCGGCCAGCGGGTCGGTGCGGCGTCGCCACAGCGACGGCTTGGGCAGGAAGCTGGCCTTGTGCTCCTCGCGCAGCACGTCGGGCCAGTAGTCCTGGCCGATCACGGCCATCTCGCGGGTCATGGCGGCGCGCACGCGATTGCGCTCCACCCAGCCCGAAGCCAGGTTGAACGGCGTGGCCATGGCCTCGAACTGGCCCGAGGCGACATAGGCGTCGAAGTTTTCGCCGGCCCCCGCCACGCCCAGCAGGCGGATCAGCCGCGAGCCGCGCAAGGCCTTCAGCTGCTCCAGGGTCTCGGCGGGAAAGGCGTTCTTGTCCGGGTCGTCCAAGGTGGCCAGGTCCAGGTGGCCCAGGCCGGTGCGATCCAGGGCCTGGTCGATCATGTCGTGGACGGCCTGGGCCCGCAGGGCGCGGTCGCTGGAGCCGCGCAGCCGCCAGCCGATGAACAGCAGCCGCCGCTCGACCGTCGAGAAGGCCTCGGTCGCGCCCTCGATCAGGGCCGGCGAGACGCCGTCGATCTCGAAGCTGTTGATGCCGCTTTCCAGCGCCGCGAAGATCAGCTTGCGCCAGTCCGCGCCCCGCAGGCGAGGCTGGTCCTCGAGCCTCAGCGAGATCGCCGAGACCGCCACGCCCGCGCTTCCGAAGGGGCGATAGCGCATGGCGTCTACTCCGTGGGAGCGGCGGTTTCGAGGGCCAGGGCGTGCAGCGTCCCGCCCAGCACGTCGGCCAGGGCGCGATTGACCATCTGATGCTGCTTGACCCGGTTCAGGCCGCGGAAGGCGGGCGAGACGATCCGCGCCTTGTAGTGGTCGCCGTCGCCGGCCAGGTCGGTCAGCACGATCTCGGCGTCCGGAAAGGCGTCGTGCAGGCGGGCTTCGAGGTCGGGGAAGGACATGGGCACGGCGGAAGACTCCGAATCTCTCGACCTGGGTATGCCGTGTAAACCTTAAGAACGGACATACGGAAAAATGCGCGCTCCGGCCGAAACGTTGCTTTCTCGACTTGCGCGATAACGGAATCTCACGGAATGATCACGGTGACGTGATCATTCCGTGAGGTGGCCGTGAGCTTGTTTCGCATACTGCTGATGACCTTGGCCGCCGCCGCCCTGTCCGGCTGCGATCTGGCGGTTTCCAAGACGCCGCTGATCTCGCCGGCGGACACGCGGGGCGCGGTCATGCCCCGGGAGGGTTGGTGGGTTCGAGTCGACGACACTTGTCGGTTCGACGCCCGCAAGCCGGTTCGAAAATGGCCGCGCTGCGTGGACAGCGCGCTCGTCCGTCCGGCCGTGACCGCCGGCTTCAACGCCGTTCAGGGCTTCAACACCGAGCTTGGCGCCTGGGAGTCGTACCCCTTCCTGATGACGCCGGGGGATCCGCAGTTGGTCCAGTACGAGGACCGGCGGGACGGATGGTCGGTCTATTACTATTACGGCCTCAAACCGGTGACGCGGGACAAGGAGGGCCGCATGACCGAAGCGCTGATCTGGTTCGCTCAGTGCAACCGGTCCGATGACGCCATCGGTGGCGAAGTCGCGGAACCGCGATTGCCTCCCGGGCTTGGCCCCGACGGCGAGACGAACGACTGCATCGCGGCCGACGTCGCGACGGTTCGGGCGGCGGTCGTCGCCAGCCACGCGCCGGACGATATGCGCCTGCGCTGGGCCCGCGACGCGCGCCCGGACGATTTCGCCAAATGAGCTCGGCGAAAAATGACGATGATTTCATTGCGGAATTCAGGCGACGCGCGGCATGAAGGCCGGATCAACGAGGTCCCGCATGCGTCTTCTTCTGGCTTCCGCCGCTCTCGCGCTCGTCTTCACGGCCCCTGCCCACGCCGCGCCCAAACCCGGCGCCCACGCGCTGGACGACGTCCGCATCCTGTCCGCCGACAACATGGAGGGCCGGGGCGTCGGCACGCCGGGCGGGGCCAAGGCGCGGGCCTATATCGTCAAGCGCTTCGAGCAGATCGGGCTGAGGCCGCAAGGCGCGACCTTCGAGCGGCCGTTCACCTTCAAGCCTAGGACCTTCGGCAAGGACGTCACCGGCGTGAACCTGGTGGCGCGGATCGAGGGCACGTCCAGCTCGGACAAGGTGCTGGTGGTCTCGGCCCACTACGACCACCTGGGGGTCCGCAAGGGGCAGGTCTATAACGGGGCCGACGACAACGCCTCGGGGATCGCCGGCCTGCTGGCCGTGGCCGAGGCGTTCAAGGCCAGGCCGCCGCGCCACGACGTGCTGATCGTCGCCTTCGACGCCGAGGAGAGCGGGCTGAAGGGCGCCAAGGCGTTCGTCGCCGATCCGCCCGTGCCGCTGGCCAAGATCGGACTGGCCGTCAATTTCGACATGATCAGCAAGAACGCCCGCAACCAGCTCTATGTCAGCGGAGCCGGCCCGCAACCCTGGCTGAAGCCGGTGCTGGACGGCGTGGCCAAGACCGCGCCGGTCAAGCTGCTGCTGGGCCACGACACCGACGCCCACGGCAAGGAAAACAACTGGACCCAGCAGTCCGACCAAGGACCGTTCGCCGAAGCCGGAGTGCCCTGGGTCTATTTCGGCGTCGAGGACCACCCCGAATACCACCAGCCCACCGACGACTTCGCCACCGTGCCGCAGGACTTCTTCAAGCACGCGGTGGCCGCCGTGGTCGCCGCGACCCGGGCGCTGGACGACGACCTGGACGGGATCGACAAGGCCGCGGGGCGTTAGCCCGCGCTCTCTTCTTCCGCCTCGTCGTCGGCCTCCAGGCCGAACACCTCGTCGATGACCTCCACGATCTCCTCCAGGTCGTCCAGCGTGACCCGCAGCTTCAGGGTCTGCTCGTCATCGCCGGTGACGGTCAGGAAGATCCCTTCGGCGGTTTCCTCGAGAATGAACTCGTCCAGGTTCGGAATGGCGGCCATGTCGGTTTCCTCGGTTGGCGGACAAGCGACCGGGAGCGGCGTTCGCTCCCGGTCATCTCTCGTCGTCACGCGATAGATAGTGTCGCGATGCGCCAATGTCGTGACGGCTTTAGTTAGGCGGGAACGGCCGTCCGGTAGCGCTCGGCCGAGCGGTTGCGCGACAGGTTCGGCAGCAGCTTGGCCCGGGCCGCGTCATAGGCGGCGAAGTCGGCCGGGTCGGGCAGGGACGGGATGGTGATCAGCTCGCCCTGGAAGAAGCCGGCCAGGGCCGAGTCGACCAGGTCGTCCAGCTCCATCAGCATGTTCGGGTCCAGCACCTCGGCGCCGCCGTGGCCCGAACGGTCCCAGATCTCGGTGCGGGTCGCGCCCGGCAGCACGGCCTGGAGGTGGATGTTAGGGTTCAGTTGCAGGCGCAGGGTCTGGGTGAAGTAGGTCACATAGGCCTTGGTCGCGCCGTAGACGGCCATCTGCAGTTCTGGGGCCAGGCCGACCACGGACGAGATGTTGACGATCGCGCCGCGGTCGCGCGCCGCGAAGGCCTTGCCGGCGGCGTGGGCCAGGCGGGTCACCGAGACGATGTTCAGCTGGATCATGCTGTCGATCCGCTCCAGGTCCTGTTCCACGAACGGTCCGGAGAGGGCGACGCCGGCGTTGTTGATCAGGATGTCGATCGCGGCGTCGTCGGCCAGGCGGGCCTCGACCTTGGCCAGGTCGGCCTTGTCGGTCAGGTCGGCGGTGATGATGTCGACCTTCACGCCGGTCGCGGCCTTCAGCTTGGCGGCCAGGGCTTCCAGCCGCACGGTGTCGCGGGCCACCAGCACCAGGTCGTGGCCGGCGCGGGCCAGGCGGTCGGCATAGGTGGCGCCGATGCCGGTGGAGGCGCCGGTGATCAGGGCCGCGCCGCGAATGTCTTGCTTGCTCATCGTCTTCGTCCCGAAGGGGTTGGGCGAGGCCCCATGGCCCTGCCGTGACGCTGAAATGGTATGTCACTTTCAAAACGCAAGTGACTAACTTTCGATTTGCTAGCGATCACCTATATTAAGGCCATGACCCGACGCGCCTTCGATCCTGGACAATGCCCCGTGGGCCGTACGCTGGAGCGCGTCGGCGACACCTGGAGTCTGATGATCCTGCGCGACGCCCTGCAAGGCGTGTCGAAGTTCGACCAGTTCCAGAAGAGCCTGGGCGTGGCGCCCAACATCCTGACCCAGCGGCTGGCGGCCCTGGTCGAGACGGGTTTCCTGGAGCGTCGGCCCTATCAGGAACGGCCGGTGCGCCACGAATACGTGCCGACCGACTTGGCGCGGGATTTCGCGCCGGTGCTGACGGCGCTGATGGCGTTCGGCAACCGCCACTTCGCGGCCGAGGGCATAGCCAGTCATATGGTCGACGCCGTCACGGGCTTTGCCGCCGAGCCGGTGCTGGTGGATCGCCGCTCGGGCAAGCCGATGGATGATCCCGACTTCGTCTACGCCGCCGGTCCGGCGGCCGGTCCCGTGGTGCTGGAGCGCGTGGCCCAGGTGGCGCGAGGGCGCGGCGCATAGGTCCAAGCGGCGCCATTCTCGATTGCGATGGCGAAGTTTCAGCCTTCGGGTGCAGGCTTCTGCTGGTCGCGCTTCGACCCGGGAAGGTCGGGCGCGCCCAAAGAGGCAAGGACCGTCCTGAGAGGGCGCGATGATCCTGACCCTGATCTGGAAGTGGCTGCGCGGCCTGTGGCGGGACGCCCATGCGGCGCCTGCCCTGAAGGCCCCAATCCGGCCCTGGAAGGCGAGGCGGCGCTCGAGTTCCGCAATCAGTCGAACGACACGAACAATTCCGGCGTCGTCATTTTCGAAGGCGACGGGCCCCGGCCCACGAAGTGAGCGGGACCCGTCCCTTGGATCAGCCCCAGGTTCCGGCCGCGGCCTGCGCTTGAGCCGGGACGTCGTCGCCGTCGGTGGTGACCGACAGGTCCTTCCAGGCGTCCAGTTCGGCCTGCAGGCTGGCGATCTTGCCGCCGATCATCGCCACGGCGTCCGAGCCGGCGGCGAAGCGCAGCGGCGGGGCGGCGCGCTCGGCCAGGTCGACCAGCACGCGGCCCAGCTTGGCCGGGTCGCCCGCCTGGGCGTGGTTACGGGCGTCCCAGAAGGCCTTCATCTGGGCCGACAGCTCGGCATAGTCCTCGATCTGGCGCGAGCCGTACTGGACCGAGGTCTGGTCGAGGAAGTCGGTGCGGAAGAAGCCGGGCTCGACGATCGTCACGTGGATGCCGAACGACGCGACCTCCCGGGCGATCGATTCCGAGAAGCCCTCGACCGCGAACTTGGCGGCGCAGTAGAGCGAACCGCCTTCGCCGCCCAGCAGGCCGCCGACCGACGAGATGTTGAAGATCCGACCCGAGCGCTGGCGGCGCATGGCGGGCAGGACGGCGCGGGTCACGTTGTAGAGGCCGAAGACGTTGGTGTCGTACTGAGCCCGAGCCTCGGCGTCGGTGGTCTCCTCGAACAGGCCCAGATTGCCGTAGCCGGCGTTGTTGACCAGCACGTCGATGCGGCCGAAGCGGGCCAGGGTCGCCTCGACCGCCGCCAGGGCGTCGGCCTCGCGGGTGACGTCGAGGGTCAGCGAGAGCAGCGTTTCGCTGTCGGGCCCGAACGCGGCTTCCAGCGCCTCGCGGCGGCGTCCGGTGACCACGACGCGGTCGCCGGCGGCCAGGGCCGCCTTGGCAATTTCGGCGCCGAGGCCGCGGGCCGCGCCGGTGACGAACCAGATCTTGCTCATGGGATATCTCCTTGTCTGTGGCGCTATTGAAGGCCCTGCTAGCTCACCAGCGTTAGGGCGTTGCTCGCAAGCTCTTGCACGATCCGATCAGCCGTGTGGGTTCGCGCTTGATGCCAGCCCTGGGGTGGGCGCATGTGCGGACCATGGATCCGCTGATCGAAATCCGGGCTCTGCTCGACCGACATGCCCGCGAGGGGACCTGGGAGACGCCCGTCCCGGGCCTGACGCTATTCCTGGCCAGCGCGCCGACCGAACCGATGCCGATCGTCTATCAACCGCTGCTGTGCCTGATCGTCACCGGGGCGAAGAACACGGCGCTGGGCGACCGCCTGTTCCGCTACGACGCGGGCAAGTTCCTGACCGTGTCGGTCGACCTGCCGGTCACCGGCCAGGTGGTCGAGGCGCCCTATGCGGCGCTCGCCGTCGTCCTGGACCCGGCCAAGATCGCCCGCCTGATCCTGGAGGCGCCCGCGCCGGCGACTCCGGTCGCGTGGGGCGGCCTGCAGGTGAACGAGGCGGGCCCTGACCTGCTGGACGCCATCCTGCGGCTGCTGCGCCTGCTGGACCGGCCGGCCGACATTCCGGTGCTGGCGCCGATGCTCGAGCGGGAAGTGCTGTGGCGGCTGCTGCAGGGGCCCACCGGCGGGATGGTCCGGCAGATCGGCCTGGCCGAAAGTCGCCTGTCGCAGGTGAACCGCGCGATCCAGTGGCTGCAGGCCAATCTGGCCGCGCCCATGCAGGTGGAGGCCCTGGCGCGCCTGGCGGGGATGAGCCCGGCCTCGTTCCACCGCCACTTCAAGGCAGTCACCGCCATGAGCCCATTGCAGTACCAGAAGCAACTGCGCCTGCAGGCCGCCCGGACCCTGCTGCTGACCCAGCCGGGCGACGTGGCGGGGGCGGGCTTCAGCGTCGGCTACGACAGCGCCAGCCAGTTCAGCCGCGAATATGCCCGCCTGTTCGGCGCGCCGCCGGGCCGCGACGCCGCCCGGTTGCGGGCGTCTCCCCAGGCCGCGTTCGCCGTGGCCTGAGGCGAGCGTCTAGCCGCCGGCGTTGGGCGGGACGAACCGTCTGGAGCAGGCCTTGCCGATCGGTAGGCGTTCGATGGTTTCGGCCTGGGTCTCGCCGAAGCGGATCGCGGCCCGGCGAGCGTCGACCGTGGCGGGGTCCTTGGTCGTCCAGATCGCCCAGCGGGTCCCGTCGCACACCGCCTGGCTGCCGTAGACCTGCGGCTTGCCCTTGTACATCTCCACCCGGTCCAGCAGCAGGGCGTAGTCGTGGCCGTTCACCTCGCCGCGCCGGGCCAGCGGGGCCATGGCGGCCAGGCTGCGGGCCATGAAGGCGTTGTCGGGCGAGTGCTGGACGATCAGCCAGGCGTTGGTGGCGGTCTGCACGCCGTCGCGACTGTTGCGGAACCAGCCGTCCTTGGGCACCAGCGCCTTCAGGCGTTCGGTATTGGCGGCGTCGAGAGCGGTGATGTCGCGCCACATGGCCGCCTGGGCGGCCTCGGCCTCGGCGTCGCTCAGGCTGTCGGGGACGTCCTTGCTCTTGCGGGCGGTCTGGTCGAGTTCGACCATGCGGGCGATCTCGCCGGCGGTGCTTTCCGGCGGGCCTGCTTGGCGATGCCGGGCGCGCACGGTGTCCATCTTGGCGCGGAAGGCCTCCAGCGCCGCCTGGGCGGGCGGGGAAAGGGGCGTCGGCGCCGCATTCGGCGAGGCCAGCACGGCGAAGGCGAGCAGGATCGAGATCATGCCCGCAGCTTCACCGTTCCAGCCTAGGGTTGCAACGCCCTAGACGGCGCCTAGTCGACGCAGATCGCGCCGGTCGCCTTGCCGCCGACGATCTTGGCGTAGCAGCCGAACTGGACGTTGGTCTTCTGGCACTGGCCGGTGGTGGCGCCCTGGGCTTCCAGATTGCCCTCGGCGATGCAGGCCCCCTGGCAGTCGGCCTTGTCCGAGCAGGTCTTGCCGGCGTCGGCATAGGGCACGACGCAGGTGGGGCGCTGCATTCGGCCGACGGGCTGCATCGAGCCGCCGCGCTGGGCGCACGAGGCGTCAGCGCTTTGGGCGGCGGGGGCAGGCGCCTGGGCCGAGGGGGCGCAGGCCGCCATCAGACTGACGGCCAAGCTCGCCGCGGCGAGGATCGAGAACTTACGCATGCCAAACTCCGAGAAGGCGGGATGGGAGCCGCATCGCGCGATGCGGCTCCTTGGTTCCGGTGTGTGCGGTGCGTCTATGTCCGCCTGATGACGCCCGTCTAGGTCAGGCGGCGCCCATGAAGCCCGGCAGCCAGGCCTCGTGGGCCGTGCGCAGGGTTTCCAGCGGGATGCTGAACAGGTCGGTCGAGGCGAAGGCCTCGCCGCCCGCCACGCCGGCCACGATGGCGTGGACGCCGGCCTCCTTGGCCGCCGCCAGCACCGCGTCCGGGTCGGGCGTGGCGACCAGGTAGCGGGCCTGGTCCTCGCCGAACAGATAGGGGTGGGCGTGGGCCTGGCTGGTGGCGTTCAGGGTGACGCCGACCTTGCTGGCCAGGGCGATGTCGGCCGCGGCGATCAGCAGGCCGCCGTCCGACAGGTCGTGCAGGCCCGCGACCAGGCCGGTCGGGATCAGCCCGCGCACGAAGTCGCCGTTCTTGCGCTCGACGGCCAGGTCGACCGGCGGCGGGGCGCCGTCCTCGCGGCCCAGGATCTCGCGCAGATAGATCGAGGCGCCCAGCTCGCCGTGGGTCTCGCCGATCAGCACCAGGGTGTCGCCCTCGGCCACGTTGCCGAAGCCCATGCGCAGGTCGTAGTCGTCGATCAGGCCCACCGCGCCGACCGTCGGGGTCGGCGGAATGGCGACGCCGTTGGTCTCGTTGTAGAGGCTGACATTGCCGCTCACGACCGGGAAGTCCAGCGCCCGGCAGGCCTCGGCCATGCCGTCGGTGGCGCGGACGATCTGGCCCATGGTCTCGGGCTTTTCGGGGCTGCCGAAGTTGAGGTTGTCGGTGATGGCGATCGGCAGCGAGCCGGCGGCCGTCAGGTTGCGCCAAGCTTCGGCGACGGCCTGCTTGCCGCCCTCGTAGGGGTCGTTCTGGACGTAGCGCGGGGTGACGTCGCTGGTCACGGCGATGGCCTTGCCCTTGCCGTGGATGCGCACGATGCCGGCGTCGCAGCCGGTGGCGCTGTCTTCCAGGGTGTCGGCCATCACGTGGCGGTCGTACTGCTCCCACAGCCAGCGCTTGGAGGCCATGTCGGGGCTGCCGACCACCTTCAGCACGGCGGCGTTCCAGTCGGCCGGGGCGGCGATCTTGCCCGGGTCGAGATGGGGATGCAGCGTCGGCTGGACCCAGGGACGGTCATACAGCGGCGCGTCGTCGAACAGCGGGGCCAGCGGCACGTCGCAGACGGTCTCGCCGTGATGCTTGAGCACCAGGCGCCCGGTGTCGGTGGTGTAGCCGATGACGGCGGCGTCCAGGCCCCACTTCTCGAAGATGGCGTGGCCTTCCTGCTCGCGGCCGGGCTTCAGCACCGCCAGCATGCGCTCCTGGCTTTCCGAGAGCATCATCTCGTAGGCGCTCATGCCGGTTTCGCGCTGGGGCACCATGTCCATGTTCAGCTCGATGCCGACCCCGCCCTTGCCGGCCATCTCGACCGACGAGGAGGTCAGGCCGGCCGCGCCCATGTCCTGGATGGCGGCGACGGCGCCGGTGGCCATCAGCTCCAGCGTGGCCTCGATCAGCAGCTTCTCGGCGAAGGGGTCGCCGACCTGGACGGTGGGGCGCTTCTCCTCGGAATCCTCCGAGAACTCGGCCGACGACATGGTCGCGCCGTGGATGCCGTCGCGGCCGGTCTTGGAGCCGAAATAGACCACGGCCAGGCCCGAGCCGGGGGCGGCCGAGTAGAAGATCTTGTCGGCGTCGGCCAGGCCCACGCACATGGCGTTGACCAGGATGTTGCCGTTGTAGCCCTTGTGGAAGTTCGTCTCGCCCGCGACCGTGGGCACGCCCACGCAGTTGCCGTAGCCGGCGATGCCCGAGACGACGCCGTCGACCAGGCGCTTGGTCTTGGGGTGGTCGGGTTCGCCGAAGCGCAGGGCGTTCAGCAGGGCGATCGGCCGCGCGCCCATGGTGAAGACGTCGCGCATGATGCCGCCCACGCCCGTCGCCGCGCCTTGGTAGGGCTCGATGTAGGAGGGGTGATTGTGGCTCTCCATCTTGAAGATGATGGCGTCGCCGTCGCCGATGTCGATCACGCCGGCGTTCTCGCCGGGGCCGCAGATCACCCGCGGACCGGTGATCGGAAACTTCTTCAGCTGGTTCTTCGACGACTTGTACGAGCAGTGCTCGGACCACATCACCGAGAACACCCCCAGCTCGACCAGGTTGGGTTCTCGGCCCAGGCGGTCGAGGACGACGCCGTACTCCTCCGCGTTGAGGCCAAATTCACGGGCCGTGTCGGCCATGGACTTCGTGGGGGAGGGCGAGGTGCTCATGGGCGGGCCTTCTAGCGCGGCCGGGGGGATTCCGCTATATTCTAGAAACGTCAAAGGTGGTTCTAGAATGGGCATAAGCATCAAGCGCGCGGAGACCGAGGCGCTGGCTCGCCAGGTCGCGGACGCCACGGGGGAAAGTTTGACCGAAGCGATTCATCAGGCCCTGGTCGAGAAGGTCGCCAGGCTTTCGGAGCCCTACGCCTTGTCGGATGCAGAAGAGGCCGCCAAGCAGGCGTTCTTCGCCGAACTTAAGGCTCGCCCGGTATTGGATCCGCGCGACTGGCGGGAGATCGAGGCCGAACTCTATGACGAGCACGGTCAACCCATCGGATGATTGTCGATACCTCGGCCTTGCTGGCGATCGCGCTGAGAGAATCGGAATTCGACCTGTTCTATGTGATGCTGCTGCGCGCCAAGCGTCGCCGGATGTCGGCCGCTTCGTATGTCGAGGCGGCCGAGGTCTATCTCCGCCGGGTGAGTGCGATCGATGGTGTTGGCCTGCTCAATCGAGACTTGGCGCGTCTGAGGATCGAGATCATCCCGGTCACGGCGGAGCAGGCCTATGCGGCAGTCGAGGCGCGGCGCATCTACGGCAAGGGGCGACATCGCGCCGATCTGAACTATGGCGACAGTTTCGCCTACGCCCTCGCCAAGTCCCTGGACGAACCGCTGCTCTTCAAGGGAAATGACTTCATCCACACCGACGTGAAGCGAGCCGCCCCATGATCTCCCGCCGCCATCTGCTGGCGCTCGCCGCCGCCCTGCCGCTGACCGCCGCGGGGGCCGCGCCTGTCCGGGTGCGGATGGTCACGGACCTGGGGCCGATCGTCATCGAGCTCTATCCGGACAAGGCGCCGATCACGGTGGCCAATTTTCTGGCCTATGCGGACCAGCATCTGTTGGACGGCGGCGCCTTCTACCGGACGGTCTCGCCGAAGAACGACAACAACCCCGCCACAATCAGCGTCATCCAGGGCGGGCTGAACCGCGACGACAGCCCGCTGCCGGCCATCGCCCACGAGACGACCAAGGTCACGGGCGTGCTGCACACCGACGGGGTGATCTCGATGGCGCGTGACCAGCCGGGCTCGGCGGGCTCGGAGTTCTTCATCTGCATCGGCGACAATCCGGCCCTGGATTTCGGCGGCGCCCGCAACAAGGACGGCCAGGGCTTCGCCGCGTTCGGCAAGGTGGTCGAGGGCATGGACGTGGTCCGCAAGATCCACAACGCCCCCACCGTCACCAAGGCCGACGACCCCTACATGAAGGGGCAGATCATCGAAAATCCGGTGAAGATTCAAAAGCTAAGCCGGAACTAAGGCAGCTTCGCCGGAGGAACACGGTGAATCCCGAGCCGTTCTTTCACCGTGCGCAACGTGGCGCGCTGTAAAAGGAGAACGCTCATGGGCGACCAAACCCGTAATCCCCAACAGCAACAGAACGACCCGCAGCGGCAGTCGCCCGGACAGCAGCAACAGCAGGGCGACAAGAGCCGCCAGCCGCAGAACGAACAGGGCCGCAACCCCGGCGGCCAGGCCGATCAGGGAGAGCAGCGGAAGGACCGCTGACGACCACCCCGCTCCGTGAATGAAGGAAGGGCCGGAGGCGAAAGCCKCCGGCCCTTTTCGTTGGTTCCTCCACGCGGGAAGGACTAGTTCCCCACCACCGGCAGCTCGATGAAGCTGGCCGTATCTCCCGCGTGATAGACCCGCTGCGTCGCCTTCACATAGTCCGCCGGCTTGGCGAAGAAGATGTTGGGCACGAAGGTCTGCGGGTTGCGGTCGTAGAGCGGGAACCAGCTGGACTGCACCTGCACCATGATCCGGTGGCCCGGCTGGAAGGTGTAGTTCGCGGTCGGCAGGATGAACTGGTACTTCAGCGGCGCATTGGGCTTCAGCGCCTTGGGATCGCTGAAGCTCTCACGATAGCGGCCGCGGAAGATGTCCATGCCCACGGCCAGCTGGTAGCCGCCCAGTTCGGGCTGGCTGGGGACCTCGTCGGGGAAGACGTCGATCAGCTTGACCACCCAGTCGCTGTCCGTCCCGCTGGTCGAGGCGGTCAGGTTGACCTTCGGCACGCCGGCGATCTTCAGCGGCGCGGTCAGGGGCTCGGACACGTAGCTGAGCACGTCGGTGCGGTCGGCGACGCTGCGCTGGTCGGTGACCAGCCACGGCGTCCAGCGGCTGCGGTCGCCGAACTGCATCGGGCGCGGGATGTAGGGCACGGGCTTGGCCGGATCGGAGACATATTCGTCATAGGCCGCCGAACCCTTGGCGGCCGCCGGGGCGCTGAAGCCCAGGCCGCCGTTGGGCTCGAGGTACAGCGCCTTGGTCCCGCCTTGAGGCCACGACTTGTAGCGATCCCAGTGGTTCTGGCCCGGATCGTAGATCAGCACCGGCGGGGTGTCGGCCTTGGGCGCGCCGTCCTTCAGATACTGGTTGAAGAACGGCAGCAGCACGTCGCGGCGGAACTGCAGGGCCGTGTCGCCGTCCCACTTGAAGACGCCCAGGTTGAAGGCGTCGTAATTGACCTGGCTGTGCCGCCAGGGGCCCAGCACCAGGTAGTTCTTGTCGTTGGCCCCGTCCTTGGGCTCGACGGCGGCGTAGCTGTGCACCGCGCCCCACATGTCCTCCTGGTCCCACAGGCCCTGGATCCACATGGTCGGGACGGTCAGAGGCTGCTTGGCCATGGTCTTGTCGAGGGCCTGCTCCTGCCAGAAGGCGTCGTAGGCCGGGTGCTCGCTGACCTTCTTCCACCAGGGCAGGGCGTCCAGGCCGTGGGCCTTGGCGAAGTCGCCGGCCGAACCGGCCTTCAGGAAGGTCTGGTAATCGTCATAGGCGCCGCGCTGGACGCTCTCGCCGGCGCCGCGCTTGGTGGTCTGGCCGGTGAAGTAGTCGAAGTTCGGCTGGCGGAAGGCGCCGTGGTGGAACCAGTCGTCGCCCATCCAGCCGTCGACCATCGGGCTCATCGGCGCGGCCACCTTCAGGGCCGGGTGCGGGTTCACCAGCGCCATCACCACGGTGAAGCCCTCGTACGAGCTGCCCAGCATGCCGACCTTGCCGTTGGTCTCGGGCACGTTCTTGGTCAGCCATTCGATGGTGTCGTAGGCGTCGGTCGAGTGGTCGACCTCGCTGTTGTTCAGCGGCCCCTTCAACGGCCGGGTCATCACGTAGTCGCCTTCCGAGCCGTACTTGCCGCGGATGTCCTGGATGACGCGGATGTAGCCGGCCTGGACGAACACGCCGTCGCCCTCGGCCAGGGTGGCCAGCATGGACGGGCTGTCGTTGCGCGCGGTGCGCTTGGCGGCGTTGTAGGGCGTGCGGGTCAGCAGGATCGGGGCGTTCTTGGCGCCCTTGGGCACCACGATCACGGTGTAGAGCTTGGTCCCGTCGCGCATCGGCACCATGACCACGCGCTTGTCGTAGTCGTAGCCGGCCGTGGGCGCGACGTATTTGCCGTCGATGTCGGGCGTCAGAGCCGGGGTCTGGGCGTGGGTGACGGTGGCGAAGGCGGTAAGGGCGGCGGCGGCCAGCAGGCCGGCGCGGAGCGTGGATGCAAGACTCATGGAAAGCTCCCCAATGATGGCGGAAGCTTAGGAGCGGTTTTCTTCGGGCGCTATAATATAACACTGATCGGCGTCGCGACTTGAGCCGGCGATGGCCGCATGCTCCTTAGGGCGCGTTGACGAGTGGGTGGTGGTGCATGCGTAGAGCTTTCCCGGCGGGCGTCGCCCTGATGGCCGTCCTGGTTGCGGCTTCCTCCGCGGGGCACGTGGCGGCGGCGGACCTGGATCTGAGTGACAACTACGCCAACCGACGGTGTCACGGCCGCGGGAACGCCGGCGAAAGCCTCAGCGTCGGCGTGCCGGGCCACGAAGCCAAGGCCATCGCCGCCTCCCAGGGGCGGGTCAAGCGCAACGGCAAGGTTCTGACCCTGGGCAAGGTCCGGCTGAAGACCAAGATGGTCGACGGCGACAGCGACGACGGCGCCGAGTACGAATATCTGGGCGGCTGGGCGCGGTCGGGCGTCGAGGTGGTGTTCGTGATGCGCTACGAGGACCTGGCCTGGAGCCTGATCGATCCGCGCAGCGGCCAATCGGTCGACATGGGCGGCCCGCCGATCGCCTCGCCCAACGGCAGGTCCATCGCCGCCGTCGGCGACGACAGCCTGATCAACGAGTTCAACGGCGTCGATATCGTCGACTACCGGGACGGCAAGTTCGAGAGCCAGGCGATCGACGCCGACTACGCCTGCGATCCGGTCTGGCTCAGTGACGACGTGCTGCAGCTGAAGGTGCTGTCGCCGAAGTATCGCGACAGGAATGGCGAACTGCTGGCCGGCGAGCTGCCGCCGTCCGCCTGGCGCACGACTCGGGTGATCCGCAAGGACGGCGTGTGGGCGCTGGTGCCACCCAAGCCTTAGCGTCAGGCTCTCTATCGGTTGTCATCACGGACAAGGCCCGAAGGGCCGCCGATCCGGGACCGCCGGAAGCGCTGAGTTCACGCGTCGGTCCCGGATCTTCGCGCTTCGCGCTCGTCCGGGATGACAACGGCTTGTTGGCGAGATCAGGCCGAAGCGAAGATGCTGCGGAATAGGATCGCGCCGTCTTCCGAGCCCAGGTCCGGGTCGAACGAGCGGTCGGGGTGGGGCATCAGGCCCAGCACGTTGCCGCCGGCGTTCATGATGCCGGCGATGTCGCGGGCCGAGCCGTTGGGATTGTCCTGGTAGCGGAACACCACCTGGCCTTCGCCCTCGATGCGGTTCAGCGTCTCTTCGTCTGCGAAGAAGTTGCCCTCGCCATTGCCGACAGTCATCACCGCCTGGCGCTGTTCGCCGAAGCTGGCGGTGAAGCGGGTCTGGCTGTTGACCACGTCCAGGGCCACCGGCTTGCAGATGTACTTCAGCTTCTCGTTGCGCAGCAGGGCGCCGGGCAGCAGGCCCGCCTCGCACAGCACCTGGAAGCCGTTGCAGATCCCGACGACCGCGACGCCCTTGTCGGCGGCGGCGATCACTTCGCGCATCACCGGGCTCTGGGCCGCCATGGCCCCGCAGCGCAGGTAGTCGCCGTAGGAGAAGCCGCCGGGCAGGACGATCAGGTCCAGGTCGTCCGGCAGGACCGTCTCCTGGTGCCAGACCATTTCAACGCGGGCTCCGGCGGAGCGCTCGATGGCGACCTTGCAGTCGCGATCGCAATTGGAACCGGGGAAGACGACGACGGCGGCTTTCATGGCGCGGGCCTGTAGCACCGTTCGCGGAGGATGTCAGCGGCGCTTCGCCCTTAAACGCTCGCCAAGCCGCGAACTTCCGCCAGGGCCAGGTCCACCTCGGCCGGGCTGTTCATCAAGCTGGGCGTCAGGCGCACGTGAGGGATCGCGTAGGGGGCGGCCGAGGCGATGATCCGGCGGCGGCGCAGGGTGGCGACCGCGGCGTCGGTCGACAGGCCCTGGACGTCGAACGAGACGATGCCGGCCGACAGCCTGGGATCGCGGGGCGTGACCAGCCGCACATGGGGCATCAGCGACAGCCCGGCCTTCAACTGCTCGGCCAGTTCGGCCGTGCGGGCGGCCACCTGGGCCTTGCCGATCTTCTCGTGGAATTCGATCGCCACGGGGATCGACCACAGGTGCTCGAAGGCCTTGAAGCCGCCGGGCGACATCAGCGGGCCGTCGTTGTTCTCCAGCAAGGGCGCGTTGTTGATCCAGGCGGTCCAGGCGGCGCTGTCGACATAGCTGGGCACCGAAGGGCGCATCCGCTGCCAGCCCAGGGTGTTGGCGGCGATGACGCCGGTGCCGCGCGGACCGAACAGCCACTTGTGGCAGCCGGCCATGAAGATGTCGCAGCCCAGGCTGGCCAGGGTGGCGTCCTGGTTGCCGAAGCCGTGCACGCCGTCGACCGCCAGGATGATCCGCTCGGGCTCTTGGCGCGTGGCGTTCACCTGGGCCAGGGCGGCGGAGATGGCGGCCAGGGGCAGTTTCAGGCCGGTGCTGGAATGCACCCAGGTCAGGGCGAAGGCCCGTGTGCGCGGGGTGACCGCCGCCATCAGCCGGGCGACCATCTGGGCTTCGGACACCGTCTCGATGCTGTCGAACAGGTCGATGCGGCGCACCACCGAGCCGTTGCGCAGGGCGGCCCGCCGCAGGCTTTCGTGGGTGATGTAATAGTCCTGGTTGGTGGTGACGATCTCGTCGCCATAGGCCAGCTTCAGTCCGCCATAGACCAGGGCCGCGCCCAGGGTGGTGCTGTCGGTCAGGGCCACCTGGTCGCCGGCGACGCCCAGATAGCGGCCGGCGGCGGCGCGGCTGTAGCTTTGGAGGCGGCGGTTGTTGTCCTCCAGATAGGTCACCGGCCGCCAGTCCAGCTCGCGGCGGAACTGGTCGATAGCCCGGCGCACAGGCAGCGGGTGGGTGGCGATCAGCATGGCGCTCATGTTGATCTCGTCCGGCGCGGTCTGGAACTGGGCCTTCACGACGGCCCAGTCGACCGGCGGCAGCGGCGCGCCGGACGGCGCGGTCGCGGGGGTCGGCGTCGCGGGCGCGGCGCCGGGCTTGGCGTACGAGGTCGGTGGCGCTGGTTTGGGGTACGAGGTCGGCGGTGTCGGCTTTGCAGAGCCGACGGGCGAAGCCGGGCCGGGGTAAGAGCCCGGCGGTATCTTGGGCGGCGCGGGAACGGCGGCCTGTCGCGCCAGGGCCGACCCGGCGGCCATCGCCAAGCCGGATCCCAAGAGGAACTCCCTGCGGCCTACGCCCATCACACTGTCCCAGCCAGGGCGCGAGGCCCTGTTGAAACAACTCACGGACGGGCGAAGCGTTCAGATGGCCGCTAGGCGCACTCGTCCAGCACCGGCTCCACGCTCGCCTCGTCCGGGGCCGGGAAGGGGATCTTGAAGGTGAAGGCGTCGGGCGTTGGACCGTTGGCCTCGAGCAGCGCCAGTTTCTCCTTGGCCTCGTCGATCGTCGGCCGATGGCCGGCCGGTACCCACCACAGCACCATGTAGAGGTCCATGTGCTCGAACCACTCGCGGCGGCGGCGCATGAACTGGATGTGGCCGCTACGATAGACGAAGGCGCCCAGCGACGGAATGTCGGTCCAGACCGACATGTTGATCGCCATCAACGGATCTTCGAACGGCTGTAGATCGGAGGCGTTGTTGCCCTCGCCCTTCAGCCGCCAGACGAAGCCGGGCGAGGCCTCGGCCAGGGCGTTGATCGGGTCGAGATTGTCGAAGAAGTCCTTGATCATCGGGTGATCGACCGGCGCGTGCAGGCGACCGATATTGACCTGGGCCAGTTCGAACTTCGCGCTCATGGGATCCCTCCGCCGGTTTGATCGAACATGGTGCGGCGAAGTTTGGAGGGAAGGTCCAGACAAAGAAAAAGCGCCGCTCCGGAGGAGGGCGCTCGTTCCTTGGGCGAACCGGCCAGGACCGTCAGGCGATCTCGACGCGGTAGCTTTCGATGACCGTGTTGGCCAGCAGCTTGTCGCACATGGCCTTGACTTCGGCCTCGGCCTTGGCGGCGTCGGTCTGGGTCAGGTCGAACTCGATGGTGCGGCCCACCCGCACGCCCGACACGTCGGCCCAGCCCAGGCCGTGCAGGGCGGCTTCGACGGCCTTGCCCTGGACGTCGAGGACGCCGGGCTTGAGGAACACTTGAACCTTGGCTTTCAACTTCTTCTCCTCACCCGTGGATCGGGGAAGGGGGAACCGACGTGCGGCCGCGCCCCTCCGTCGCCTTTGGCGACACCTCCCCCAGAGGGGGAGGAGCTTGATCTGCTAGTGCACGCCGCCTTGGATGACGGTGGGCATTTCCTTCATGATGCCGAGGCGGCGGGCCACTTCGGTGTAGCTTTCGATGACATTGCCCAGGTCGCGGCGGAACCGGTCCTTGTCCATCTTCTCGTTGGTGGCGGTGTCCCACAGCCGGCAGCTGTCGGGGCTGATCTCGTCGGCCAGGATCACGCGGCTGAAGTCGCCTTCATAGACGCGGCCGAACTCGATCTTGAAGTCCACCAAGGTGATGCCGACGCCGCTGAACAGGCCCGACAGATAGTCGTTCACGCGCAGGGCCATGGCCATCATGTCGTCGATCTCCTGGGTGGCGGCCCAGTTGAACGCGGTGATGTGCTCTTCGGAGACCATCGGGTCGCCCAGCTTGTCGTCCTTGTAGTAGAACTCGATGATCGAGCGCGGCAGCGGGGTGCCTTCCGCCAGGCCCAGGCGCGTGGCGATCGAGCCGGCGGCGATGTTGCGCACCACGACCTCGAGCGGGATGATCTCGACTTCCTTGATCAGCTGCTCGCGCAGGCTCAGGCGGCGGATGAAGTGGTTCTGCACGCCGATGCCGTTCAGGCGAGTCATGATGTACTCGCTGATGCGGTTGTTGATCACGCCCTTGCCCTCGAGGACCGCCTTCTTCTGGGCGTTGAAGGCGGTGGCGTCGTCCTTGAAGTACTGGATGAGGGTGCCCGGCTCGGGGCCCTCGTACAGGATCTTGGCCTTGCCTTCGTAGATCTTCTTGCGGCGGGTGGTCATGGCTCTCGTCGAGGCCCTTCTGGTTGCGGCGCGCCCCTTGTCCCGGAAAGATCCGGAGAAACGAAAAGCGCGCGCGGCGGATAGCTGCGCGCGGCGTTCGACTCAAGGCCGCTCACGAAAAATGTCGTCTCGAAACTAGCTGAACGCGGCCCTTGGCGCAAACAGCCCTAGTCGGATCGGCGGGATTGTGAGCGGATCGGCGAGGATGCGGCGTTGCTTACGATTGCCGGGCGGCTCGCCACGGGATATGCAGCCGGCTCAGAGACTATTGGGGCTTTCATGACCACCTTCGACGAACGCGAACAGGGTTTCGAACGCAAGTTCGCGCTGGAGCAGGAACAGGAATTCAAGGCGACCGCCCGTCGCAACCGTCTGCTGGGCGAATGGGCGGCCGGTCTGATGGGCCTGGCCACCATCGAGGAGTACGCCCGCGCCGTGGTGAAGTCCGACTTCGAACAGCCCGGCGACGAAGACGTGCTGCGCAAGGTCGCCGGCGACCTGAAGGGCTCGGGCGTCAATGTCGGCGAGGGCGAGGTCCGTCGGAAGATGGACGAGCTGCTGGCCCTGGCCCGCGGCCAAATCGCCGCTGGCGAATAAGGCTTTCGAGCTTTCGATGCTGAAAGGGCCGCCCCTCGGGGCGGCCCTTTTGCTTTTTACCAGACCCGCGACCGGGCTTCCGGCGCCAGGTAGTAGGTGTCGCCGGGCTTGACCCCGAACGCGGCGTACCAGGCGTCGACGTTGCGGGTGGGGCCCACCACGCGGAACGACGATGGCGAGTGTGGGTCCGACGCCATCTGCTGCTTGAGCGAGTCGGGGCGCGACTTGTCCTGCCAGGACTGGGCGAACGCCAGGAACAGGCGCTGGTCGCCGGTCAGCCCGCCGATCACCGGGGCCGGCTTGCCGCCCAGCGAGGCGTGGTAGGCGTCCAGGGCCACCTGCAGCCCGGCCAGGTCGGCGATGTTCTCGCCCATGGTCAGCTTGCCGTTGATCTTGCTGCCCGGCACCGGCTCATAGGTGTCGTACTGCTTGCCCAGCACGTCGGCCTGGGCGTCGAAGCGCTTGGCGTCCTCGGCGGTCCACCAGTCGCGCAGCTTGCCCGTGGCGTCGATCTTGCGGCCCTGGTCGTCGAAGCCGTGGCTGATCTCGTGGCCGATCACCGCGCCGATCGCGCCGTAGTTCACCGCCGGGTCGGCGGCCGGGTCGAAATAGGGCGCCTGCAGGATGCCGGCCGGGAACACGATTTTGTTCTCCAGCCCGCCGTTGTAGGCGTTCACGGTCTGCGGGGTCATGCCCCACTTGCCGTGGTCGACCGGCTTGCCCAGGTCGCTCAGCGTGTAGGCCCACTCGAAGCGCCGGCTGGCCGTGACGTTGCCGTACAGGTCGTTGACGTCCAGCTTCAGGCCCGAATAGTCGCGCCACTTGTCCGGATAGCCGACCATCACCTGCATCTTGCTGAGCTTGGTCAGGGCCTCGGTCTTGGTGGCCGGGCTCATCCACGGGGCCTTCTGGATCCGCGCCGCCATGGCCGTCTTCAGGTTGGCGATCAGCTCGACCATCTGGGCCTTGGAGCTGGGCGGGAAGTACTTGGCGACGTAGGTCTGGCCGACCACCTCGCCCAGGCTGCCGTCGACCAGCTGCACGCCGCGCTTCCAGCGGGGCCGCAGGGCCGATTGGCCGGTCAGGGCCTTGATGTACTCGAAGCGGCTGTCGACGAAGCGTTTGGACAGGTAGGGCGAGGTCTCGGCGATCACGTTGAAGGTCTGCCAGGCCTTCAGGGTCTCCAGCGGCGTTTCGTCATAGACCTTGGCGATGTCGCGCACGGCGGTCTTCTCGCCCAGCACCACATTGGTCAGGCCCGGCATGCCGGCCGCGGCCAGATAGGGCGACCAGGGGAAGGGCGCGTAGCCGTTCAGCTCAGTCACGGTGGTCGGGTTGTAGGTCTTGTCGATGTCGCGGCGCTCGGCGACCTCCCAGCTGACCTTGGCGATCTTGGTCTCGAAGGCCAACACGTCGGCGGCCGACTTGGCCGGATCCGGATAGCCGGCCATCTTCAGGGCGCGCTCGACGAAGGCGGTGTAGGCCTCGCGCTGCGGCTTGAAGCCGTCGGTCAGGTAGTAGTCGCGGTCGGGCAGGCCCAGGCCGGCCTGGCCGATATACAGTGTGTTGATCTCGGGGTTCTTGGCGTCTGGATAGATGTCCAGCGAGAACACCCCGCTGCCGAACCCGCCCTGGGTGTGGCCCATGGCGACGGCGAAGTCGGCCTTGGTCTTGATCGCGGCGATCTTGGCCAGGTCCGCCTTCAGCGGCTTGTCGTCGACCGCCTCGACCTTGGCCTCGTCGACGAAGCTCTTGTAGAGGGCGCCGATCTGGGTCGAGGGCTCGGCCGTCTCGATCAGGGTGCGCAGCTGGTCCTGCGAGCGGTTGTAGACGTCGTAGCCGACCCCGGCCGAGCCCTGGTCGGCGGGGATCTCGGTGCGCGCGGCCCAGGCGCCGTTGGCGTACTTGTCGAAGTCGGCGCCGGGCGAGACCGACTTGTCGCCGGCCGTCAGGTCGACGCCCCAGTCGCCGTACATCGGCTTCATGGGCGGATCGGCCGCGAAGGCGGCGGTGGATGAAATCGCGAGCGCCGAAACGGCGGCCAGCAGGATGTTGCGCATGACGTGGTCCTGAAACAGCCCCAAACCTCGATGCTGCCCTAGATGCCGGACGGGCGCAGATGAAAACATTGTAATGTGGAGGCTGGCCCTAAGAGACTGATGCGGCGCCCGCCGTGAAAGCGTTT
This sequence comes from Caulobacter sp. P1_D6, assembly GCF_056406095.1. Taxonomy (NCBI): domain Bacteria; kingdom Pseudomonadati; phylum Pseudomonadota; class Alphaproteobacteria; order Caulobacterales; family Caulobacteraceae; genus Caulobacter; species Caulobacter sp. P1_D6. The sequence continues at coordinate 38,871 of NZ_JBFUAW010000002.1, read as the reverse complement.
TCCTTCCGGCGAATTCAATGGTCTGATGACTCGCTGCTCATGGTCAGACCATGGGTGGACGCATAAGGCGGCCAAAGCCGCCACATCCGGGAGGACGACATGAAGGATCTGGCCAACAGGCGCGGCTTTCTGCTGGCGGCGGGACTCGCCGGCGCGGCGTCGGCCTTCCCGGCCCAAGGCGCGTCCTATGAGGGCGCGACTCAGGAGGTCGCCGCGCCGGGCATGGACCCCACGCCCAAGCACCGCATCCGCTTCTCGGTGATCGGCCTGGACCACTACCACATCATGAGCATGACGGCGGCGGTGAAGCGGGGCGGCGGCGAGCTGGTCTCGTTCCTGGCGACCGACCCCAAGCAGATCGCCGACTTCCGCAAGCAGTTCGGCGACGTGCCCCTGGCGCGCAGCGAGGACGAGATCCTGCAGGACAAGTCCATCCAGCTGGTCGCCGCCGCCCCGATCCCCGACCAGCGCACGCCCCTGGGTCTGCGGGTCATGGCCTCGGGCAAGGACTATCTGGCCGACAAGCCCGGCATCATCACCCTGGAACAGCTGGCCCAGGTGCGCGCGGCGGTGAAGAAGACCGGCCGCAAGTACGCGATCATGTATTCCGAGCGGCTGGAAGTGCCGGCGGCGGTCAAGGCCGGCGAACTGGTCCAGGCCGGGGCGATCGGCAAGGTGGTCCAGACCGTCAACCTGGCCCCGCACCGGATCGGGACCGGGCGCCCCGACTGGTTCTGGGACAAGGCCCGCTACGGCGGCATCCTGACCGACATCGGTTCGCACCAGGCCGACCAGTTCCTGTTCTACACCGGCAGCAAGACGGCCAAGGTGGTCGCGTCGCAGACCGGCAACCTGGCCAACAAGGACCATCCGAAGTTCGAGGACTTCGGCGACATGACCGCCGTCGGCGACGGCGGCACGGGCTATGTCCGCGTCGACTGGTTCACCCCCGACGGCCTGGGCGTCTGGGGCGACGGCCGGCTGTTCCTGCTGGGGACCGAGGGCTACATCGAGCTGCGCAAGTACGTCGACCCCACCGGCCGGCCCGGCGGCAACCACCTGCTGATCGTCGACAAGAAGCAGGCCCGCTACATCGACTGCTCGCAGGTCGTCCTGCCGTTCGGCCCGCAGTTCGTCACCGACATCGTCGAGCGCACCTCGGTCGCCCAGGACCAGGACCAGGCCCTGCTGGCCGCCGAACTGGTGCTGACCGCCCAGAAGACCGCCACCCGGCCGGTCACGGCCTGAGCGGGGAGGGGATCATGAGCAAGCTTTCCCGTCGTCACGTCCTGCAGGCCGGGGCGGCCGCCGCGGTGGCCTTCCCGACGATCGTGCCCTCCACGGTGTTCGGCCAGAACGCCCCCAGCAACCGGATCAATGTCGGGGTGATCGGCGTGGGCCGCATCGCCCGCGGCCACGACATGGCCGAGACCTTCAAGTACGACCACGCCCAGATCCTGGCGGTCTGCGACCTGGACTCCAAAAGGCTCGAGGCCGGCAAGGTCCTGGTCAACGAGACCTATTCCAAGAAGTTCGGCCGCACCTGGGCCGGGGCGCTCGCCTACGACGACCATCACGCCCTGCTGGCCAACAAGGACCTGGACGCGGTGATCATCGCCACGCCGGACCACCAGCACGCCATCCTGGGCGTCCACGCCGTGCGGGCGGGCAAGGACGTCTACCTGCAGAAGCCGGCGTCGCTGACCATCGCCGAGGGCCGCTATCTCAGCGACGCGGTGGCCGCCACCGACCGCATCCTGCAGATCGGCTCGCAACAGCGCTCGCAAAAGCCCTGGCCGCAGTTCCTGCGGGCCTGCGAGCTGGTCCGCAACGGCCGGATCGGGGCGCTGAAGCACGTCGAGGTCGGCCTGCCAGGCGATCCGTCGGGTCCCGAGGCGCCGCAGATGCCCGTGCCGCCGAACCTGAACTACGACGCCTGGCTCGGCTCGACGCCGGAGGCCTACTACACCGAGCTGCGGGTCCACCCGCAGGCCTCGTTCGATCGGCCCGGCTGGCTGCGCTGCGAGCAGTTCGGGGCCGGCATGATCACCGGCTGGGGCGCGCACCACGTCGACACCGCCCACTGGGGCATGGACATGGAGCACTCGGGTCCGGTCGAGATCTGGGGCTCGGCCGAGTTCCCCAAGAGCGGCCTGTGGAACGTGCACGGCAAGTTCCTGACCCACGCCCGCTACGCCAACGGCGTGACCATGGACATCTCGGGCGACTTCCCCAACGGCGTGAAGTTCATCGGGACCGAGGGCTGGATCTTCGTCGCCCGCGACGCCCCCGTCACCTCCAGCGACCCCAGCTTCGGCGCCAAGCCGACCCCGGCGTTGGCGGCCAGCGATCCGAAGATCCTGGACAGCGTGATCGGTCCGAACGAGATCCACCTGCGCCGCAGCACCGAGCAGCACGGCGACTGGCTGGACTCGATCCGCAGCCGCGAGCCGCCGTCGGCTCCCATCGAGATCGGCCACCGCGCCTGCTCGACCTGCCTGCTGCACCACGCGGCCATGAAGACGGGCCGACGGCTGCACTGGGACCCCAAGGCCGAGCGCTTCATCGGCGACGACGCCGCCAACGCCCTGCTGAGCCGTCCGCAGCGCAAGCCCTACACCTTCTAGGAACAGCCACATGAAGATCACCAAGCGCGACCTCGCGATCGCCGCCGGCGCGGCTGTCCTGACCCTGGCGGGCGTCGCCGTCGCCCAGGCCCCGAAGCCGGCCCTGATCGGCCCCTCGGTCTGGCCCTGGGAGGAGATGAAGCCGCACGACACCGACGTGGGAACCTACGCCCAGGTCGCCAAGGGCCCGACCGCGACGCTGGAGGAGCTGGAGCTGCACGTCACCACGCTGAAGCCCGGAACCAGCTCGCACCCGCCGCACACCCACCCGAACGAGGAGCTGGTGATCATCCGCGAGGGCCAGGTCGAGACCCTGTCGGGCGGCGTGTGGAAGAAGGTCGGCCCCGGCGGGGTGATCTTCAACGCGTCGAACAGCCCGCATGCGCTGCGCAATATCGGGACGACGAACGCGGTCTATCACGTGATCAACTGGAAGGGCGCGAGGGCTCCGGGTTGAGCCATTCCTGAACCTGCCCCCACGCCTCCGCCTTCTCCGCGAAGCTCCGGGCCGCGTGGGCGGGGCTGGAGGAGGGCAGGGCCAGGGTGGTGACGCGGTCGCCGATCAGGCGCGATCCCAGCTTGGCCGCCGTGCCGCCATTGAAGGCCACCAGCCGCAGGGCAGGCAGGCTGTCGATCAGGGCGACCAGGTCGTTGGCCGCCGGATCGCGGATGGCGGCGTCCAGGCTGCCGGGGCGTTCGGCCTCGGCGATCACGTCCCACAGGCCCACGCCGCGCGAGAGCAGGGCGGCGAGCCGCTCCTCGTAGGTCAGAGGGACGAGCGATGCGCCGAGCACGCCCTCAATCAGCCGCCAGAAGGCGTTCCTCGGATTGCCGTAGTACTGGGCGACGGCTAGCGAGGCCTCGCCCGGCAGGCTGCCCAGGATCAGGACGCGGGTGCTTGCGTCGACGACCGCCGGAAAGCCTGCCTTGCGGGCCACTGGGCGCAACCTCTAGGCCTGCTCGCCGAAGACCCGCTTGAAGATCACGTCGACGTTCTTGGTGTGGTAGCCGTAGTCGAACAGCTCCTCGAGCTCGGTGTCCGACAGGGCCTTGGACACGACCGGGTCGGCCTTCAGGAAGTCGATGAACCGGCCTTCGCCGCGCCAGACCTTCATCGAGTTGCCCTGCACGGCGGCATAGGCGTCCTCGCGCGACACGCCCTTCTGGGTCAGGGCCAGCATCACCCGCTGCGAGAACACCAGGCCTCCCAGCTTGTCCAGGTTCTTGGCCATGTTGTCGGGATAGATGTTGAAGCGCTCGATCACCCCGGCCAGGCGGCGCAGGGCGAAGTCGAGGTGGATCGTGGCGTCCGGCCCGATGCCGCGCTCGACCGACGAGTGGCTGATGTCGCGCTCGTGCCAGAGGGCGACGTTCTCCATGGCCGGGGTCACGGCCGAACGGACCAGACGGGCCAGGCCGGTCAGGTTCTCGGTCAGGATCGGGTTGCGCTTGTGCGGCATGGCCGACGAGCCCTTCTGGCCGACCTCGAACGGCTCTTCGGCTTCCAGCACCTCGGTGCGCTGCAGATGGCGGATCTCGGTGGCCAGGCGCTCGACCGACGAGGCGACCACGCCCAGGGCGCAGAAATAGGCGGCGTGGCGGTCGCGCGGGATCACCTGGGTCGAGACCGGCTCGACCACCAGGCCCATCTTGTCGGCCACGTGTTGTTCGACGCGCGGATCGATATTGGCGAAGGTGCCGACGGCGCCCGAGATCGCACAGGTGGCGATCTCGAACTTGGCCATGGCCAGGCGCTCCTTGGCGCGCTGGAACTCGGCATAGTAGCCGGCCAGCTTCAGGCCGAAGGTGATCGGCTCGGCGTGGATGCCGTGGCTGCGGCCGACGCAGACCGTCATCTTGTGTTCCAGGGCCCGGCGCTTCAGGGCGGCCAGGATCAGGTCGACGTCCTCGATCAGCAGGTCGGTGGCCTTGCTGAGCTGCACGGCGAAGCAGGTGTCCAGCACGTCGCTGCTGGTCATGCCCTGGTGCAGGAAGCGGGCCTCGGGGCCGACGATTTCCGACACGTGGGTCAGGAAGGCGATGACGTCGTGCTTGGTGACGCGCTCGATCTCGTCGATGCGGTCGCTGTCCCAGACCGCGTCGCGGCCCTTTTCCCAGATCGTCTCGGCGGCGAGCTTGGGGATGACCCCCAGCTCGGCCATGGCGTCGGCGGCGTGGGCCTCGATCTCGAACCAGATCTTGTACTTGGTCTGGCTGGACCAGATGGCGGCGGCTTCGGGGCGGGAATAGCGGGTGATCATGGACGCGGGGTTTCCTCGGGTCCGGCGGGGGAGTCAAGGCTGAGCGGCCTTATGGTCCTCTCGGCGCGCGATTTTGGCTCCTCGTAGGTCCATATGGCGGCGAGGAACGTGACGACGAGCGTTAGGCCGATAATGAGATGCGCGGCTTGCACCACCAGCAGAAGCAGGTTTTGCGCCTGGGTCAGATGCACGATGATCCGGCGGTGGCGGCCGACCCACACTTCGCGGTCGATCAAATCCCATGCGCCGACGGGCGGCGAGATTTCGCGCAAGACCGCGTATGTCAGCCCCTGAGCGATCCAGCTGACCAGAAGCGCCACGGCGAGGATCGCCACCAGCCGGAAGTTTATGTAGCGCTGGAGCATGATCGAGCGTTTCCGCCCACACTCCCGTCAAGTCAAGAGCGGTGGGTCTTCGCTGGGACGACGGGGCGGAATGACGCCGGTCAAGGGGACCGACATGCCTATATCCCCGCGAAGTCTGGGTAAAAGTCTAACAGTTTCAATGCTCTGAAAAATAATGAGCGTCACGACCGCCGCCGCGTTCAAACCCGCCCCATACTTGATCCCACCTGAAGGCACGGGGAGGGCGCACGTACGGCGACCGATGCGGCTTTTGGGGGTGGTCGAGCGGGAAGCGTTCGTCGGTGGTCTTTGGTGACAGCCTTCGCGACGGTCCTGGGCAGGTGCCTTGCAACACAGGACGAAACCCAGGCGGTGAAGGATCGGCGGACGCGGCAGGCATGGGCTGAAATCGCTCATGCGGTCCGGAAGGTTCGCTAAGCCTTCCGCCCGTCGGGGGCCGAAGTCGGGAGCGGGTTAAAACCCCGCGTCCCGAAGGCTCATCGGATAACGGCCGCGCGGAGCGCCTGAACTTCGTCGAAACGGTATTCAAAATCAAAGCTACTCCGGGCGAGGCCCGGGCGCTTCGCACCCTTCCCATCACACCCAGCGGTCGGACCGTGTGAGGCGACTAGGCCGTGCCCACGCTCGGGGACCGACCCATGGGCCTGTCCCCGAGCATGCGACGGACCTTAGGCCTGCGCCTCGGCCCGGTCCTTCATGTGCTTGACCATGCCGATCGCGGCCAGGGCGTAGTGCAGGGCGGCCCAGGCGTAGAAGCAGAGCGAGACGATGATGCCCTGCTGTGTCGCTCTGGCCATGGCGCCGTGGCAGGCCTTGGCCAGGTCGGCGGGCGAGCCCTTGGGGGCCAGGCCGCCGGGGCACTGGGCGTTGAAGCTGGCCGCGCCGGGGTCGGTGAACGAACCGCCCAGGGCGTGGAAGATCGTGGAGGCTTCGGGATGATTGAAGTGGAACCGCGCCAGATGGTCGATCAGCCAGCCGGTGAACACCGGCCCGCCGCCCAGGGCGATCAGGTTCAGGAAGAAGAACAGCAGGGCCGTGGCCGTGGCCCGGCGACGCGGCTCGACCGAGTTCTGGACCACGCCGAAGGTCGGGGCCAGGTAGGTGTAGTGGAAGATCCCCGGGACCAGCAGGATCAGGGCGGTGGTCTGCCAGTTGGTCTGCAGGTAGGCGGCGATGTAGATCGGGGTGCAGATCAGCAGGCCGATGGCCGGCACCAGGGCGTACCACTTGGCGCTGCGCTTGCCCGACCAGTCGGTCAGGAAGCCGCCGACCAGCGTGCCGACCCCGGCCGAGAAACCACCGATCAGGCCGACGATCAGGCCCACCTGGGCCAGGCCAAGCCCATAGGTCCGCACGAAATAGGGCGGCACGAACGCGCCCGAGCCGTACGAGCCGAACGAGGCGATGGTCACGCCCAGCATCATGTGCAGCACCGGCCACTTGCCGAACAGCACGGCCATGACCGCGCCCAGCTCCTTGAACTCGTTGGCCAGCGAGAAGGGCGGCTTGGGCGGTTCGACCACCACGTCCTCGGCCTCGAGCGGGCGTTCCTTGATCTCCGAATGGCCGCGGGGCGGTTCCTTGACGATCAGCTTGACCAGTACGGCCAGCAGGATGCCCGGCAGGCCGACGATCACGAAGGCCACGCGCCAGCTGAATTCCTGGGCCAGCCAGCCGCCGGCCACCGCCCCGAACATCGTGCCCAACGGGATGCCGAACGAATAGATCGACAGAGCCGAGGCGCGCTTCTTGGGCCCGTAATAGTCGCTGATCAGCGAGTGGCTCGGCGGCGAGCAGCCGGCTTCGCCGACCCCCACGCCGAAGCGGTACAGGGCCAGCTGCGCGAAGCTGGAGGCGCTGCCGCACAAGGCGGTGAAGCCCGACCAGATCACCAGCGACACCGAGATGATCGTCACCCGGTTCCAGCGCTCGGCCATCCGGGCGATCGGAATGCCCAGCAGGGTGTAGAGCAGGGCGAAGTACAGCCCGCCCAGCAGGCCCAACTGGGTGTCGGTCAGCTTGAGGTCGACCTTGATGGCCTGACCGATGGTGGCGATGATCGTGCGGTCGATGAAATTGAAGGTGTAGGTGGCGAGCAACAGCGCCAGCACTGTCGCCTTGTAACCATTGGAATACAGCGGCTTCGCGCCGCCAGGCGTGTTCGCCTGCGCCATCCTGGGCCTCTCCCTTCAAACATTTGTTCTAATCGTTGGGCCGACCATAGACGTAACGGAAGCCGCAAGGCCAGAGGGGAAACGCCACAGGGCGATCGGCGCCGATTTTGCGGCCTGAAGATGAATGGCGGACAACGACGGCGCCCATGTCCGTTCAGGCCGACGGGTCTCTACTGGCGGCTTCAAGCGGCCGCGTCAGACGGTCGTCACCCGGAGGTCCGCCATGCACGCCCTGTCCCGCCCGCAACCGAACGCGCCGCCCCGCACCGCGGAGATCGTCTCGTTCGCCGAGCTGAACCGCGCCCGATCGCACCGCGCCCTGGATCTGGCGTCGGACCACGGTCCGGTCGAGGCCCATCCCTGGGCCTACTGTTTTCCGAGGGCCGCGACCCTGTCGCCCCGACGCTAGGCGACCATCTCCTCGCGGATGGTCTTGCGCGCGGTCCAGAACAGGCCGAACGCCACCAGGCCCAGCAGGGTGGACAGGATCAGGGCCCAGCGCACGCCCTGCGCCTCGCCCAGTCCGCCCGGTCCGGCCAGCAGGTCGCTCAGCGCCCCGACCGCCACCGGCCCCAGGCCGAGGCCGATCAAGTTGATGATCAGCAGCAGCACCGCCGAGGCCGTGGCCCGCATGTGCGGATCGACGATGCTCTGGGCCGTGGCGTAGACCGGCCCGTACCACAGCGTGCCCAGCAGGACCGGGATGGTCAGGATGCCGATCGCCGCCATCGGCGATCCGACGCTGACGGCCAGGATGTAGAACGGGATGGTCACCAGCGAGGCGATGGCCGGCACGATCACATAGGCCCGCAGGTCCTTGGCTCCCAGGCGGTCGGCCAGGATGCCGCCGAACCAGGCTCCGATCACGCCGGCCGTGCCGCCGATCAGGCCCAGGGCCAGGCCCAGGAAGCCGGCCGACTTCAGCCCGAAACGGGCGGCCAGCTCGGCCACCTCCGGTCCGTGGACGCGGAAGAAGAACGAGGCGGTGAACGGCGCGTGGCCATAGCCGACGAAGGCCTTGATCGAGGCCGCCAGGGCCACCAGCCAGAAGGTCTTCTTGGTGGCCAGCACCGCCAGGGCCGCGCCGAAGCTGATCTTCGAGGCGGCGCGGGCGGCGATGTCGGCGGCCAGTTGCCGGCGGGGCTCGACCAGGGTGAAGGCGGCGATCAGGGCGAACAGCACGCCAGGCGCGCCCGCCACCATGAAGGCCACGCGCCAGCCGTAGGCGTCGGCCACCAGTCCGCCCATCGCCATCCCCGCCAGCGTGCCCAGCGGCGTGCCGATCGAATAGAAGGCGATGGCGCCGGCCCGCTTCTCGCGCGGCACGTAGTCGGTGATCAGCGAGTGGGCGGGCGGGGTGCAGCCCGCCTCGCCGACGCCCACCCCGATCCGCGCCAGGATCAACTGCCAGAAGTTCTGGGTGAAGCCGCACAGCACGGTGAAGGCGCTCCAGGCCGCCACGGAGGCGCCGATGATGAACGGCCTGTTCTTCGTCTCGGCCATCCGGGCGATCGGGATGCCCAGCACCGTGTAGAAGATCGCGAAGGCCAGGCCCGTCATCATGCCCAGCTGCCAGTCGGCCAGGCCCAGGTCGCGCTTGATCGGCTCGGCCAGGATGTTGACCACCTGCCGGTCGAGGAAGTTCAGCGTGTAGATGATCAACAGCACCCAGAGGGCGTAGCGGCGATAGCCGGACGAAACAGGATTGATCACCGGCGACGGCATCGCGGCTTCCGCCATGCGGACCTCCCTCGAACAGTTGTTCTAATCGTTGAGGCGACTGTATGCGCGAGGTAAGGCCAATGGCCACCCCCGTTCTCGGATCAGGAGTCCGCCATGGAAATCGTCGTCGGCACCAAGAAATGGTCCAGCTGGTCGCTGCGGCCCTGGCTGGCGCTGAAGCATACGGGCGAGGCGTTCAAGGAGACCCTGGTCGAGCTGCGCCACGTCGGGACCTCGGAGGCCGAGATCGCCAAGCACTCGCCCAGCGCCCTGGTGCCGGTGCTCAAGGACGGCGACCTGGTGGTCTGGGACTCGCTGGCCATCTGCGAATATCTGGCCGAGAAGTTCCCCGCCGCCAAGCTGTGGCCGGCGGATCCCGCCCTGCGGGCCCTGGGCCGATCGGCCGCCGCCGAGATGCATTCGGGCTTCTCGTCGCTGCGCGGCGAATGCCCGATGGCGCTGGAAGAGGCGCCGCGCGTCGTGGCGATCTCCGAGGCCACCCAGAAGGACGTGCGCAAGATCGTCGAGCGCTGGAACCAGCTGCTCAAGCGCTCGGGCGGACCGTTCCTGGTGGGCGAGTGGTCGATCGCCGACGCGTTCTACACGCCGGTCGCCAGCCGCTTCCGCACCTACGGGATCCATCTGTCGGACTATGGCGACGCCGGTCCGGCCGGCGCCTATTGCGAGCGCCTGCTGGAGACGCCGGAGTTCCTGGCCTGGGAGGCCGACTCCCTGGCCTAGGCGGTCTTGGGCGTGGGGCGGCGTCCGGGCCGGCGCTCGACCTCGCGCTCCAGGGCGACGGCGCTGATCAGGGCGCCGTCGGCGGCGACGATCGGGAAGACGTCGATGGCGCAGAGATAGGCTTCGCCCGACTTGCGGTAGTTCACCAGGGTGGTGCTGTGCCGCTCGCCATTGCGCAGGGCGCGGGCCAGGCGCTTGCGCGCCGCCAGACTTGTGGCTGGCCCTTGAAAAATCCGAGGATTTTTCCCCAGGATTTCGTCCTGGTTGAAGCCCGTCATGCGCTCAAACGTTGCATTCACATACAGGATGTGAGGCCCCGGCGGAGACAGTTGGCCGTCGGTCAGGACAACGCCGACATCCAGGTCGTCGGCCAGGGCCGAGATGAGATCACGCAAAGGCATACTGTATTCCGGGGCTTAGCCGCTCGTGCCTATACACCCGCAGAGCTTTTTCGCCCGAAAAATCGGAATTAACGCCTCATTAATTGCCCGAAAAGAGTAATACCCTTGTCGTATAAGGGATTTCTGGTTCCATTTTGAGTTGTGGTCGGGCGCCGTTTTCCAATTAGCATGCCATTAAGCATCATTGTGCCTAAAGCTCGTCTTCAGCTGCATTTAGTCGGCAACGAGGGCGACAATGTTTTCAGGTCAGAAGCCGGCCCGCCAGGCCGAGGCGCGGCGGATCCAGGATCTGGAAGCTCAGGTCGCGGCCATGGACCGCTCGCAGGCGGTGATCGAGTTCCAGCTGGACGGCACGATCATCCGCGCCAATCCGAACTTCCTGGGCGCCTTGGGCTATACGGCGACCGAGATCGAAGGTCGTCACCACAGCCTGTTCGTGCCGCCCGCCGAGGCGCAAGGCGCCGACTACCGGGCGTTCTGGGCGCGGCTCAACAGCGGCGAGTTCGTCGCCGCCAAGTTCCTGCGGATCGGCAAGGGCGGCAAGGAGGTCTGGATCCAGGCCTCCTACAATCCCGTGCTCGACGCGACCGGCAAGCCCTACAAGGTCATCAAGTTCGCCACCGACGTCACCGACATCGAGCTGGAACGGGCGCGCGGCGAGGCCGAGCGTCGCCTGGCCGACGAGGAGCAGGGCGCGGTGGTCTCGGCCCTGGCCGACAGCCTGCGTCGCCTGGCCAAGGGCGACCTGACCGCGGATATCCAAGCCCGGTTCGAAGGTCGCTATCAGCAGATCAAGGACGACTTCAACACCGCCATCGACAGCCTGCGCGACGCCATGGGCGCCATCGTCACCGCCACCGGCGGCCTGCAGGCGGGCTCCGACGAGATCGCCGCCGCGTCCGACGACCTGTCGCGCCGCACCGAGCAGCAGGCCGCCTCGCTGGAGGAAACCGCCGCGGCCCTCGACGAGTTGACCGCCACGGTCCGTCGCAGCGCCGTCGGCGCCAAGGAAGCCTCGTCCGCCGCGTCCGGCGCCCGGGAAGACGCCGCCCGCTCCGGCGAGGTGATGCGCGAGGCGGTCGCCGCCATGGGCGAGATCGAGCAGAGCTCGGGCCAGATCACCCAGATCATCGGCGTCATCGACGAGATCGCCTTCCAGACCAACCTTCTGGCCCTGAATGCCGGGGTCGAGGCGGCCCGTGCCGGCGACGCCGGCCGAGGCTTCGCGGTCGTGGCCCAGGAAGTCCGGGCCCTGGCCCAGCGCTCGGCCGAGGCGGCCAAGGAGATCAAGACCCTGATCGCCAGCAGCACCGCCCAGGTGTCGCGCGGCGTCCAGCTGGTCGGCGACACCGGCCAGGCCCTGAACGGCATCGTCGGCAAGGTCTCGCAGATCGACGTCCTGATCTCGGAGATCGCCCAGTCCTCGCAGGAGCAGGCCACCGGGCTCAATCAGGTCAACGCGGCCGTCAATCAGATGGACCAGGTGACCCAACAGAACGCGGCCATGGTCGAGCAGGCCACCGCCGCCGCCACGAACCTGCGCACCGAGGCCGGAGAGCTGGCCCGGCTGGTGGCGCGGTTCGAGACGGGGCAGGGCGCCTCGAGCCGCCCGGCGAGCCGGGCGCGGGCCGCCTAAGGGTCAGTCCCCGGAGGGGAACATCGCGAAATAGGGCTCGGCCTCCTGCAGCACCCGCACGAACGACGGGCGGGCCAGCAGGCGGTCGAGATAGGCCGAGACGTTGGGGTGATCCTCGCCCAGCGGCGCCAGCTTGTTGGCGTAGAACAGGGCCGGGGCGGCCGCGCAGTCGGCCAGGCCGAAATCCTCGCCCGCCGCCCAGGTCCGGCCCGCCAGTTCCGCGTCGAGCAGGTCGTAGGCCATGGCCAGCTGCCTGCGGGCCTGGGCGACGCCGTACGGATCCTTGGCGACATCGGCTGGCCGGATCCGGTCGCCGACGATCGCCTGCATCGGCGTCATGACATAGAGGTCGAACAATCGATCCATCAGGCGGGTGCGCAAGGCGGCGTCAGGATCGTCGGGAATGAACCGGACAGGGCCGGGATAGGCCGTCTGCAGGTACTCGATGATGATCGAGGTCTCCGGCACTGTCCGGTCCCGCGCCGTGTCGCACAGCAGGGGCATCTTGGTCGTCGGCCAGAGCGCCTTGAACCCGGCGACCACCGCCGGATCGCTCAGGTCCAGCACGCGGGCCTCGAACGGCGTGTCGTTCTCGTAAAGGGCGATCAGCGCCTTCCAGCAGTACGAGGACAGCGGGTGCATGTGCAGCGTCAGGGACATCTTCTACTCCGTGGATCGGTCGGGGACGCACTCACGCTCGGCGCTCATGACGCTCGGCGAAGCCTCGAGGGTGAGTGCGCGTCCCCCACTTCGTGGCGGGGGGGGGGCGCTAGGCCTCCGCGCCTTCGCGTTCGACTTCTTCCGCCAGCCGGTCGTACAGCTCGCGGCAGCCTTGCTCGCGCTGGGCCGGGAAGTCGAAGCCGTCGAGGAACGCGCCCTGTTCGGTGTAGGTCAGGCGCGTCTTCTTGCCTTCGGGCTTGATCTCGATCGTGGCGACCGACACCGAGATGCGGTTGCCGTCGATGTCCATGGCGTAGGCCATGATCAGTCGCTGGTCGGGGACGATGTCCCAGTAGGTCGTCTCGTTGATGATCTCCATCTTGCCGTCGGGGCTGAAGCGGCCTCGCTCCTGGCCGCCGACCCGGAAATCGTAGCTGTACTCGGCCACGGGCCAGGCCTCGGACTTCACGAACCAGCGGTCGCGGGCTTCGGAGTTGGAGAACGCCTTGAACACCCGGGGGGGCGAGGCGTCGTAGACCTTGTTGATGACGAAGGTGGCGTGGACGACGGAACGTTCGGTCATGATCCTATCCTCTTGAATTTGAAGGTCAGTCTTCTTCGTCGCCAGCCGTGGCGCGCAGATACTCCCCCAAGCGGTCGAGTTTGCGTTCCATCAGCACGCGGCGTTCGTTGATCCAGGTCTCGGCGGCGCTGAGCGCCTCCGGCTCCAGACGGCAGGTCCGCACCCGTCCGACCTTCTCCGAGCGGATCAGGCCGCTGCCTTCCAGCAGCTGCAGATGCTGCATCACCGAGGGCAGGGACATGGCCAGGGGCTGGGCCAGTTCGCTGACCGAGGCCGGGCCGGCGCAGAGCCGCTCGACGATGATCCGCCGGCTGGGATCGGCCAGCGCCTGGAACATCAGGTCGAGCGAGGGTTGTTGGTTAGGCATGTGCCTAAGTATCTACAGGCCGTGGGAGTCGTCAAGAAATACTTTGTCGATCGCCTAAGTATGCCGCCGCACCCAACGAAAAACGCCCCGGACACGAGGTCCGAGGCGTTCGACGCGAGCGTGGCTCGCCGACCAAAAGGGGAGGATCGGCGGCGAGCCGCTCAGCCCTAGAACCGCGTCGACAAGGTCACGAACCCTTGGCGAGGCGGAATGGGGAAGGTCGAGTAGCTGCCGGCCGGCTGCGAGACGGTGACGTTCAGGTCGCCCTTCTCCTGGCCCAGGTTGGTGATGTTGGCGCTCAGCTTCAGGTCCTTGATCGGCCAGCTGGCCGGGGTCTGGAAGGCGTAGCTGACCTGCAGGCTCAGCAGCATGTAGCTGTCGACCTTCAGGTCGTTGGTGTAGGTCGCGAACCGCTCGCCGACGAAGTCGCCGATCAGTTGGGCCTCGAAGGCGCCGAAGTTGGCGCTGGCCACGAACTTGTTCATCCATTCGGGGCTGCCGGGCACCTTCTTGCCGGCGATGCGCACGATCGTCGGGGTGACCACGCCGCCGACCGTGGTCGAGCCGCTGGTGTAGTCGTCCTGATAGACCGAGCGGTTGTAGGAGACCGCGTCGTAGAACGAGAAGTGGTCGCCCAGCTCCAGGGTCAGGGCGAGGTCGACGCCGTCGGTCTTCACCGCGCCGACGTTCTGGACGATCGCCGCGCCGCCAACGATCGAAATCGCCGCCGCCGATGGGGCGACGCCCAGCAGGCGGTTGCTGAAGTCGGTGTGGTAGACGCTCAACTGGCCGTCGACGCTGGTGATCGGACCCAGGGCGACGTCGCGCTTGCCGCGCACCCCGGCCTCGTAGGTCCAGGCCGTCTCCGGCTCGGCGCTCTTCTTGAACTGGTCAAACGCCGCCTGGCTGCCCAGGCTGAACGGCGACAGGCCGCCGCCGCCATAGGTCTGGAAGTGGCGCAGGTTCTTCTGGACGTTGACGAAGGCCTCCAGGCCGGCGTCGAAGGTCCATACCGCGCCAAGTTGGGGCAGGAACCACTCCTTGGTCTCGATATTGCCCACCGGCAGGCCGGTCGAGTTGACCAGCGAGCCGACGATCGGCTGGACCGGCACCGCGCCCGTGGCGTCCTGCACGCTGCTCTTGAAGCCGCCCTGCAGCACCAGGTCCTCGCGGATCCGCCACTGATCCTGGATGTAGAACTGGTAGACCTTGTTGTCGATTTCGCTGCCGTACTGGGTGATCAGCCAGCCGGTCGGCACGTCGTAGGGCGTGGTCGGGTGGTTGACGTCGAACGGGTACCAGCGGCGATAGGCCGACGACTTGTTGTGCTCGTACCAGAAGCCGGCCTCGATCTGGTGGTCGCCGACCGTGGCCTTCAGGGTCGAGATGCCGCCCAGGCGGTCGATCTGGTACTCGGTCGTGCGGGTCGCGTAGCCCGAATTGCCGAACACCTGCTTCAGGTTCTGGTTCGGGAAATAGAAGTTGAACAGGGCCGGCAGGCCCGCCACCCGGATCGGGCCGGCCACGATGCCGCGGCCGTGGTCGTCATGATAGTAGACCTGGTTCGACCAGGTGACGTTCTCCGACAGCTTGGCGTCGTACTGCAGGTAGCTCAGATAGTCGGTGCGCTGGGCGGCGCTGAAGTAGTTGCGATAGTTCTCGCCTTCCGAGGCGGGGTAGTTGCCGGCGGCGTCCAGATAGTCCAGCGCGGCGTGGAAGTCCGGATAGAAGAACGGACGCGTATAGGGCTGGTAGGCGTCGGTCGGTTTGCCCGCGCGGCTGGGGAAGTAGCGGGTGGTGCCGTCTTCGTTGGGCTCGATCTTGTCGGAATACGACAGGTAGAAGGTCAGCTTGCCGGCGTCGCCGTCGCGCACGTACTTCAGGTTGGCCTGGTCGCCGCCCTGGTGGCCGCGGAAGTCCCAGGCCCGGGCGTCCTGGTGGGCGTAGGCCAGGTAGAGCGCGTTGTTCCCGGCGAAGGTGCCGGTGTCCAGGCGGACGAAGGTGCGGGTGGTGTCGTAGTCGCCCAGGGTCTCGTTGAACTGGCCGCCGAACTCCCCGCGCGGGTCGTTGGTGAAGGTCTCGACGGCGCCGCCGAGGTTGCTGGTCGAGGCGGTGCCCAGCGAGCCCGCGCCCGACGACAGGATGACCTTGCCGACGACTTCGCTGATCACCGCGCGCTGCGGCGACAGGCCGTTGTAGTTGCCGTAGCTCTGGTCGCCCAGCGGCACGCCGTCCAGGGTGTAGCCCAGTTGCTGGCCGTTGAAGCCGTGGATGAACAGCGAGGTGTTCTGCTCGTTGTTGCCCCACGGGTCGGCGGTCACATAGAGCACGCCCGGCAGGGTCTGGATGGCCTTCAGCGGCGACAGGCCCGGCAGAATCTTCTGCATTTCCGAGCCGCTGAGCTGTACGGCCGAGCGGGTGGTCGACAGGCTGGTGACGAGCAGCTGCTCGACGGCGTCGGCGGGTTCGGCGGCGGGCGGGGCGACCGGCGCGGAGGCGTCCGCGGCCTGGGCGATCGATGCAAACGCGAGCACGCCGAGCGCGCTGGCCGCCAGCAAGGCATGGCGAGCAGATTGGATGTACATGGAACCCCTCCGACCTCGGCCCTTTGCGGGCGTTGAAGGTCAGGGGTGTTAGGGCAAGCCTGCGACGCTTCCGCGAGCGTTGAGCGAAGGCTTTGTGACGCGCCCTCAATCGGCCGCTGGATGGGCCTTTTTCCAGGCGGCGTAACGGTCCAGCGCCTTTTTTGGGCTGGTGTTGAACCAGGCGTAGCCATTGCGCCGCTCGAGGGTCAGCTCGTTGACGTCGTCATGGATGGTCTTGTCGCGATCGCCGAACACCGGGGTGTTGCTGGCCGCGGCGTAGTAGCGGGCCCACAGAGGACCGGCGCCGGGCTTGGGCGTCAGGCGGCGGCCGCCTTCGGTGTCCTTCCCGCCGGTCCAGGCCTGGTCGTGGAGGGCGTTGGCGGCCAGGTAGCCGGCGCCGGCGTGCACCGCCGCCACCAGGGTCGGCGACGGGTTGGGCAGGCTCATCAGATAGACCAGCAGGTCGGCGCTTTCCTCGGTCGACAGCTCGGCCGGCTCGAAGTTGCGGCCGGCGACCGGCTTCAGGGTCAGGGCGTCGTGCTGCTGGGCCCAGATGGTGCGCTTGCCGTTGACGACCACCTGGGTGGCCAGGACGCAGGCCAGCGCGCGATCGGCGGCCGCGCCGGCCTGCTTGCGCAGATTGGCGGGAGCGAAGGCGTAGTCGCCCTGGCCGTTGGCGACGTCGGTCAGCAGGGAGGCGGCTTCGGTGACGGCGTTGTCGTTGTAGGTGATGGCGTCGTGGTAGCCGCCCTCCAGCGGCCAGACCTGCGGCCAGCCGCCGTTCGGGAACTGGGCGGCCAGCAGATAGCGCACGCCGCGCAGGAAGCTGTCCCGCCAGGCCTGGCCCTCCGCGCCCGGCGCCTGGCCGGCGACCCGGGCCAGGAACCGCAGCTCGGTGATGGTCGCGTCGTTGTCCAACGTGCCGACATAGTTCCAGCTCGGGTCGTGCGGCGTGTCGAAGTCGTCGGCGGCCAGGTACTTGGAGACGTTGTTGGACGCGTAGGGCTGGCCGGGCTGGCGTACGGCGTTGCGCGGCTGGTTCTTGCTCCAGCCGCCGGCCGGGGTCTGGAAGCTGACGATCACGTCGGCCATGTGGCGGGCTTCGGGCGTCGCGTACCAGGCCGCGTCGCGGTCCAGCGGCATGGCTCTAGGGCCGCCGGCGCCTTCCGCGGGCGGCGGCGGGGCCGGCTGGCCGGGCTTCAGCTCGGCGGCCAGGGCGGCCCGGTCGGCGAGATTCTGCTTCTCGGAGCGCGCCAGATAGGCCTTCCAGGCCTCGCGATCCTTGGCCGGCAGGGCGTCGATGCGCGTCGCGCTGATCGCCTGGGCCGGGGTGTTGGTTCCGACCACGGCCGCTTGAGCGACGCCGCACAGCAGGACGGCGCTCAGGGCCAGGACGGCGGAGAAGGGGCGGAAGATCATGCGCGGCATCCGACATTCGGCCGAGCTCGACCGTCCGCGAAACGTCCGCCCAAAGCCTTCGGAACGCACCCCATTTTTCGGCCCGGCGACGGGCCGGGTTTACGCGCGGCCAAGGAGCGGCTTTCCTCTCGCTGTACGGGAGGGACGCAATGGCGACGCCAGGCGCGGCGGAGGTCTTGGCCGACGATTTCGCCGATCCGCTGGTCGGTCGGATCGTCGCGTTCCTGCGCCGGATCGGGATCCCGGTCGAGGCCGCGACGCTGGAGGACGGGACCTTCCTGCCCGGCGTGGTGGTGGTCGACGGCGGCTTGCGGGTGGATCCGTCACGTCTGGCCTGGCCCGGCGACCTGCTGCACGAGGCCGGCCACGTCGCCGTCGGCGATCCCGCGCGGCGGGACGACGGCGTCTCCGACGACCCCGGCGAGGAGATGGCGGCCCTGGCCTGGTCGTTCGCGGCCGCCATCCATCTGGGTCTGGATCCGTCGGTGCCGTTCCATGAAGGCGGCTATCGCGGCGATGGCGCGTCGCTGGCCGAGACCTTCAGCGGAGGCGGCTATGTCGGCGTGCCCATGCTGGCCATGTGGGGCCTGACCCGCGAACCTCACCGCGCCAAGGCGGCCGGCGTCCCGGGGTATCCGCACATGCTGGCCTGGCGGCGGACCTAGGCAGGTGCGGCCCGACCCTGGCCTTGAGCAGGGTGATCAGGGCCGGATCCATGAAGGCGTAGTCGTCGGGGATGTTCAGACAGATCACGCGGCCCTTGATGTGCCGCTTGAAGCGCTTGGACAGCTTGTTCCGGTGGGCCCGCTCCATCACGAAGATGATGTCGGCCCACTCGACGAGCTCGCCGGTCAGGGGCTCTTCGGCGTCATGATTGGTTCCGGCCGAGCTGGCTTCGACGCCAGGCCAGGTCGAGAACACCTGCTCGGCGGTCGGGCTGCGCAGCTTGTTCTGGCTGCAGACGAACAGAACTTTCTTCAGGCGAGGATCTGGCTTCACGCGAAGATCAGGCCGCGGCGAAGTCGCGGTGGAGCAGCAGGCCGCCCTGGTTGATCGGCAGGATGAAGCTGACCGTGGTGCCTTCGCCGGGGGTGGAGGTCATCTCCAGCGCGCCGTCGTGCATCTCGACCAGCGACTTAGTCAGGGCCAGGCCCAGGCCGGTGCCCTGGGTGGTCTTGGCGTGCTGGCTTTCGACCTGCTCGAAGGGCTTGGCCAGGCGGGCCAGGTCTTCCGGGGCGATGCCGATGCCGGTGTCGGTGACCGAGACCCGGACGCGCTCGCCCAGCGGATCGCGGCGCACCTCGGCCCGCACCGTGACGCGACCAGCGCGCGGGGTGAACTTGATGGCGTTGGACAGCAGGTTCAGCAACACCTGCTTGACCGCGCGGTAGTCGGCCTCGACCTCGGGCAGGGCGGGGAAGTCGACTTCCAGCTTCAGCCCGGCGGCCTCGGCGCGGTTGCGCACCAGGCGCACGGCGTCCTCGGTGACGTCTTCCAGGTTCAGCGGCTCGAACTTCAGGTTCATCTTGCCGGCCTCGATCTTCGACATGTCGAGGATGTCGTTGATCAGGGCCAGGAGGTGCTGGCCGGAATTGTGGATGTCGAGGCTGTAGCCCTTGTAGCGCTGGTCGCCGAGCGGGCCGAACATCTCGTTCATCATGATCTCGGAGAAGCCGTTGATGGCGTTCAGCGGCGTGCGCAGCTCGTGGGACATGTTGGCCAGGAATTCGCTCTTGGCCTTGTTGGCGCCCTCGGCCTTGACCTTCTCCATCTCGTACTTGCGCGCCAACTCGGCCAGTTGCTCTTGCGACCGCTCCAGGCCGGTGACGGCGTACTGCAGCTGCTCCTCGTTGAGGCGGCGGGCTTCTTCCTGGTTCTTGATGGCGGTGATGTCGGCGGCGGTCATCACCAGGCCGCCTTCGGCCGTGCGGCGCTCGCTGATCTGGATCCAGCGGCCGTCGTTCAGCTCGGCCTCGCGCACGCCCTTGGCGCCGTCGGGGGCGGGCTGGTCGTGCTTGATGGCCAGGGCGGCGAAGCGGTTGACCTCGTTGCGCGGCGCGCCGGGCTTGAGCAGCTTGGGCTCAAGATTGAAGACGTTGCGGTAGTTGCGGTTGCACATCAGCAACCGGCCTTGGCGGTCCCACAGCACGAAGGCCTCGGACACGCTTTCGATGGCGTCGCGCAGGCGGTTCTCGGCGGCCTGGGCGCGGGCCTGGGCCAGGCGCTCCTCGGTGACGTCCAGCGCCACGCCGATGATCCGCGAATAGCCGTCCTCGCCGGGCTTGCCGAAGCCCTGGCCGCGGGCGTCGATCCAGATGGCCCGGCCGCCGTCGCGCGACGGCACGCGGAACGACACGTCGAAGGCCCCGTAGGTCGCGGCGTTGGCAAGGGCCTGGCGGACCTTGTCGCGATGGTCGACCGAGACGCGGTCCAGCAGTTCCTGCCCCGGCACCACGCCGCCGCCGCCCCAGCCGAACATCGCGCCGGTGACGTCGGACATGAACACCTGGTCGGCGCTCAGCTCCCATTCCCAGATGCCGCAGCGGGCGGCTTCGACGGCGAGGCGGAAGCGCTGCTCGCTGTCGACGAATTCCTTCTGGGCGGTCTCGACCCGGCGGCTCTGCAGCATCAGCATCAGGGCCAGGGCGATGCCGACGGCCAGCGGAGCCAGCAGCGAGAAGGCGCCTTCCATGACCTGGCGATCGATGTTGGCGACCGTCCTTGGCTTGGCCGCGGCGGCGGCCAGCAGGTCGCCCTGGGCCAGGGGCTGGATCGCGACGTCGAGGGCCTGGCCGTCGACCGACTGGCCGCGCAGGGCCGCCGCGCCGTCGCCGATATCGTCCAGCGCCAGCGAGAAGGCTTCGCGCAGGTTGGTCGCGCCCTGGATCGGGCGGCCGCCGGCGGCCAGGATCCTGCCGTCGGACAGCATCAGGGCGCTGGCCGCGCCCTTGACGGGTTCGGAGATCAGCCGAGCCGGATCGCTGGAGGCGATGACGAAGCCGCGGCCGCCGCCGACCGGAGCGGCCATGGCGACATAGAGACGGCCGGTCGTCCCACTGCCGATCCAAAGGCTGCGGCCCGAGGCGGCGGCGGTGCGGGCAGTGGCCTTCCAGTCGGCCGAGGCGTCGCGGCCGGCGACGGCCAGCACGTCGGACGGACCGACCACGGCCACGGCCATGGCTTCGCCGCCGGCGGCGCGCAGGGCGGTCTCGGCCGCGTCGATCGGGGTGTTCGGATCACGTTGCAGCAGGTCGGCGGCGGCCGAGAGGCCGGCGCGCTGGGCGGCCAGATTGGTTTCGGCGGCGGCGGCGACCAGCTTGGCCTGGGCGGCCAGGTTCGCGCCGCCGGGCGGGGCGTTGGCCTCGTCCTTCAGGCGGTTGACGCCGAAGGCCGTGTAGATCGACAGCAGCAGCAGGGCGGCCAGAATCGCCAGGCGCACATAGGCCTGGGACGGCGACCGCGCGGCGCGCGAGCGGGCCGCGCCCGCCGCCGAAAGACCGGCCCCCGCCAGCCTCCCGGTTCTCGCCCCGCCACGCTCCAACGCCCAATGCTCCTGAAAGCCCTCGGCGAGTCACTTCGCCGACATGGTGAATCTACCGCAGGCGTAAGGGGTGCGTCACCGACGAACCGTGGTTTTGACCGGGCATGAGCCCTTTAGTCGCAACTGGCGCGCCGAAGAATCGTCTCAAACTCGGCGCCAGCGGGAGCCGGAGCGTCAGTCCAGGGCCCGCGAGACCAGCTCCAGCACGTTTTTCGACAGGCCGACATGGCCTCGAATGCGTTCCAGTTGCTCGCGCATCAGGGCGCCGAGCTCGGGGATATAGCGCCGCCAGGCCCCCAAGGGCTCGACCAGCCGGGCCGCCGTCATCGGGTTGAAGCCGTCCACGGCCAGGATCTGGTCGGCCAGGAAGCGATAGCCGTCGCCGCTCTCGTCGTGGAAACGGGCCGGATTGCCGCTGGAGAAGCCCTGGACCAGGGCCCGAAGGCGGTTGGGATTGCCGGCGTCGAAGTCGGGATGGGCGGTCAGGGCCAGGATCCGGCCGATCGCGCCTTCGCCCGGGTCGCGGGCCTGGGCGGCGAACCACTTGTCCAGCACCAGCGGTTCCTCGCGCCACTTGGCGTGGAAGGCCGCCAGGGCCTTCTCGGCCGGCTCGCCGCCGATCGTCACCAGGGCCGACAGGCCGCCCATGGCGTCGGTCATGTTGGCGGCGCTTTCGAAGTGGCCGACGACGCGCTCGACATTGACCGCGTGCGGATCGGCCGCCAGCAGGTCGCAGCAGGCGTTGCGCAGGGCGCGCTTGCCGGCCGCCCGGGCGTCGGCCGAGAACTCGCCGCCGCTCTGCAGGTCGCCGTGCAGCCGCCGCAGCAGGTCGCCCAGGTGGACGGCGATGACGGTCTTCAGATGGCCGCGCGCCGTGTGGATGGCGGCCGGATCGGCCGGATCGACGGCCAGGCTGAGGTCGCCCTCCGTGGGCAGGGCCAGCAGCAGCGCCTTGAAGGCCGGGTCCGAGGCCTCGTCGACCAGGGCCTTGCCCAGGGCGTCGGCGTAGCGTTCTTCGCCCACCTCGTCGGGGGCGCCGGCGGCTCGGCCCAGGATCAGCTCGCGAGCCAGGGTCTGGCCGGCTTCCCAGCGATTGAACAGGTCCGGATCCGCTGCGAACTGCACGTAGCGGTCGACGGCGCGGGTGTCGGTGGTCAGGTTCACCGGGGCCGAGAAGCCGCGCAGGGCCGAGATCACCGGGATGCTCTCCACGCCTTCCCAGCGCACGGTCGTGGCGGCCGAGTCGAGCATCACGACCTCACTGTCGCGCAGCACCTCGCCGTCGCCGTCCAGCAGGCCGATGGTCACCGGCACGGGCAGGGGGCGCTTGGTCGGCTGGCCGTTGGTCGGCGCCGTGGACTGGGTCAGCGTGATCTCCAGCGCCTTGGCCGCCTCGTCATAGGCGTGGGTCAGCGACACCGCCGGGGTTCCGGCCTGTTCGTACCAGGCGAAGAAGTCGCCCATGTCGCGGCCAGAGGCGTCGGCGAAACAGGCGATGAAGGCCTCGACCGTGGTCGCCTCGCCGTCGTGGCGCTCGAAGTAGAGGTCCAGGCTCTTGCGGAAGGTCTCGGCGCCCAGGATCGTCTTGAGCATCCGGATCAGTTCGGAGCCCTTCTCGTAGATCGTGGCGGTGTAGAAGTTGTCGATCTTCATGTAGCTCGACGGTCGCACCGGGTGGGCCAGGGGACCGGCGTCCTCGGCGAACTGGCGGGCGCGCAAGGCTTTCACGTCCTTGATCCGCTGCACGGCCTCGCCGCGCATGTCGGCGCTGAAGCTCTGGTCGCGGAAGACGGTCAGGCCTTCCTTCAGGCACAGCTGGAACCAGTCGCGGCAGGTGATGCGGTTGCCGGTCCAGTTGTGGAAGTACTCATGGGCCACGACGCTTTCGATGCGCTCGTAGTCCATGTCGGTGGCTGTCTCGGGCGCCGCCAGCAGCAGGGAGCTGTTGAAGATGTTCAGCCCCTTGTTCTCCATGGCCCCGAAGTTGAAGTCGCGCACGGCGACGATCATGAACAGGTCCAAGTCGTACTCGCGGCCGAACGCCTCCTCGTCCCACTTCATCGAGCGCTTGAGGGCGTCCAGGGCGTAAGCGGCGCGCGGGGCCTGGCCGGGGTCGACGAACACCTTCAGGGCCACGGTGCGGCCGCTCATGGTGACGAAGCTGTCCTCCAGCACGTCCAGCTCGCCGGCCACCAGGGCGAACAGGTAGGCGGGCTTGGGGAAGGGGTCGTTCCAGACGGCGAAGTGACGACCGCCCTCCAGTTCGCCGGACTGCAGCAGGTTGCCGTTGCTCAGCAGGTGGGCGAAGGCCTTGTCGGCCTCGATCCGCGCCGTGAAACGGCTCAGAACGTCGGGACGGTCGGGGAAGAAGGTGATGGTCCGGAAGCCCTCGGCCTCGCACTGGGTGCAGAAGCGGCCGCCGGACATGTAGAGGCCCATCAGCGCCTTGTTGGCCGACGGATCGATCTCGACCTCGGTGGTCAGCACGAAGCTGTCCGGAACCGTGTGGATCGTCAGGCCTTCGCCGTCGAGGCTGTACTCGTTGGCGCTGAGCGCCTGGCCGTCGATGGCCGCCGAGATCAGCTTCAGCCGCTCGCCGTTCAGGAACAGCGCCTCGCCGGGCGCGCCGGTTCGTTTGATCGCCAGCGTCGCCCTGACCCGCGTGGCGGCGGGTTCCAGCCGGAACTCCAGGGCGGTGGTCTCGATCAGGAACGGGAACGGGCGATAGTCCGAGAGCCGGACGGGCTGGGGCGTGTCTGTGCGCATGACGGCAATGTAGGCAAGGACGTGTGGCGGGGCGAGGGCGCACTTGACCCGATCGTCGATTTGTCCGCGAGTGCGCGCCGTCGATCTGGGATGGTCGATCCGGGGATGGTTCATGAGCGTGCGGGAATGCGGCGCGTGCGGTCAGTGCTGCAAGCTGATCGGCGTGCGCGAGCTGGAAAAGGCGCCGCACGTCTGGTGCCGCTACTACAAGCGCGACAAGGGCTGCGGTATCTACGAGGTCCGGCCCCAGGGCTGCGCCGACTTCGCCTGCGACTGGCTGCTGGACGAACGGCTGAACGACGACTGGCGGCCTGACCGCAGCGGCTTCGTGCTGCATGCGGGGCAGGGCGGACGGGTCATCAATGTCGAGCTCGATCCGACCCAGCCGACCGCGTGGCGGCGCGCGCCGTTCGAGGCGACCCTGCGCGGCTGGGCCAGCGCCGGCGCGGCCGATGGGCTGGAGGTGCTGATCTGGGTGGGGCGGCGCTGCTGGCGGCTGACGCCGACCGGCGGCGAGATCGACCTGGGCGTCGTGCGGCCGGCGGTGGCGTTCGCCGCGCACAGCCGCCTGCGCAGGCCGGGCTCCGGGCGCGACTGGCCGCCAACCTGAACTGTTCTTCACTTGAACCCGACCGCCATCCCGCCAAAGCTGGGCTCAGTTTTCAGGGATTGTGCTTCATGTCGCTTACGGACGTTTCACCACCCGCTGGTCTCGATATTGGGGCGGAGCGCTTCCTGCATCCCGGACCCCTGCGCTGGCTGAGGTCGCTGGGCTGGGGGGCGCTGCTGTTCGTGGCCTTCATCTTCGCCTACGCGCTGGCCAGCAAGGTGGGCGAGCCCGCCGAGGGCGCCAGCGGCACGCCGCTCAGCGTCGTCCTGGTCGCCGCGCTCAGCGCCTTGGGGCTGGCGCTCTATGCCGGCTTCGTGCGCCTGGCCGAAGGCCGCTGGCCAAGCGAACTGGGCCTCGAGCAGGCCGCGCCGGAACTGTTGACCGGACTGGTGGTGGGAGCCGCGATGCTCAGCGCCGTGGTCGCGGCCCTGCTGATGTTCGGCCTCTACGACATTTCGGGACCGCGGGCGTCTTCGCCGTGGGCCATGGTCAATGTCGGTATCGCCTCGGGATTCTTCGAGGAGCTGATCTTCCGGGCGATCGTGCTGCGACTGCTGATGCGGGCCTTCGGGATCTGGCCGGCGTTGGGCCTGTCGGCGGCGTTGTTCGGTGCGTTGCACCTGGCCAATCCCAACGCCACGCCTGTGGCCGCGATCGCCATCGCGGTGGAAGCCGGCCTGATGCTGGCCTCGTTCTACCTGCTGACCGGCCGCCTGTGGGTGTCGATCGGCGTGCACGCGGCCTGGAACTTCTCCCAGGGCTGGATCTGGGGCGCGCGGGTCTCGGGCATCGAGGTCAAGGAGAGCCTCTACCTGAGCGCGCCCAAGGCCGGCGCGCCCGACTGGCTGAGCGGCGGCGCCTTCGGTCCGGAGGCCTCGGTCCCGGCCATGGTGATCGGCACCGGCGTAGCGATGGTGGTGCTGTACTGGGCCTGGAAGCGCGGGAATTTCAAGCCGCGCTCGGAAGCTTAGCCCGCCTCGACGACGCCCGGCGCGGCCTCGGCGGCGGCCGGCACCTCGTAGAGGCCGCGTTCGATGGCCGAGGCGCGCTGGGCCAGGGCCACCAGGGCCGGCGGCGCGTCCTCGGGATTGTCGGCGGCCAGCTCGATCAGTTGGCGGGTCAGGGCGTGAAGCTGCGGCGCGGCGGCGATCAGCCGGGCCTGGAACTCGATCTTGCGCGGATCGCGATCGTATTCCGCGCCGGGCGTGCGCCAGCCGCCCCAGTCGTTGGGATCGGTGACCACCACCGGATAGGTGCCGGGATAGGGGTGGTGCAGGCAGTCGCTTTCCTGCTGCCACTTGTTGCGGGCCCGCAGGATGCGCCAGTTGGCCACCGCGGCGCCGCCGGATTCGTCGATGCGGTCTTCCGCCTTCAGCTCGCCGGCCTGGAACTCGCGACCCAGGCCCACGTCGTAGGTGACGCGCACGGGTTCGTCGAAGCCCTTGGCCCAGACCGGCACGATCTTCTCGATCGTGGCCCAGGCGCCGACGCTCTCGACCCACACCTTCTGGTTCCGCTGAAAGACGGTCTTTGCCACGCACGCGTTCTCGCTGAGTTCGGGACCGCCATAAGAACCTGAAATCCTTGACGCGAGGTCAATCTTTCCCTCGGGCGAACGATCGTTCATCGTGCCCTCAAGACGCGTCGCCACCCACAAGAGCGGGCGCCAAGGGAGGGAATCCAGGTGGATTTCGACTATTCCGACGATCAGAAGTTTCTGAAGGACGAGGCGCGCAAGTTCCTTGCCGCCCGTTGTCCCTCCTCGGTGGTGCGCGGCGTCCTCGACGATCCGGCCAAGAGCTACGACGCCGGACTGTGGAGCGCGGTGGCTGAACAGGGCTGGCTGGGGGCGGCCATTCCCGAGGAATACAACGGCCTGGGCCTGGGGCGTGTGGAGCTGTGCGCCATCGCCGAGGAGCTGGGCCGGGCCGTGGCGCCGATCCCCTTCGCCTCGACGGTCTACGTTCTGGCCGAGGCCGTGATGGCCCATGGCAGCGACCCCCAGAAGGCGGCCATCCTGCCGCGCATCGCCGCCGGCGAACTGATCGGCTGCCTGGCGACCTCGGAAGGTCCCGGCGTGATCACCCCCTCGGCTCTGCAGGCGAAGGTCGAGGGCGGCAAGCTCAGCGGCGTCAAGATCCCGGTCACCGATGGCGACGCGGCCGGCATGGCCCTGGTGCTGGCCAACGAGGGCGGGCGTCCCGGCCTGTTCCTGGTCGACCTGAAGGCCAGCGGTGTGAAGGTCGAGACCCTGGACAGCCTGGACCCGACGCGCGGCGTGGCCCGCCTGACCTTCGACGGCGCGGTCGCCGACCGGCTGGGCGAGGCGGGGCAGGGGTTTGAGCTGGTGCAGGCGATCCTCGACCGCGCCGCCGTCCTGCTGGCCTTCGAACAGCTTGGCGGGGCCGATCGCTGCCTGGAGATGGCCCGCGAATACGCCCTGGGCCGCTACGCCTTCGGCCGCGTGATCGCCGGCTACCAGGCGATGAAGCACAAGATGGCCGACATGTACGTCAAGAACGAGGTGGCCCGCTCCAACGCCTATTACGGCGCCTGGGCCTTGAACGTCGATGCGCCGGAACTGCCGACCGCCGCCGCCGCCGCCCGCATCGCCGCCTCGGACGCCTTCTGGTTCGCCAGCAAGGAAAGCGTCCAGGTGCATGGCGGCATGGGTTTCACCTGGGACGTCGACTGCCACCTCTACTACCGCCGCTCGCGACAGCTGAGCCTGGTGGCCGGTTCGCCCAAGCTCTGGAAAGAGCGGCTGGTGAGCGAGCTCGAGAAAAAGAACGCGGCTTAGGGACAAAGATCATGGATTTCAACGACTCCCCCGAGGAAGCCGCCTATCGCGAGAAGGCCCGCGCCTGGCTGGTCGAGGCCGCCGCCGCGCACCGCGCCGAGCATGGCGAGCCCAAGCCGACCACACCCGAGCACATGGCGGCGGGCAAGGCCTGGCAGGCCCGCAAGGCCGCCGCCGGCTACGCCTGCATCACCTGGCCCGCTGGCGTGGGCGGGGGCGGGGGCACGCCGATCCAGTCGGTGATCTTCGGCCAGGAAGAGGCCAAGGCCGGTGTCGGCTACGGCTATTTCACCATCGGCCTGGGCATGTGCGTGCCCACGGTCATGGCCTTCGCCAACGACGAGACCAAGCAGCGCTTCGTCTCGCCCGCCGTGAAGGGCGAGGAGATCTGGTGCCAGCTGTTCTCCGAACCGGCCGGCGGATCGGACGTGGCGGCCCTGCGCACCCGAGCGGTCAAGGACGGCGATGACTGGGTGATCAACGGCCAGAAGGTCTGGACCACCGGCGCCCACTACTGCGACTACGGCATCCTGCTGGTCCGCACCGATCCCGACGTGCCCAAGCACAAGGGCCTGACGATGTTCTGGATCGACATGCGCGATCCGGCGGTCGAGTGCCGGCCGATCCACCAGATGTCGGGCGGGCGCGAGTTCAACGAGGTCTATTTCACCGACCTGCGGGTCAAGGACAGCCAGCGGCTGGGCGCGGTCGGCGACGGCTGGAAGGTCGCCTTGGTCACCCTGATGAACGAGCGGCTGGCGGTCGGCGGTTCGGCCGGACCGGACTATCGCCAGGTGATGGAGCTGGCGCGCGGTCTGTCGGGCGCCAACGGTCCGGCCCTGAAGGACACGGCCTTCCGCGAGAAGCTGGCCGACTGGTACGTCAATTCCCAGGGCCTGAAATATACCCGCTTCCGGACCATGACCGCCCTGTCGCGCGGCCAGACGCCGGGACCTGAAAGCTCGATCGGCAAGATCATCTCGGCCAACCAGCTGCAGGACCTGGCCAACACCGCCGTCGAGGCCCAGGGCGAATACGGCATCCTGACCGATCCGGCCTTGGCGCCCATGGAGGCGGCGTTCCAGCAGAGCCTGATGTGGGCCCCGGGCCTGCGGATCGCCGGCGGCACCGACGAGATTCTCAAGAACATCATCGCCGAACGGGTCCTGGGCCTGCCCGGCGACGTGCGGGTCGACAAGGACGTGGCGTTCAAGGACATGCCCACCGGACGCTAGTCGCGGCCCGCTCAACGAGACTCGCCTTTAAGGTGCGTCTCGTCCATGCTCCCGTCCAAATGGGCGTGGAGGCGGGCGGATGCGCGCTAGAGCTTCGAAGGACGGCCTGACGGTCAGGGTCATCGCGGGGACGCACGCGGCCTTGCTGGCGTTCGACGTGGCCGACGAGCGCCGCGCCGGATGCCTGGGCTTTTCGATCGAGCGCACCGACGTCGGCACCGGCGACCGCCGCTGGCTGCCCAACTCGCTGCGCTTCATGAGCGATCCGAACCCGGAATGGGTGACGACCGCCCGGGCGCCGCTGCAGAAGTTCCGCTGGGGCGACTACACCACCGAGCCCGGTAGGCTCTATCGCTACCGGGTGGTCGCCCGTTACGGAACGCCGGCGGAGATCCTGGCCCAGGGCATTGACGCCGAGCGCCCCGGCGGCTTCGACGCCATCCCGGGCGGCGTCGCTCTGGAACTTCGCACCGAGGACTGCCGCAACGAGGCCACCTCGATCTTTTTCAACCGCGGGGCCGCGGCCAGCCAGGCCTACGTCAACAAGTTCGGCGACAACGACCCCGACGATATCCCCGAGGCCCTGACCTGGCTGTCGCGCGGCCTGGAAGAGGGGCTGGTGGCGTTCATCGCCAAGGCCGACGGGCCGGACTTCGCCCTGCACGGCTGCGTCTACGAGTTCGAGAAGCCGACGCCGATCCGGGCGCTGATCCAGGCCCAGAAACGCGGCGCCGACGTGCACATCGTCTATCACGCCCGAAAAGGGGGCAACACGGCCGACGAGAACAGGCACGCGATCGAGAGCCTGAATGTCACCTTCCCGACGACGCCCCGCACCCAGGGCTCGGCGATCATGCACAACAAGTACCTGGTGCTGCTGCGCAAGGACGCGGCCGGGTCGCTGAAGCCGATCGCGGTGTGGACCGGGGGCACCAACTGGACCGAGGGCGGCATCTACGGCCAGTTGAACGTCGGCCACGCGGTCTACGACGCCGGTGTCGCGGCGACCTACGAGGCCGGCTTCCAGGTGTTGGCCCAGGACCTGAGCATCAACGACACCCAGGCCAGGAACGACGTGATCACGCCCACGCCGCTGAGCCGGGCGGCGCTGCAGCACGGCGCGACGCCGCTGTTCTCGCCGCAGAACGGGCTAGCGATGCTGGATCTCTACGCCGACGTCTGCAAGACGGCCAAGGTGCTGATGGTCAGCGCGCCCTTCGCCCTGCACGAGAAGATCCGCAACGTGCTGGGATCTCCGAGCGACGGGGCGATGCGGTTCATGCTGGCCGACAAGGAAGGGTCATACGGCGCGAAGGGCAATATCGACGCGCTCAACACCGACCCGGGCAACATGGCCGCCGTGGCCAAGCCGTTCGAGGGCATCAAGCTGGCCGACTTCCAGAAGCGAAAGCTGGATCGCGACCGGCTGATGATGGACGAGGGCTTCCACCACGCCGGCATCCACATCCACTCCAAGATCATCCTGGCCGACCCGTTCGGGCCCGACCCCATCCTGATCACCGGCTCGGCCAACTTCTCGACCAACTCGACCGTGAACAACGACTCCAATGTGCTGGTCTTCCGGGGCGACACGGCGGTGGCCGACGTCTACGTCGCCGACTTCATGCGGATGTTCGAGCACTACTGGTTCCGGTCGCGCAAGGACCAGAAGCTGGAGGCCAATCAGGTCTTCGCCCTCAAGGACACCGACGCCTGGTCCGAAAAGTACTTCACCCCAGGAACGCGCGAGCAGCGTGACCGCCTGGCGTTCCTGGGGCTGATCACCTAGCTCCCTTTCACGTCCTTGGCCGCCCGGGCCAACTGCACGAACTCGGCGCGCAAGCCGTAGGGGTCCTCGCCCCGTGCTCCCTGGGCCAGGCCGGTGACGGCGTCCCAATCGAAACCGGTGTCGACCCACGGATCGCCGCGCAGCTTCTGGCCGTAGGCGGCCACGGCCACGGCGAAGCGGGTCGACTCCGGGGCGGCGGCCAGGCTCGAACGCACGTCGGCGCCGCCGATCGGTCGCTCGATCAGCCTGGACGTCGAGCCGCCCGGCGGCTTGTAGCGGATCTTCAGGAAGGCCAGCTCGCTCCCGCCCGTCGCCGCCGCCGGCTTGCCGCCGTAGCGCAACGGATCGGACGAGGGCTTGGCCCCCACGGGGGTGATCTCGTAGATCGCCGTCACCGACGCGCCCGAACCCACCTCGCCGGCGTCGACCTGGTCGTTGTTGAAGTCCTCGCGATTGAGCAGCCGGGTCTCGTAGCCGATCAGCCGGTATTCGCTGACCTTGGCCGGATTGAACTCGACCTGGATCTTCACGTCGTCGGCTATAGGAAAGAGGGCGCTGTCGAAGTCGTCGCGCAGCAGCTTGCGGGCCTCCTGCAGGCTGTCGACATAGGCCGCCGCCCCGTTGCCGTTCTGGGCCAGGGCCTGCATCATCGTGTCGTTGTAGTTGCCGCGACCGAAACCGTAGACCGACAGGTAGACGCCGCTCTTGCGCTGGTCGGCCACGAAGTCCTTCAGGCGCGCCGGTTCGGCGATCCCGACATTGAAGTCGCCGTCGGTCACCAGGATCACCCGGTTGACGGCCTTGGGGTCGAAGTTCTGCTTGGCCAGGGCGTAGGCCAGCTCCAGGCCTCGGCCGCCGGCGGTCGAGCCGCCCGAGTGCAACGCGGTCAGGGCGCAGCGCATCTTCAGCTTCGAACGTCCGTCGGTAGGCGACAGCACCGCTCCGGCCGAGCCGGCATAGGCCACCATCGCCACGCGATCCTGCGGTCGCAGCTGATCGATCAGCACGTTCAGCGCCTTCTGGGCCAGCGGCAGGCGGTCGGGTCCGGACATCGAGCCCGAGGTGTCGATCAGGAACACCAGGTTCAGCGGCGGCTGGCCGGCCTTGGGCGTGGCGTAGCCTTGCACGCCGATGTGCAGCAGCTGCCGGTCCTTGGACCAGGGGGAGGGCACGACGGCCACGGTCGGCTTGAACGGCGGCTCCTTGGCGGTAGGGCGGGCGTAGCCGTAGTCGAAATAGTTGACCAGCTCCTCGACCCGGACCGCGTCGCGCGGCGGGGCGGCGCCCTCGTTCAGGAACCGGCGGACATTGGCATAGGCGGCGGTGTCGACGTCGATCGAGAAGGTCGACACCGGCTCCTCGGCCACGCGCTTGACCGGGTTGGCGGCCGCGCCGGGGTACTTCTCGGTGTCGCGGACGGGCGGTTGGAATCCGGGGCGACCAGGCGGGAAGGCGCCGATATCCGCCGCCAAGCCGCTGTAGGACATCGGAGCCGGCGGCGGGGGAGGCGGCGGGGGCGGAGGAGGCGGCGGACCCGCGAATCGTTCCTGGACCGGCGGGATCGGCAGAGGAGGCGGCGCGACGCCGGTCGGGGCGGTCTGCGTCAGGGTCGCTCGCTTTCGAGCCTGCGCCATATAGCCACCGTCATCGCGCGACGCATAGCCGAGCGCCGCGCAGGCCTCCGGCGTCACGGCCCCATCGCCGGGCGACGGTGAGGCAAGGCTCGGGGCGCTCGTGGAACTGGCGATCAAGAACGAAAGAGCGGTGGAGCCGAGGACGCGAACGAGACCTGACGCCATGATCTGAAATCCTCTCAAGGTTGCGCATCATGCTGGCGCGCGCCGTGTGGCGAAAGCTGGGCCATGACTGAAAACCTAGGGATTCTCCTGAGACGAGAATCCTTCTGTGGGCATCTTCATGACCGTCTTGCGAACAGCGTTCCCTGAGCTTGACAGTCACTACGGCCAAGCACATGAGTGATTTGGAAATCATGGTTAACGGCGTGCTGAGGGGGAGCGATGCACGAGACCAGCAATGCTGTTTCTCATCTCGCCGCCCTCAAGCGTGGGCTGGCCTATCTGGTTGAACATCGTGCGACGCTGATCCGCCGCGTGCCGGTCGGCGCCGTCGTCGCGGCGGTGGTGATTCCGCTGGTCGGCTGCGACACCGGACCCAACTTCCTGTTCCACAAGCGCGCCAGCGCCTGCCCCCGGCCGCAGGCCGCGCAGGGCGTTTCGGGCCAGTTCAATCAGCAGCAGCAGGAAATCCGCGCCCTTCGCCAGGGCGGCTTCCGAGGCGACTTCTTCGCCCAGCTGGAGCTGGCCCGTCGCTACGAGGGGCAGCGCGGGGTCGACAAGAATCTCGAGGACCCGGTCGAGGCGGCGGTCTGGTACGCCATGGCCCTGGCCAATTCCGGCGGCTATTCGCCGATCGCCGCCTACGAGCGCCGCAACGGCAAGGACAAGGGTCCGCTGTCGCGATTCGACGACTGCCGCGCCTTCGAACGGCATGCCGCCTATGGGGCGCTGGACCGCCTGCTGTCGCGGATGTCGACCGAGGAACGCGAGAAGGTCCGCAACCGCGTGATCTACGTGCTTTCCACCCAGGGGGCCGACGGCTACCGGGTGCTGGCGCGGATGCACGACGGCTTCTTCGGCCCCTTCGGCGAGCCGTCCGACAACCTGCAGGCCATCGAGGCCTACGGGTCGGCCAAGCGCACCGGCGCCCCGGCCGCGCTGGACCTGTTCCGCCGCAACGACGTCGACGCCTATCTCTACAATTACCTGGCGGTGCAGACCGGCGACGTGTCGGCCTATGTGATGCTCAAGGACTTCGAGCGATCGTCGCCGCAGCGGGCCTCCTACGGCGGCTTCGTCGAGACCAAGGCCAAGCGCTGGATCCCGCCGTACGAGTTCTACCCGCCGGAATCGCCCGACAGCGGCGTGCCGCATTCCGACGAGAGCGATCCGTCGGGCGACGCCAAGGAGGCGGCCCTGGCGCGGCTGAACGAACTGCCGTTCGTGCACATCGGCGAGGCCCTGGCCTATCTGCGAGTGATCCCGTCGCCTGTGCTCGACGAGCGCATGCTGAGCACCAACGACGCCCAGACCTTCCAGGCCATGATCGGCCGACCGATCACGGGCCGCCTGACGAACATCGAGAAGGTGCGCGCCGTCCAGTACGCGGCGGTCAACGGCTCGTCCAAGGCCCAGCTGGTGCTGGCGGTGATGTACTCCGAGGGCGTGGGCGTGCCGCGCGACTACGCCCGGGCCTATCACTGGTACGAGGAGGCCGAGCGCCAGGGGTCGGCCGAGGCCAAGTACGCCATGTCGACCTTCTTCTCGCTGGGCCTGCAGGGCGTGGCCGACCAGGACCGGGCCAAGGCCGTGGTCTACCAGCTGGACGGGGCCCTGGCCGGTTTCAAGCCGTCGGTCTGGCGGCTGCAGCAGCTGCTGTCGCAGGTCTCGCGGCCGCCGCGCGCCGCCGGCGAGCCTCGGCCCCAGCCCTATGCCGAAAGGGACTATCGATGATCCGCCTCCGCACGCTCGTCGCGGCCTTGGCGGCCGGGACCATGGTGGTTGGCGGCCTGGCGCTCGGCGTCGCGCCGCAGGTCGCCGTCGCGGGATCGCCCGACGCCAAGATCGACCAGCAGATCCGCCCGTGCTTCGGCCTGCTGCTGGATCCGAACCTGTCGTCCGGCTGCCGGACCAAGCACTATCGCAAGCACAAGCCGCGCTACGGCACGGGCTACGGCTACGGCCGGGCCGGGCGCTATCGCACCTGGGTGGACTGCGACCGGGCCTATCCGGGCGAGGTCAGCGAGGTGCTGGAGCGGCTCTATGACGGCGACACCCTGACCCTGCGTTCGCGCGGCGGCGGGGCCTGCGTCGACTCGCTGAACATCACCCGCTCGGTCAACATCGTGGTGGAGGGCTATGTCCCGTCGCGCGGCCGGCCGATCCTGGTCGCGCCGATCGATCAGCCCTGCATCCGCATCGCCCCGGGGGTGGCCTACGTGGTGATCGAGGGCGTGGGCATCGACGCGATGCGGGCGGGGTCCGCCTCGTGCATCACCGGCCGCGCCACCGAGCTGGCGCTGAAGGACGTGGTCATCCGCTACGACGGCGAAGGGTCGGCGCTGGACCTCAGCGACGGCCGCCTCGAAGTCGCCAACACCACCTTCATCGGCCGCACGCGCCAGGCGGTGGTCAAGGCGACCGGCACGGTCATGGTCGACAATGTCGAGGTCGCCGCCACCGCCATCGGCGCGGCGTTCGAGGCCGGCGACGACAGCCGCATCCGCGACATGCGGGTCATCCGCCTGGGCGACTGGACCGGCTCCAGCCGCAGCCGCAACTCGGCCGGCTTCGTGCTGGCGGGCATGAACCGCTCGCAGCTGGTGCAGATCGAGGGCCTCTATGTCGACGGCTTCTCGCGCGGCATCTATGTGGGCGGCGGCGACGAGACCACGCTGCTGCGTCCCGTGGTCCGCGACAGCGACTGGGCCGTGGTGCTGGAAAACGCCGACCTGCGGGTGCTGGAAGGCAAGCTGGAAGCCACCGACGTCGGCATCTATGCGGGCTCGGGCACGGTCTACGCCTCGGACAACGCCATCGCCGGGGTGATGCGCGCCGGCCTGTTCGCCGACAACGGCGCCCAGGTGCGGGCCCGCGACAACCGCGTCTACGCCAAGCCCGGCGGCTGCGAGGCGCTGATCACCGGCTATTTCGACGGCAAGCTGACCTGCCAGCCGTGGTTCGAGGGACCGGAGCTGTTCCGCACGCCCCGCGACCGGGCGCGGCAGGACTTCGACGGCTATTGGCCCGCGCCGATCGTCACCGCCGGCGTCGCGGTGCCCGCCCTGGCCGGCGGCCCCGTCGATTCCCTGGACGCCTCGGCCGCCGCCGGCGGGCCGGTCGGCCCCGGTTCGCCGCAACCCTATGTTCCTCAAGGGGGAACTTCGCGATGAGCAAGCTCGCCGTCGGCCTGATGGCCGCCTTGATCGCCTCGACCAGCCTGGTCGGCTTCGCCTCGGCCCAGGATCGCGGCCCCGGCGGACCCGGTCCCTCCAGGCGCCCCATGCCCTGCGGCGCGCCCCTGACCGGCGAGGCGCCCGACGTCATGACCTACGACCGCGCCACCGGCACCCAGGTGTTCGTGGGCGGAAAAGGCCAGACCGAGGTCAGCGCCTTCAACCGCGAGACCGGTTCGTCGGCCGCCCTGCGCGGCGATCTCAGCCGGCCCGGCGTCACCGAGTCCTGCGCCGTCGACAAGCTGTCGGGAGACGCCTACCGCGTCAATTCCGACGGTCCTGGCGACATGGCGGTCAGCGGCCGCACGGGCCAGACCGGCGAGCGCTGGGCCTTCCGCGCGCCGGACGGCTCGACCCAGTACTGGGACCCGCGCGCCGACAACCGCTGCTTCCGCGACGGCCTCGGCCTGGGACCGAACGGCAGCCTGCCGCCGGGCCCGCGCCCCGATGGACGCTCGGGATGCTGAGGACGGCCCTGCTGCTGGGCGGACTGCTGCTGGCGCTGAGCGCCTGCGGGCCGCGCTATCCCTACTATCCGCCGAACGGCGGCCCCCCGCCGGTTCCGGTGGACCCCTCGCGGGTGACCCCGCCGCCGCCTCCGGTCGATGTGATCCGGCCGAAGGTCTGAAGTCCTCCCCCTGAGGGGAGGACCTACTTCTCCGGCGCGATCGTCTTCAGGAACTTCGGATCCTTGCGCTTCATCGTCGCCTGTTCATAGGCGTAGCCCAGGTTCAGCAGCCGCGCCTCGCTCCAGGCCGGGCCGATGAAGCTGAGGCCCACCGGCAGGCCGCCGACGTCGCCCATCGGCACGGTCAGATGCGGATAGCCGGCCACGGCGGGCAGGGTCGTGGACGAGCCGCCGTAGTGGTCGCCGTTCAGCGGGTCGATGGTCCAGGCCGGACCGGTGGTCGGGGCGACGATGGCGACCGCGCCGGCAGCCTTCAGGATCTTGTCGATGCCCTCGGGCCCGGCCAGGCGCTTTCCGTCGGCGACGGCCTTGATGTACTCCGGATCGTCATAGCCCTTGGTGGCCTGGGCCTTCTGGAAGCTCTCCTGGCCGAACCATTCCAGCTCCTTCGGGGTCGCCTCGTTGAAGGCGATCAGGCCTTCCAGCGTGCGGGTCTTGACCTTGGCCGGGTCGGTCGAGGCCAGGTAGGCGTTCAGGTCGACCTTCAGCTCGGTGTAGAGCACCACGCCCTCGGCCTTGCCGATCGGGCCTTCGTCGAAGGTCTTCACGTCCACCAGGGTCGCGCCCTGGGCCTTCAGGTCCTTCAGCGCCTGTTCGAACACCGCGTCCGTGCCCGGGGAATAGCCGGTGTAGAAGCGGGCGACGGCCAGGGTCACGCCCTTCAGCGCGTCCTTCGACAGGCCCTTGGCGTAGTCGGTCTTGCGGGCGTCGGCCTTCTTGGTCGCCGGGTCGGCGGGATCGGAGCCGGCGATGGCGGTCAGGACCAGGGCCGCGTCGGTGACCGTGCGGGTCATCGGGCCGGCGGTGTCCTGGCTGTGGCTGATCGGCACGATGTGGGTGCGCGACACCAGGCCGACGGTGGGCTTGAGGCCGACCAGGCCGTTGATCGCGGCGGGGCAGGTGATCGAGCCGTCGGTCTCGGTGCCGATCGCGGCCGGGGCCAGGTACGCCGCCACCGCCGCCCCCGAGCCGCTGGACGAACCGCAGGCGCTGCGGTCCAGCACATAGGGGTTGCGCACCGTGCCGCCCACGGCGCTCCAGCCGCTGATCGAGTGGTTGGAGCGGATGTTGGCCCATTCCGACAGGTTGGTCTTGCCCAGGATCACCATGCCGGCGTCGGTCAGCCGCTTGACCAGCGGGGCGTCGCGACCCGTGACGTTGTCCTTCAGCGCCAGGGAGCCGGCGGTGGTGGCCGTGTCGTCGGCGCTTTCGATATTGTCCTTCAGCAGGATCGAGACGCCGTGCAGCGGCCCCCGGACCTTGCCCGCCTCGCGCTCGGCGTCCAGCGCCCGGGCGTCGGCCAAGGCGTGCGGGTTCAGGGCGATGACGGCGTGGAGCTTGGGGTTGTGGATGTGATAGGCCCAGAGCAGGAACAGGGCCTGGTCCTTCGCGGTGGACTTGCCGCGGCTCAGCAGGGCCTGCGTCTCGGTGATCGAACCGCCACGCGGCATGATCATGCCGGAGGTGGCGGCCGGCGTCAGCGATTTGAGGAACTCGTCCGGCGTCTTGGCGTCCATGGCGATCGACTTGGCGGGCTCCGGGGCCGCCAGCGAAGGCGGCGCGCAGGCCAAGAGCGCGGCCATCGCGCCGCCGATCAGCAAGGTCTTCCGAGTCACGCGTCTTCCCCCAACTTGGCCAGCCCTCAGATGAACACCGCCACGTTCTGCCGCGCAACGATCAACGGCGTGCCGGCCCCGTCCCAGAGCGTCATGTCCTGGGTCGAATAGCCGTCGCCGATGGTTTCCGCCCGGCTTCGCAGCAGACGCCAGCCGTCGTCGTGTTCGCCGGGCAAGCCCACGATGTCGAGGGCCCAGGTCATGGTCGAGATCGGACCGAAGGTCGGGAACAGGGTCATGGCGGGCGGGGGCGGGGTGTCGGCCAGGGCGACCAGGGCCGACAGCGAGCGGGCGGCCGGATCGCGGTGGCGGATCCACAGCAGATATTCCGGGGCCCCGCCCGACAGCGGCCGCGCGCCGCCGGCCATGCGCACCTCGAACTGGCCCGTGAAGTTGGGGCCGCCGCGCTCGCCCGGGAAGAAGGGCTCGCACGCCTTGGGGCGGGCGACGGCCGGGCAGGGGACCTCGCTGTAAGCCACCACCGACGCCCGCGCCGCGCCGAAGGTCAGCACGCCGTGGGTGGCCACGCCTTGCTCGCCCAGCAGATCGACGGCGACGAACAGGGTCGACTTGCCCTGGCGCAGCGGCGTGACCTGGATCGACAGTTCGCCCGCCGCCGGACCCACGAAGGCGAACTGGGCCGAGCGCAGGGGCGGGGCGTCGGGAAAGGTCCGCTGGGCGGCCTCGACGCACAGCGCCGCGCTGAGCCCGCCATAGGTGGTGCGGCCCTGGCGCCAGTCGTCGGTGACCTGGGCGGTGAAGCCGGTGTCGGTGGCGGTCATGGCGGCGAGCAGGTCGGTGTAGGAGGTCACGCGGCGGCTTTCGGTTGTTTCGTATGCGAAGGTTCGTCTTCTTTCGCTACGGAAGTCAAATGCGGAGGCTTGGCGCGGCGACCACTTGCCCCCTACGGACCGCTTCGCGGTCGTCTTCCCCCACAGGGGGAAGAGGGTGCGTCCTCCGCCCCCTGTGGGGGCGGACAGGCGGCGAAGCCGCCAGGTGGGGGCAAGTCTTAGCGGGCACGGCGCTGCAAGCTCACGCCTTCGGCTGTGAGAGGGAATGGAAAGGGTCGCGGAGCGCCGGACGACGTCCGGAGTTCTTTGAATGAATACCGTTTCGACGAAGCCGACCGCTCCGCGCCATCGTTATCCGCCAGCATCCGGTGGGCAGCCCTGTTGAGGCTTAGCCGGACCCGATCCCTGTCGTTTCCGAGGGGACCAGCCGCCGAGGGCGCGGGCCAATGGGCAATACACGCG
>NZ_JBFUAW010000001.1:0-182665 GCF_056406095.1 Caulobacter sp. P1_D6 | reverse complement strand
GTGAACAGGTCGGTCGGGAAGAAGCTGAGGTCGACCGAGCGGTCGGTGCCTTGCGCGTCGGTCGGGCCCGACGAGGCGACCGCGATCGAGGCGCCGTTCAGCGTGACGTTGGTGAAGTTCGAGCCCAGGCCGCGGATGGCGACATTCGTCCCCTCGCCCGTGATGTCGCGGGTGATGGTGATGCCGGGAATGCGGTTGAACGACTCGGCGATGTTGGAGTCGGGGAACTTGCCGATGTCTTCGGCGAAGATCGTGTCGGCGAAGCTGGTCGACTCGCGCTTGGCGACCGTCGACTGCGCCAAGCTGCGACGATAGCCAGTGACGACCACTTCTTCGACCGTATCGGAGGCCGTCGTC
This sequence comes from Caulobacter sp. P1_D6, assembly GCF_056406095.1. Taxonomy (NCBI): domain Bacteria; kingdom Pseudomonadati; phylum Pseudomonadota; class Alphaproteobacteria; order Caulobacterales; family Caulobacteraceae; genus Caulobacter; species Caulobacter sp. P1_D6. Next base: position 182,308 of record NZ_JBFUAW010000001.1, on the reverse strand, counting down.
GCGGCGGGCGCGGCTTGCTGGGCGAAGGCCGGCGCGGCGGCCAGGCCGGTCAGGCAGCTGGCGCCGATCAGCGCCAGGCGGAGGGCGCGCGAATGAAACGAGTGGACCATGTTTCTCCCCTAATGATCTCAGTGCTCTGTGCACTTGTTGTTCTGACCGCTCCCGGCTCCCCCCTTCGGTCGTCCGCGTTTCGGCGGCGAGCAAGGTAGTCATGGTAGCGGTCACAGGCGTTGATCGTTACGAGGTAAGGCCTCGTAAGTCAACGAGGTCATACCTCTTGGGAAACCAACGTCCGACCATTTGCGGCGGGGTGTTGCCGAGCGAACACCCAATGAAACGTCAACGTCGCCTGAAAATCCGTAAATATCAGACAAAGGTGCGTGCGCCATCGGTCTTACAACGACGGTTCGCCCTTGGCCGTTCTTGGAAATTGAACCTGCGTGCAAACGAACGGTTCGCGCCGCGCGACCGGAGCAAAGACCAGATGTCTGACAGAAGAATCGGGATGCGGACTTAGACGGCGGCGCAGTTGTCGGCGATGAAAGTCATGTGGTCGGGCATGACTTGCGCCGACTTGGCGATGACGCCGCGGATGTTGTCCATCCTGGCGCGCAGGTCGTGGTCTGACATCACGTCGGCCATCGGATCGTGGCCGCGCGGTTCGATCCCCTGGCCGATCATCACCGCGAACCAGCTGGTGTCGTTGAACAATTCCTCGTTCTCGCGGAACACCCGGCCATAGCTCCTGAACACCGCCATCTTGTCGGCCAGGTAGTCCGGAATCGGCATCGTCCGCAGATAGTCCCAGTAGGGGGTGTCGCTGCGCTGGGTGGCGTGGAAGTGCAGGATGAGGAAGTCGCGGATCTTCTCGTACTCGAACTGCATCACGCGGTTGTAGCGGTCGATGTCGGGCTGCTCGAACCGCCGGTCGGGGAACATGGCCAGCAGGCGCGAGACGCCGACCTGGATCAGGTGGATGCTCTGGCTTTCCAGCGGCTCCATGAAGCCGGCCGACAGGCCGATGGCCACGACGTTCTTGTTCCAGCTCTTCAGCCGTCGACCGGCCTTGAAGCGCAGGGTGAAGGGATCGCGCAGCGGCGCGCCGTCAATATTGGCCAGCAGGTAGGCCGTCGCCTCGTCCTCGCTGATATGCTCGCTGGAATAGGCGTAGCCGTTGCCCAGGCGGTGCTGCAGCGGGATGCGCCATTGCCAGCCGGCGGGACGGGCGGTGGCGCGGGTCACCGGCTGGCGCGAACCGGCCAGTTCGCACGGCACGGCAACGGCGCGGTCGTTGAGCAGCCATTGCGACCAGTCCTCGAAGCCGGTCTTCAGGGTCTGCTCGATCAGCAGGCCCCGGAACCCCGAGCAGTCGATGAACAGGTCGCCCTCCAGCCGCTCGCCGCTCTGCAAGGTCACGGCTTCGACGAAGCCGTCCTCGGCGCGCTGGTGGACCTCGACGATCTTGCCTTCCTGGCGACGCACCCCGCGCTCCTCGGCGTAGCCGCGCAGGAACTGGGCGTAGAGGCCGGCGTCGATGTGATAGGCGTGGGAAAGCGCGCCCAAGGGCGAGTTGAGCTGGCCATTGGCCCGCATGAACTTGCTCTGCGCCGAGGCCAGGGCCTGCAGCGAGTACTCGGTCAGGTCGGCGGCCTCGCCCATGGCCTTCAGCCGCAGCCAGTAGGCGTGGAACGACACGCCCTCCATGTCGAGGCCATACGGACCGAACGGGTGGTAATAGCTGTGGCCGATCTGCTTCCAGTCGACGAAATCGATCGCCAGCTTGAAGGTCGCCTTGGTGCGGCGGACGAACTCGTTCTCGTCCAACCCCAGCATGCGGTTGAAGATGTTGATCTGCGGGATCGTCGACTCGCCGACGCCCACCGTGCCGATCTCCTCGGACTCCACCACGGTCACCTGGGTGTGGCCGTCCTTGAGGAAACGGCCCAGCGCCGCCGCCGTCATCCAGCCGGCCGTGCCGCCGCCGACGATGACGATCTTGCGCAGGCGTTGGTCGGTCATGCTGGCCTCAATACGGAAGGAGTGGCGGCGTCGCAGTAGCGGGCGATGAAGGTCTGGTGGCTGGGCATGGCCTGGGCGGTCTGGCCGATCAGGGCCGACATCCGTTGCAGGCGTTGGACGAGGGCGGCTTCCGGCAGGCTGTCGACCAGGGCGTCGTACTGGCGCGGCACGATCCCCTGGCCCAGGAGGACCGCGATCCAGCTGGGTTCGGCGAACAGGTCGTAGTCGGACTGGAACAGCCGGCCGCGCCCAGCGAACAGGTCGATCTTGCGGGCCAGGCTGTCGGGAATCTCCATGGTCCGCACGTAGTCCCAGTAAGGCGTGTCCGACCGCTCGGTGGCCTTGAAGTGCAGGATGATGAAGTCGCGGACCAGCTCGACCTGCTGGGCGGTCAGGCGATTGTATTCGTCGATCTCCAGCGGATCGAAGCCCTTGTCCGGGAACAGGGCCAGCAGCTTGGTGATCCCCGCCTGGATCAGATGGATGCTGGTGCTCTCCAGCGGTTCCAGGAAGCCGGACGACAGGCCGATGGCGACGCAGTTCTTGATCCAGGCCTGCTCGCGGCGGCCGGCCTGGAAGCGCAGGAAGTTCGGATCGGCCCGGGTCGGTCCGTCCAGTCCCGCCATTAGGCTGGCCAGGGCCTCGTCGTCGCCGATATGGGCGCTGGAATAGACGTAGCCGTTGCCGGTGCGGTGCTGCAGCGGGATGCGCCAGCGCCAACCGGCCTTGTCGGCCGTGGCGCGGGTGTAGGGCGTCAGGCCGTCGCCGCCGGTGTCGCAGGGGATGGCCACGGCCCGGTCGTTGGGCAGCCAGCGGCTCCAGTCGATGTAGCGACCGCCCAGGGTCTGGCCGATCAGCAGGGCGCGGAAGCCCGTGCAGTCGATGAACAGGTCGGCCTCGAACGTGCGGCCGTCCTCCAGGGTGACCGACTGGATGAAGCCGTCCTCGCCGCGCAGGGCGACGTCGGCGACCTTGCCCTCGATCCGCGTCGCGCCCCGCGCCTCGGCGAAGCCGCGCAGGAACCTGGCGTAGAGCCCGGCGTCGAAATGGAAGGCGTATTTCAGGCTCGACAGCACCTTGGCCGGATCGGGATCGGGCAGGGCGAAACGGTTCTGGCGCGCGGCGACGGCCGCCAGGTTGAAGTCCTCGATCGGCCCGACCTGGTCGCGGACCTTGCGCCAGACCTGGTGGAACTTGATGGCCTCGATATCCAGGCCGAAGCTTCCGAACGGGTGGATGTAGCGGTCGCCCAGGCGCGTCCAGTCGCGGAACTCGATGCCCAGCTTGAAGGTCGCGCGGGTGGCTCGCATGAACTCGCGCTCGTCGATGCCCAGCATGCCGTTGAAGGTCAGGATGGGCGGGATGGTGGCCTCGCCGACCCCGACCGTGCCGATCTGCTCGGACTCGATCAGCACCACCTCGACCCGACCGCCCAGCACCTTGGACAGGGCCGCCGCGGTCATCCAGCCGGCCGTGCCGCCGCCCAGGACCAGGACCTTGCGAATGGGGGCGCCAATGGGAGTGGCGTTCATGGGCGGTCTTTCAGCGCTTCGGCGTGGAGCGGCATGGTCTGGGCGGCCTGGCGGATCACCTCGCGCAGCCGGGCCAGGGTCGCGTCGGCCTGGTCGGCGGGCAGGCGGTCGGCCAGCCGGTCGTGGCGGCGCGGCGTGATCCCATGGCCGAGGAACGCCCCGACCCAGGCGCCTTCGATGAAGGTCTCCTCGTCGTACAGCACCACGCGGCCCCGGCTTTCGAACTGGGCCTGCTTGTAGGCCAGGGCCGGGGAGGGCGGCGTTCGCCGGGCCCGGACCCACAGCGGGTCGGTCCGCGTAGCGACGACATAGCGGAGAACGGCCATGTCGCGGGCCCGGTCCTGTTCCTCGGCCATCAGGCGGTTGTATTCCGTCGCCGCCAGGGGCGAGCCGTCGGCGCTCGGCAGCAGGGCCATTAGTCGGCCGACGCCGCTCTGGATCGCCTGGGCGTCGTCGCCGTTCAGCGGCTCCAGCTGAGCCGCCGCCGGGCCGACGGCCAGGCAGTTGCCCGACCAGACCCGCTCGCGACGGCCGTTGCGCAGGGGGACGATCGTCGCCTCGCCGCCCAGGATCTCGCGGGCTTCGTCGTCCGAGGTCTGACCACTGTCATAGGCCAGGGTCACCGCGTCTCCGCCGCGCAGGGGAACGCGCCGCAGCCAACCCTCGGCGATCGCCTCGAACTCGGTCAGGGGCGCCGGGTTGGGACGAGGATCGATCTCGCGCAGGGCGAGGCGGTCGCAGGCCAGGCCGTCCGAGCCGTCGATCCAGCCGCCGCCGGCCATGGCGCCGATCAGCCGGCCGTCCGGCGTGGCGTCGATGAACAGATCGGCGGCCACCCGCTCGCCGTCGGCCAGCACCACGACGGCGATCCGGCCGTCCGGCGCCAGGGCGACCTCGGCGATCTCGCCGGCGCGGCGGTCCACGCGGTTCGCGGTCGAACCTAGGACCGCGACATAGCCGGCCGCGTCCAGGTGCAGGCCATAGGACAGGGTCGACAGCACCGACCGCGGATCCTCGCTGGGCGGCGCGAACCGGCCCATCCGCCCTGCCACGGCGGCCAGGCTGTAGTCCTCGTAGCGACCGACATCGCCCCGCTCGCGGGCGCGCAGCCAGTGGTGGTGGAAGGCCACGCCGTCGAGATTGGCCCCGGCGTCGCTGAAACCCTCGACATGGTCCTGGTCGGATGGGGCCCAGCCGCTGTAGCGCGCGCCCAGTTTGAAGGTCCCGCGCGCGGCGCGCATCAGGGCGGCCTCGTCCACGCCCAGCAGGCCGTGGAAGGCGCGCAGGGCGGGCAGGGTGGACAGGGCGCCGCGCGGCGCGGCGCTCTGGGTCTCGATCACCCGGATCGCGCAATCGGCGGGCAGGACCCGCGCCAGGGCGCAGGCGGTCGTCCAGCCGGCGACCCCGCCGCCCAGGATGGCGACGCTGCTCAGGGGGGCGGAGGTCATGCGGCCTCCCCAGACGTGCTTGTGGGCGCCGCGGCGCAGAACCGGGCGATCCAGTCGGCATGGCTGGGCATGGCCCGCGCCGTGTCGGCGATGGACTCGCGGATCGCCTTCAGGCGCTGGGCCAGGGCGGCGTCGGGCACGCTGTTGCTGACCGGGTCGTAGGCCCGCGGCACGACGTTCTGGCCCAGATAGACCGCCAGCCAGCTGGGCTCGAGGAAGAAGCCGTCCTTGTACTTCACGACCACGCCGCGATCGCGGAACAGGTCCATCTTGTAGGCCAGGCTGTCGGGGATGCTCATCGTGCGGCGCTCGTTCCAGAACGGCGCGTCGGTGCGCTGGGTGGCGTGGTAGTGCAGCACCAGGAAGTCGCGGATCCGCTCGAACTCCAGGTCCATGACGCGATTGTATTCGTCCTGGTCGGCCTGGGCGCAGGACCGGTCGGGGAACAGCTCCAGCAGGGTGGTGACCGCCACCTGGATCAGGTGGATGCTGGTGCTCTCCAACGGCTCCAGGAAGCCGGACGACAAGCCCACGGCCACGCAGTTCTTGAGCCACTGCTTCCTGCGCCGCCCGGTGACGAACCGCAGGAACCGCGGCTCGGCCTGGGCCTTGCCCTCCAACCCGGCCAGCAGGGCGGCGGCGGCCTCGTCGTCGCTGATGTGGCCGCTGCAATAGACGTAGCCGTTGCCGACCCGGTGCTGCAGCGGGATGCGCCAGCGCCAGCCGGCCTTGTCGGCCGTGGCGCGGGTGTAGGGCGCCGACGGCTCGACCGTGTCGCACGGCACCGCGGCGGCCCGGTCGCAGGGCAGCCAACGCGTCCAGTCCTCGTAGCCGGCCTTCAGGGATTGCTCGATCAGCAGGCCCCGGAACCCCGAGCAGTCGATGAACAGGTCGGCCTCGATGCGCTCGCCGCTCTCCATCGTGATCGCCTCGATGAAGCCGTCGGCGCCGCGCAGGGCGACGTCGGCCACCTTGCCTTCGGTGCGGATCACGCCGCGCGCCTCGGCATAGGCGCGCAGGTATTGGGCGTAGAGGCCGGCGTCGAACTGGTAGGCGTAGGAATAGGTCGAGGCCAGCGCGCGCGGATCAGGGGAGGGCGGGGCGAACTTGCCCGCTCGCGCCGCCATGATCGGCAGGGAATAGGCTTCCAGCGGCGTGGGGTCGCCGCCCTGATGGGCCCGCAGCCAATGATGGTGAAACCCCACGCCGCCGATCGCCGCGCCATAGGCCCCGAACGGGTGGATGTAGCTGTCGCCCAGCTTGCCCCAGTTTCGGAACTCGATGCCCAGCTTGTAGGTCGCCTGGGTCTTGCGCATGAAATCGGCCTCGTCGAGGCCCAGGGCGGCGTTGAAATGGCGGATATGGGGCACGGTCGCCTCGCCGACGCCGACGGTGCCGATCTCGGCCGATTCCACCAGGCGGATGGCGATGGGCAGTCCGGCGAGCTTGGCCGAAAGGGCCGCCGCGGTCATCCAGCCGGCGGTGCCGCCGCCGACGATTAGAATACTACGAATGGCCTGTCCCACCATGCGTTCCCCCTCTTGCGACCGTACTCCGCCTTCTATGGGCGGTCATCCTGCGTAGCCCGTCGCCCCGGAGATCGTCGAGCGCGATTGGTCAGACGACGCACTTTCCCTCTTGCGGGGGGAAGCGCTGTCAGCCCTCTGATTTTGTCCGGTCCAACCTCGAGATTTTGTCCTGATTGTTATGACAAAACAGAAAGTTGGATAGGCCGATTTCTTTTCGAATAACTAAGGTACCGCTACCTTGACGTCCACGGACTTTGCCATATGATCTGGCCATAATGGTCGATTCAATTGACCAATGGTAGCGGTAACGCGTTGCCATCAAAGAATAACTGGGGAGGCAGACGAAAATGGACGATGTCCAACGTGCGACCGCATGCGCGGGTGCGACTTCAACTTCAAAACTCAAGTACGGCGTGTCGGCCCTGGCGCTCGGCGCGATGCTCATCGCCGCGCCGGCCCTGGCTCAGACCAAGGCCGATGAAGCGCAGACGGTGGACGAGGTGGTGGTCACCAGCATCCGTCAGAGCCTGAAGAGCTCGCAGCAGCTCAAGCAAAGCTCCGAGATCATCGGCGACTCGATCACCGCCGAGGACATCGGCGCCCTGCCGGACCGCTCGGTGACCGAGGCGCTGCAGCGCATCCCGGGCGTGGCGATCAACCGCTTCGCCGCCGGTGTCGACCCCGACCACTTCTCGACCGAAGGCAGCGGCGTCGTCGTGCGCGGCTTGAACTTCGTCCGTTCGGAACTGAACGGCCGCGACACCTTCTCGGCCAACAACGGCCGCGCCCTGAGCTTCGCGGACGTACCGTCCGAGCTGATGGGCGGCGTGGACGTGTTCAAGAGCCCTTCGGCCGACATGATCGAAGGCGGCATCTCGGGCACGGTCAACCTGCGCACCCGCCTGCCGTTCGACAGCACCAAGCGGCTGCTCTCGCTGTCGGCCGAAGCCAGCTACGGCGACTTCGTCAAGCGTTGGGCCCCGACCTACACGGCTCTTTACAGCGATCAGTGGGACACCGAGGCCGGTACGTTCGGCCTGCTGCTGAGCGGCGTCAGCTCCAAGCTGTTCACCCGCGCCGACGGCACCCAGGTGTCGAACTTCGGCTGCCGCACCGACTTCACCAGCGCCCAGACCGCCAATCCGCAAGCCGTGAACTGCCCGCAAGGCGGCAAGGGCGTGTGGTTCCCGCGCGGCGCGGCCTTCCGCAGCACCGAGACCGAGCGCGAGCGCACGGGCTACGCGGCGGCCGGCCAATGGCGCAGCAACGACGACACCATGCTGGCCACCTTCCAGTACCTGCGCTCGGAATCGAGGCAGCAATGGAACGAGCACGCGATGGAAATCGCCACGGACAACGTCCAGGCGGCAGGCGACTCGCGTCCGATCGACGGCACCACCTTCGGCGTCGACAGCCAGGGCATCTTCACCAACGGCGTCATCACCGGTCCGCAGGGCTGGCGCGACGACCAGAACAGCGCCACCGATCCGCGCACGCCCAACTTCGGCCTGCAAAGCAACAACATCAGCCGCAGCGTCGACCAGAAGTACGTCACGTCCGACTACGGCTTCAATTTCAAGTGGACGCCGAATGAGCGCGTGGGCGTGTCGTTCGACTACCAGCATGTCGACTCGACGGTCGACAACCTGGACGTCGGCGTCTGGGCCTCGACCTTCCAGAACCTTGACCTGAAGCTCAACGGTTCGGACATGCCGGTCTTCACCTTCCTCCCGCCGTCCAGCGGCGCGGGCGTGCCGACCTGCGCGCCGCCCAGCGGCAGCTGCCCGACCTATTTCCGCGGCAATCACAACAGCTTCCAGGACCCGTACAACAGCTTCTGGCGCTCGGCGATGGATCACATCGAGCAGAGCGAGGGCAAGGAAGACGCCGCCAAGATCGATATCGACTATCGCTTCGCCGAGAACAGCTGGCTGGACTCGGCCCGGGTCGGCGTCCGCTGGGCCGAACGCGATCAGACCACGCGTTTCTCGACCTATAACTGGGGCGTGCTGAGCGAAATCTGGGGCGGTGGCGGCCCGGTCTGGTTCGACGACCAGGTCAACGGCAACCCGACCACGCCGGGCGGTTCCAACAGCGTCGCCCAGACCGAGCTCTATCCGTTCACCGACTTCATGCGCGGTCAAGTCCCGGTTCCGACCGGCCTCGACGCTCGCCCGTTCTACAACGGCAACGCGGCCAAGGATTACGCCGCGATGTCGGCCTTCGGTCTGGCGATCGGCGACGAGTGGCGCCCGCGGCTGGTCGACGGCTGTCCGCAGAACTGGGTTCCTCTGGCCCAGCGCTGCAACACCGTCGCCGGAACACCCTTCACGCCGGGCGAGATCAATCCGATCAACGAGAAGACCAAGTCGGCCTACGCCATGCTGCGCTTCAAGCATGAGTTCGACGGCGATGTGCGGGTCACCGGCAATGTCGGCCTGCGCTATACGCGTACAACGCGGGACGCGACGGGTTTCCTGACGTTCCCGAACGCCATCCAGCCGACGGACGCCTCCTGCCAGGAACAGATCGACGACTACAACGCCTTGCCTCAGCCCCAGCCGCCGTTCGTGCCTTCGGCGTTCTGCGGCCTCTCGCCGACGACTCGTCAAGCCGTGCGCAACTTCACGAACGGCGCCACGATCCCGCAAAGCGCCCACGCCAAGTTCGAGTACTGGCTGCCCAGCTTGAACGTGAAGGTGGCGTTGTCCGACGGCTGGCAGTTGCGCTTCGGCGCTTCGAAGACGATCACCCCGCCTGAAATGGGCCTGACGCGCAACTACTACGACGTCAAGCTGGACACCAACGCGACGGGCATCATCAACGGCGTGGTCGGCGGCAACACCACCGTCGGCAACCCGTATCTGAAGCCCACGCAGTCGATCAACATCGACGGTTCGGCGGAATGGTACTTCGCCCCGGTCGGCTCGGTGACGTTCGCCCTGTTCTGGAAAGAACTGACCGATGTGGCCACCAACACCACCGCGCGGGTCCCGTTCACCAACAACGGCTCGACGTTCAACGTCCTGGTGACCACGCCCGGGAACTCGGATCAGAAGGCCCACGTCAAGGGCTTCGAGATCGCCTACCAGCAGTTCTACGACTTCCTGCCCAAACCCTTCGACGGGTTTGGCATCAACGCCAACTACAGCTACATCGACAGCAAGGGCGTGCCGCAAAGCACGCTGTCGGCCACCGACCCCGACGTCGGCGCCGGCCGTGTCTCGACGGTCGACACCAGCCTGCTGCCGCTGCAGGGCCTGTCCAAGCACAACGCCAACTTCGCGGCCATCTACGAGAAGGGCAAGATCTCGGCCCGTCTGGCCTACAACTGGCGTTCGGACTTCCTGCTGACGGTCCGCGACGTGATCGTGCCCTACGCACCGATCATGAACGAGGCCACCGGCCAACTGGACGGTTCGCTGTTCTACACCGTCAACGACAAGGTGAAGATCGGCGTGCAGGGCGTGAACCTGACCAACGAGGTCACCAAGACCACCCAGGTCCTGAACAACGATCTGCTCAAGGCTGGACGGTCGTGGTTCATGAACGACCGGCGCTACACCTTCGTGCTGCGCGCCAGCTTCTAGATCCCAAGGCGCCCCGGTCGGACATTGTCCGGCCGGGGCGTTCTGGGCGCATACCCTTCACCCTCTGCGGGGCGAGGGCTTCTACCCCAAACTCGCCGCCCAACGTTCCGACGTTGGGCGGCGTTCTTGAGAGGGCTTCATCGTGGCGTTCCGTTCTTCTCCCTTCTCCCGACGTGATCTCATGGGGTTAGGGGGCGCCGCGGCCGCCGCCAGCGCGCTTCCAGGCCTGGCCAGGGCGGCCGGACCGTCGCTCGCCGCCCTGGCCAAGGCCAAGGGCGTGCAGTTCGGCAGCGCGGTGGGCGCGGGCGAGGCCGGTTCGCTGACCGGTTCGCTGGAGGACCCCGGCTATCGTCAGGTGCTGATCGACGAGTGCGGCGTGCTGGTCCCCGAGAACGAGCTGAAGTGGTACGTCCTGCGGCCCGACGCCAAGACCTTCGCCTTCGAGCGAGCCGACCGCATCGCCGCCTTCGCCAAGGCCCACGACATCGCCCTGCGCGGCCACACCCTGCTGTGGCACCATCCGCGGTGGTTCCCCGGCTGGCTGAACGCCCATGACTTCGGCAAGGGACCCGCCGCCGCGAAGAACGCCCAGGCCATGCTGGTCGATCACATCCAGAAGGTCGTGGCCCACTATCCGCAGATCGCCTCCTGGGACGTGGTCAACGAGACGATCGATCCCAAGGACGGCTCGATCCGCCGCACCGTCTTCTCCGACGCCATGGGCCAGGAACAGACCCTGGACCTGGCGTTCCACACCGCCCGCGCCGCCGCGCCCAAGGCCCGGCTGGTCTATAACGACTACATGGGCTGGGAGGCCGGCAACGAGGCGCACCGCGCCGGTGTGTTGAAGCTGCTGGAGGGCTTCCGCAAGCGTGGCGCGCCGGTCGACGCCCTGGGCGTCCAGAGCCACCTCGGCACCGAGGATCCCGCCACGCCTGGCAGCCTTGGCGGGCCCCAGGAAAAGCAATGGCGGGCCTTCATCGATGAGGCGACCGGCATGGGCTACGACCTGCTGATCACCGAATTCGACGTCAACGATCGCGACCTGCCCGGCGACGTCGCGGCCCGCGACGCGGCGGGGGCGGCGGTCGCCAAGGCCTATCTCGACCTGATGCTGGACTACCGCCAGACCAAGGAGGTGCTCGCCTGGGGCATGGTCGACAAATATTCCTGGCTGCAGAACTTCACGCCCCGCAAGGACGGCCTGCCCAAGCGCGCGACGCTGTATGACGACGCCTACAAGCCCAAGCCGATGCGCGAGGCGGTGGCGGCGGCGTTCCAGGCGGCGCCGGTGCGGGCGTGAAACGCTGGGCGCCCCAGCGAATAAAGGGGGCGCTGATCGGCGCGGCGTTGGTGGCGTTCGCCGGCGGTCTCGCCCACGCCCAGACGACGCCCGCGCCGACCGGCCTGACCGCCGAGCAGGACCACCGGTTGATGCTCGACCGCCTGGGGATCAAGTCCCTGCGGCCGGGCGTCGACGGCTACAATTCCGCCGCGCCCAACTTCGTCAACCAGGACGAGGCCAAGGCCGGCCCCTTCAGCCTGCTGCCCGATCCGCTGGCGTTCGCGGACGGTCGTCCGGTCGCCACGCCCGACGACTGGTGGAAGCGCCGTCGGCCTGAACTGGTCGAGCTGTTCTCGCGCGAGGAGCACGGCCGCGTGCCCAGGCGCACGCCGGCGGTCCGCTGGCGGGTGGTCAGCGAGAAGCACGACGTCCGAAATGGCGTCGCGGTGTTTGAACGGCGGCTGGCCGGGGATCTCGACAACCGCGCCTATCCCGCCGTCTCGGTCAGCCTGGACCTGCTGCTGGTGACGCCGGAGGGCAGGGGCAGGCGGCCGCTGATCCTGGAGTTCGGCTTTCCCGACGGCGCGCCCTGGATGAAGGGGCGACCCGCGCAGCCCGGACCCGCCCTCCCTGAAGCAGATTGGCGCGACCTGGTCCTGGCCCGGGGCTGGGGCTATGCGATCCTCGACCCGACCAGCGTCCAGCCCGACAACGGCGCGGGGCTGAGCCGGGGCGTCATCGGCCTGGTCAATCACGGCCGCCCGCGCGCGCCGGACGACTGGGGCGCTCTGCGGGCCTGGGCCTGGGGCGCGAGCCGGGTGCTGGACTTCCTGGCGACCGACCCGGCCGTCGACGACCGCCGCGTGGCGATCGAGGGGCTGTCGCGCTACGGCAAGGCGGCCCTGGTGACCATGGCCTACGACCAGCGTTTCGCGGCCGGGCTGGTCGCCTCGTCCGGCGAGGGCGGGGCCAAGCTGCATCGGCGCAAGCGCGGCGAGCAGTTGGAAAACCTGGCGGCCAGCGGCGAGTACCACTGGATGGCCGGCAACTTCCTGCGTTACGCCGGGCCGCTGACCGTCGACGACCTGCCGGTCGACGCCCACGAATTGATCGCCCTCTGTGCGCCCCGGCCGCTGTTCATCAGCGTCGGCAACGACCAGGCCGACGGCTGGGTGGACTCGCGCGGCATGTTCATGGCCGCCGTCGCCGCCGGTCCGGTCTATCGGCTGCTGGGCGCGCGCGACCTGGGCGTCACGGCCTTTCCGAAGCCGCTGACCCTGGTGGCCGACGGCGAGCTGGCGTTCCGGCAGCATGAGGGCGGCCACACGCCCGGCCCGAACTGGCCCTACTTCCTCGACTTCGCTTCGCGCTATCTTGAGCGTCCTTAGCAGTTCAGTCTGAGCGTCGCATGAGCCTGTCCTTTCCGCCCCTCGAAGAGCGTTCGAACGTCACGCGGGAAATCCTGCGGACCGAGATCGTCCCGGCCTACCGGCCCGTGGTGCTGCGCGGCTTCGCGGCGGACTGGCCGGCGGCCCGGGCCGGCCTTGAAGGGGCGGAGGCCGCCGCCGCCTACATCAAGGGCTTCGACAAGGGCGCGCCGGTCGAGGCCTTCGTCGGTCCGCCGGAAATCGGCGGCCGCTTCTTCTACAGCGACGCCGAGCGGGCGGTGAACTTCGAGCGGCGGCCGGGCGAGATCTCGGCCATCCTCGACGACATCCTGGCTCTGGGCGCCGAGGCCCGGCCGCCGTCGGTCTATGTCGGCTCGGCCCCGACCGCGCAGGTGCTGCCCGGCTTCGCCGAGGCCAACAGCCACGATCTGCTGGCCGTGCCGGTCGAGCCGCGCATCTGGTTCGGCAACGCGGTGCGGGTGCAGACCCACTACGACATGGCCGACAACATCGCCGTTGTCGTGGCAGGGCGCCGGCGCTTCACGCTGTTCCCGCCCGAGCAGACGGCCAACCTCTATGTCGGGCCGCTGGACTTCACCCTGGCCGGTCAGCCAATCAGCATGGTCCAGCTGGAGGCGCCCGACCTGGACCGCTATCCGCGCTTCGCCGAGGCGGCCAAACATGGTCTGACCGCCGAGCTCGGACCGGGCGACGCGATCTACATCCCGACCGCCTGGTGGCACCACGTCCAGTCGCTCGACAGCCTGAACGTGCTGGTGAACTACTGGTGGCGCGATCTGCCGCCCGAGGCCGGCTCGCCGTTCGAGGTGCTGATCCACGGCCTGCTGGCGGTGCGCCACCTGCCCAAGCCGCAGCGCGACGCCTGGCGGGCGATCTTCGACCACTACCTGTTCGAGGCGAACGGCGATCCCGCCGCTCACCTGCCGGAGGAGCGCAAAGGCGTGCTGGGGCCGCTGACGCCCCGCCTGGCGCAGAACATCCGCGGCTTCCTCAAGCGGACCTTCGGCTAGGACCCACGATCAGGCGTGGGCGATGATCGGCAGGAAGGTCTCGGCCGTCAGGCTGGCCCCGCCGACCAGCACCCCGTCGACGTTCGGCGTCGCCAGGATCTCGGCGGCGTTGGCCGGGGTGACCGAGCCGCCGTACAGCAGCCGCACGCGGTCGCCGGCCGGGCCCAGGACGGCGCGGCAGGTCTCTCGCAGCACCGCGTGCATGGCCGCGATGTCGTCGCCCGTAGCCGAGCGACCGGTGCCGATCGCCCAGATCGGCTCGTAGGCCACCGACAGCCACTCGCCGTCGGCGCCGGCCGGCAGGCAGTTCTCCAACTGGGCGCGAACCACCGTCTCGGCCTGGCCGGCTTCGCGGACGTCCAGCGCTTCGCCGACGCAGAGGATCACCGACAGGCCGTGCCGGCGCGCGGCCTCGACCTTGTCGCGCACCTCGGCGTCGCTCTCCTGGCGGCCCGCCCGGCACTCGCTGTGACCGACGATCGTGAAGGCCGCGCCGGCGTCCTTGACCATCGGCGCCGACAGGCAGCCGGTGTGCGCGCCCTTGTCGGCGGCGTGGATGTCCTGCGCGCCGACGCTCATGGCGCCGGCGGCCTGCCAGGCGGCGGTGATCAGGGTCGCGGGCACCGCCACCCCGACGTCGACGGCCGGCGTCTGGCGCGCCGCCGCGTCGATGGCGCCCAGGACGGGCAGGGCGGCCAGGTTGCCGTGCATCTTCCAGTTGCCGACCACGAACTTCCGGGCGGGCTTATCCATAGCGACGTGCATTCGGTCTCCATGCGCCGGTCCAGTCCGGCGCTTGCGTCATTGAAAGGGGGAGGGAGGGGCCGATGATCAGGCCTGCTCCAGCACCTTGGCGGGATGGTCGAGGCGAGCCAGTCGCGCGCCCAGGGCGGCCAGCTGTTCCCACAGGGCCGGCGGCAGACGCGCGCCGAACTTGTCGTAGGCCTCGGGGATCAGGGCCGCTTCGGCGCGCCAGATCTCCGGATCGACGGTCAGCAGCAGATCCAGCTGGGCGTCGGTCAGGTCCAGGCCCGTCAGGTCCAGGCCGTCGCGCGTGGGCAGGCGGCCGATCGGGCTGTCGACGGCTTCGGCCTCGCCCTCCAGGCGGTCGACGATCCACTTCAGCACGCGGCTGTTCTCGCCATAGCCCGGCCAGACGAACTTGCCGCGCTCGTCCTTGCGGAACCAGTTGACGAAATAGATGCGGGGCAGCTTGGCCGGATCGGCCGAGGCGCCGACCTTCAGCCAGTGATTGAAGTAGTCGCCCATGTTGTAGCCGCAGAACGGCAGCATGGCGAAGGGATCGCGGCGCAGCTCGCCGATGCTGTTCTCGGCCGCCGCCGTGCCTTCCGAGGCGACGTTGGAGGCCAGGAAGACCCCGTGCTCCCAGTCGAAGGCCTCGGTGACCAGCGGCACGGCCGAGGCGCGGCGGCCGCCGAACAGGATGGCCGAGATCGGCACGCCGGCCGGGTCTTCCCACTCGTCAGCGATGACGGGGCATTGGCCGGCCGGCACGGCGAAGCGGGCGTTGGGATGGGCGGCGGGCTCGCCGGACGCGGGCGACCAGGCGCGGCCCTTCCAGTCGGTCAAGCCCTCGGGCGGGGTGTCGGTCAGGCCTTCCCACCAGACGTCGCCGTCGGCGGTCAGGGCCACGTTGGTGTAGACGCAGTTGGAGTGCAGGGTGTCGACCGCGTTGCGGTTGGTCTTCACGCCCGTGCCCGGCGCCACGCCGAAGAAGCCGGCCTCCGGGTTGATCGCGTATAGCCGGCCGTCGGCGCCGAACCGCATCCAGCAGATGTCGTCGCCGATCGTCTCGGCCTTCCAGCCCGGCAGGGTGGGCTGCAGCATGGCCATGTTGGTCTTGCCGCAGGCGCTGGGGAAGGCGGCGGCCACGTAGCGCACCTTGCCGGCGGGCGAGGTCAGCTTGAGGATCAGCATGTGCTCGGCCAGCCAGCCCTCGTCGCGGGCCATCACCGAGGCGATGCGCAGAGCGTAGCACTTCTTGCCCAGCAGGGCGTTGCCGCCGTAGCCCGAGCCATAGGACCAGATCTCGCGGCTTTCGGGGAAGTGGACGATGTACTTGTCGTCGTTGCACGGCCAGGCGACGTCGGCCTGACCCTCGGCCAGCGGCGCGCCCAGGGTGTGCAGGGCCGGCACGAAGAAGCCGTCCTCGCCCAGGGCGTCCAGCGCCGCCTGCCCCATGCGGGTCATCACCCGCATCGAGACGGCGACATAGGCGCTGTCGGTGATCTCCACGCCCAGGGCGCTGATGGGCGAGCCCACTGGGCCCATCGAGAACGGCACGACATACATCGTCCGTCCCCGCATGCAGCCGTCGAACAGACCGTTCAGCAGGCCGCGCATCTCGTCCGGATCGCGCCAGTTGTTGGTCGGCCCGGCGTCGGCCTGGTCCATCGAGCAGATGAAGGTGCGGCTCTCGACCCGGGCGACGTCGCGCGGGTCCGAAGCGGCGTGGAACGAGTTGGGGCGGAGGTCGGGATTGAGGCGCTTCAGCGTGCCCAGGGCGACCAGTTCGTCGGTCAGGGCCGTCCATTCCGCGTCGGAGCCGTCGCACCAATGAATGGCCTTCGGCTTGGTCAGCGCGGCGACCTCGTCCACCCAGGCCAATAGACGCGCGTGTTTCGTCGGGGGCGCGTTGGCGCCCAGCCCTTGGTTCTGCATTTCACGTCCTGCTGCAAGTTGGCGAAACTATTGCTCGCCTTGGCGCGCACCATAACGCGACGAACCGGTGGGAAAAGGCCAATGTTTTCAATGACAACGTTGTCGTTGAAAATCGGGGCGCGAGTTGCTCCGCAAGCGGCATGTTTTCGCGCGCGGCGCCTGATTATGAGGAAGTCGATCCAGGCAAGGCGACGCTTCAAAGCCGCCAGATCGCCCGCCGCGCCGGGGCGGACACGAATCGACCGCACGGAGTGGGCTCCGCGCGGTCTCGGGTCGGTCGAGTTGGTGCGGCTAAGACGCCAGGCGCTGGAACGCCCTGGCGTAGGCGACCAGGGGTTGGCCCGGCGCGGTTCGCACGGCGTGGGCCGTGACGATGAACACCGTGTGGCTGCCGGCGTCGGTCGCCTGGTCAATCCGGCAGGTCGCGACCGAAAGTCCGGCCTGGTAGGTGGGCGGCGCATCGTCGGTCAGCCGCCAGGAGCTTGGATGAAACCGCTCGTGGCTCAGGCTTGAGGACGAGAAGCGCAGGGCCTCGGCTTCGCAGCCTTCCGCCAGCACCGCGACGCTGCAGTGGCCGGCCCGGACCAGGGCGTCATGACTGGAGGCTTCCTTGCGGACGCAGAACAGGAAGCGCGGCGGATCGACCGACAGGCCGGTGATCGAACTGACCAGCAGGCCGCGCGGCGCGCCTTCATCCCAGCACGAGATGATCGCCACGCCGCTGGCCAGCCGGGCCAGGGCGTCCTTGAACGCCTCCGGATCGATCGGCGGATCGACCCGGGGCGTGTGCACGGCGTAGGGCGGCTCGGCGCCGGAGGAGGCGTCCACCGGCCAGCCTTCGACTGGCCAGGCCGCATCGCCCAGCCAGCGCGGATCGGCGTCGAAGGCCATGCCCTAGCTCGCCGCGGCGGCCGGGTTGGCGTCGCGCTGGGCGACCAGCTCGCGGACCAGCGGGATCAGGTCGCGGCCGTAGGCGACGGCGTCGTCCAGCGGGACGAAGCCGCGGATCAGGAAGGTCGTGACGCCCAGGTCGTAATAGTCGAGCAGGGCCTCGGCCACTTGCTGGGGCGTGCCGACCAGGCCGGTGGAGTTGCCCGCCGCGCCGGTGACGGCGGCGACGCCGGTCCACAGGCGCTTGTCCAGGCGCGTACCCTGCTTGGCCGCGTCGAGCAGGCGCTGCGAGCCGGCGTTCGGAGGCGTGTGCCCCGAGGTCGGCAGGCCTGCCTTCTCGCGCAGGGCCTTGGCCTGGGCGACGATGTCGTCGGCCTTGGCCCACGCGGCCTCTTCGGTCTCGGCGATCACCGGTCGCAGCGACAGCGAGAACTTCACCTGGCGGCCGTGCTTGGCGGCGGCGTGGCGCACCCGGGCGATGGTCTCGGCGACCTGGGCCTGGGTCTCGCCCCACAGGGCGAAGATGTCGGCGTGCTTGCCGGCCACCGGGATGGCCGCGTCGGACGAGCCGCCGAAATAGACCGGGATCTGCGGCTTCTGATGGGGCTTCACCCCGCCGAACGCCTGGACGACGTTGTAGTAGTCGCCCTTGTAGTCGAACGGCTTTTCGCTGGTCCATTCCTGGCGGACGATGTCGAGATACTCGCTGGTGCGGGCGTAGCGTTCGTCCTTGGTCAGGTGGTCGCCGTCCTTGGCCAATTCGTCGTCCGAGCCGCCGGTGATGATGTGCACGGCCACCCGGCCGCCGGTGAACTGGTCCAGCGTCGCCAGCTGGCGCGCCGCGACGGTGGGGGCGGTGAAGCCGGGACGATGGGCGATCATGAAGCCCAGACGCTTGGTCACCGAGGCGGCGTGGGCCACGACCAGCTGGCTTTCCGGCGAGGTCGAGCCGAAGGCGACCAGGGCGCGGTCGAAGCCGCCTTCATCGTGAGCGGTGGCGATGGCCTCGACATAGTCGCGATCGATCACCGGACCTTGGGCGGGGTGGATCTCGGACTGATGCTGAGTGCCGATGATGCCGATGAATTCGACGGGCATGGGGAGGCTCCGATCTTGGGTTCGGGGAAATCTAGAGATGAGGGCGGGTTAGAAAAGCGAGGCTTTCTCAAGGGTTTGATCAGGCTGTCTCATCAGGCGGCGACCTTCGGGGCCGTCTCCTTGCGAAGGGCGCGGCGGACCGACGGACGGGCCAGGGCGCGGGCGGCCTTGGCGCTCCAGGCCGGATAGGCCGAGGTGTCGATCCGCCGTCGCTCGGCCCAGCGCCAGATCACCAGGGCGTAGGCGTCGACGGCGCTGAAATCCTCGCCCAGCAGCCAGGGGCCGGGTCCCTGGGCCAGACGCTCGATGTCGGTCAGGGTGCGGTGGAAGCGGGCCTCGCCGGGCGTGGCCAGGGCGGCCTTGATCCCGTCGTCGTCGGCGAAGCGCTCGGGCCGGGCGATCTGCGAGAAGGCCACGTGCACGGTGCTGGCGAACCAGCTCATCACCTCGTAGGCGTGGGCCAGCTTCAGCGGGTCGGCCAGGGGCAGCAGTCCGCCGTGCGGATAGGCGTGGGCCAGATAGGTCAGGATGGCCAGCACCTCGGTGACCGGCTCGCCGTCGACCGCCAGGGTCGGCACCCGGCCGCGCGGATTGACCCGCAGATAGGCCGGCTGGCGCTGCTCGCCGGCCGCCAGGTCGACGGGGTGGACGTCGTAGGCGACGCCCAGCTCCTCCAGCGCGATCAGTGGCGCGAAGGCCGAGGAGCCGGGGGCGAAGTAGAGTTTCAGCGACATGGCGGCCTCAGATCACGAAGAAGCCGTGCGAGCCGTCGCGGGCCAGCTGGTCGACCAGGCCGAACTCCCAGTCCAGATAGGCCTGCATGGCCTCGGCGGCGTTGTCGGTGCCCTCGTACGGGCGCTTGTAGACGTCCTCCGGATCGGAGGCGGCGCGCACCAGGCCGGCGTCCAGCCGGCGGCCGGTCTTGGCCCAGGCCTCGGTGCCGCCGTCGAGGACCCGCACCGGGTGGTCGGAGATCTCCTCGACCTCGGCCGCCGCCAGCCGCGCCAGGCGGCCGTCGGGCGAGGTCAGGACGATCGGCAGGCCCTCGGGGATGCGCTCGAACGCCTCGGCCAGGCGAGCGCGGATCGTGAACCAGGCGCCGGGCACGTGGCCCTTGCGATGGACGGGGCTGGGGGCGAGGTCCAGCACCACCACGGTGCCGTCGCCCAGCGCCACGGCCAGGTCCTCGGGGCTGATGGTCTCGACGGTGGGGATCGGCGGCAGGCTCGGCCGCCAGGCGCCGGTCTCCAGCTCGCCGTCGAAGCCGCCGTCCAGCACGTAGACGTCCCAGCCCAGCTGGGCCAGCCATGAGGCGCTCATGTCGGCGCGCGGACCCAGGTCGTCGGCCAGCACGATGCGGCCGCCGCGCACGGGCGCGAAGACGTCGGTCTCCTGCACCAGTTGCCCGCCGGGCGCCGAGCGGAAGCCGGGCAGGTGGCTGGCGGCGTATTCCTCGGGCGTGCGCACGTCGAAGCGGTAGAGGGTGCGCTTGCGGTCCTGGGCGAGGTCCGCCAGGCCCTCGGCGTCGATCCGCCGGACGCCGGCGCGGTAGGCCACGTCGCGGGCCTTGGCGCGGGCCTCGTCCAGGGTCTGGTCCGAGACGGCCGGGAAGCGGCGGCTCTGGCCGTGCTCCAACTGCTGCTGGGCCAGGGTCCAGCCGATGGTGCCGTTGCGCAGGGCGAAGACCGGATTGGGCACGCCGGCGTTCAGCAGCGACTGGGCGCCGATCAGGCTGCGGGTGCGGCCGGCGCAGTTGACGATGATGGTGGTCGCTGGATCGGGAGCCAGTTCGCGAGCCCGGAGCACCAACTCGGCGCCAGGGGTGCTGATCCCGCTAGGGATGCTCATCACCGCGTATTCCTCGAACCGGCGGGCGTCGAGGATCACCTGGTCGGCCTTGGCGTCGATCCGCGCCTGGACTTCCTGGGCGGGTAGGGAAGGCGTGTGCCGCCGCGCCTCGACCAGTTCGCCGAACGCCTTGCTGTAGGAATTGACGTCCTGGAACAGCTCGTAGCCGGCGTCCTTCCAGCCTTGGAGCCCACCAGCAAGCGCTCGAATTTGCGTGTAACCCAGGGCCGCCAAGCGTTTGCCGGCCGGCGAGACCAGGCCCTCGCCGTTGTCGTACAGCACGATCTTGGCGTCCTTGCGCGGGACCCGATCCAGGATTTCCAACTCCAGCCGGCTGAGCGGCAACTGCGAGGCGAACAGTGGGTGGGCGCGGGCGAAGGGGTCTTCCTCGCGCAGGTCCAGCAGGGCGATCTCGCGGCGGGCGATCCAGTCCTGGCGGACTTCGCGGGGCGTGACGGTGAGCAGGGTCATGCGGAAATCTCGGCCAGCACGGGTTTGGAGCGATCCCAAAGATTGGGCAGGGTGGTGTTGGCGTAGCCGGAGACGAACCGCTTGGGCCGGCCGGCGGCGTCGTAGGTCGAGCGTTCCACGGCGCCGATATTGGCCCCGTAGACATGGATGCTGATCGAGACGCGGTCGTCGAAGGCGTTGGTCACCTGGTGCACGTCGCCGACCGTGGGCGAGACCGCCTCGACCTCGCCGCGCGCCAGCCGGTGGACGGGACCTACGGCGCCGAAGGCCTCGCCGCGCCGGGCGAAGCGCTGCGACAGCTCGGCCCCGCGCAGCACGCCGACCAGGCCCCAGACAGTGTGGTCATGGACCGGCGTCGCCTGGCCCGGACCCCAGACGAAGCTGACGACGCTGAACCGCTCGCGGCTGTCGCAATGCAGCAGGTACTGCTGGTAGCGGGTCGGATCGGGTTGGGCGTAGGCGTCGGGCAGCCAGTCGTCGCGGGCGATCAGCCCGGCCAGCAGCCGCCCGCCCTCGGCGAGGATCAGGTCCTCGCCATCCGTCTGGTCGACCAGGTTCCCAAGCGCGCCGACGAAATCGGCCAGCTTGTGAAGCCTGGGGGTAGGGCGGTGGGCGCTCATCGGATCACCGCGCGGCTCACAGAACGACCTCGCCGTGCGGGAAGGCGACCAGGGCGGGGGCCGGCGTCGGCTGCGGGGCGGGGGCCTCGACGCCCAGGCGGGCCAGCAGCCGGCGGCGGACGGCGTGGAAGCGGGCGTCGGGCTGGCGGGGGCGCTCCAGGGCGATCCGCTCCTCGACGGCGATCTTGCCCTTGTCCAGCACCAGCACGCGGTCGGCCAGGGCGATGGCCTCGTCGACGTCGTGGGTGACCAGCAGCACCGAGGGCTTGTGCTCGCGCCACAGCGACAGCACCAGGTCGTGCATCTTCAGCCGGGTCAGGGCGTCCAGGGCGGCGAACGGTTCGTCCAGCAGCAGCAGGGCCGGCTCGCGGACCAGGGCGCGGGCCAGGGCGGTGCGCTGGGCCTCGCCGCCGGACAGGGTGGAGGGCCAGGCGTCAAGGCGATGGCCCAGGCCAACTTCCTTCAGGGCGGCCTCGGCGCGGCTCCGGACATCGCCGCCGGAGAGGCCCAGGGCGACGTTGCGCCAGACCTTCTTCCAGGGCAGCAGGCGGGCGTCCTGGAACACCACGGCGCGGGCGGCGGGCGTGGTCACGTCCTGGCCGCCGATCGGGTCCAGGCCCGCCAGGGTGCGCAGCAGGGTGGTCTTGCCCGAGCCGCTGGCTCCCAGCAGGGCGACGAACTCGCCGGGCGCGATGGTCAGGTCCAGGCCATCGATGACCACGTTGTCGCCGAACCGGCGGGTGAAGCCGCTCAGCCGTACGGTGGGGGTTTCCGGCGCGGTGTCCGGAACGGCGCGAATGCGGGGCTGGGCCATGATCATTGCTCCACGAGGCTGGGGCGCCACGCCAGCGCCTTGCGCTCCAGCGTGCGGACGAGGGCGTCGGCGGCGAGGCCGAGCAGGGCGTAGACGAGCAGGCAGACGACGATGATGTCGGTGCGCATGAAGTCGCGGGCGTTGTTGATCAGGTGACCCAGGCCGGCCTGGGCGTTGATCTGCTCTGCGACCACCAGGATCAGCAGGCTGATGCCCAGGGCGTAGCGCAGGCCGACGAAGAACGAGGGCAGGGCGCCGGGCAGGATCACCTCGCGCACCAGCGCCCAGCCGGAAAGGCCGAAGCTGCGCGCGGCCTCGACCAGGCGCACGTCTACGCCCCGGATGCCGGCGAACAGGTTCAGGTACAGCGGGAAGGTCGCCGCCACAGCGATCAGGGTGATCTTCGGCGTCTCGCCGATGCCGAACCAGACGATGAACAGCGGCGTGAGGGCCAGCGACGGGATCGTGCGCTTGATCTGCATCAGCGGGTCGACCAGCGTCTCGCCCCAGCGCGACAGGCCCGAGACCAGGCCCAGGGTCACGGCCACCGTCAGGGCGATCGCCAGGCCGGCGGCGGCGCGACCCAGCGACACCAGCAGGTTGGACGGCAGCTCTCCGGAGACGGTCAGCGCCCAGAAGGTCTCGGCCACGGCCGAAGGCGCGGCCAGCACCCTGTCGGGGATCAGGCCCGCCCGCGAGCCGGCTTCCCACAGCAGCAGCAGCGCCACGGGCGACAGCCAGCGGGCGTGCGACAGCCGCGGCCAGCGCCACGACTGGGCTTGAGAATTTCTAAGGGTGATCGCCAAAGACATGAGGGTGCGTCGTCCCGTGAACCGTTGCGGCGCGAACGCCAATGCTCCACAGAGAAAGGCGTTGAAACCCTACTGGATCAATAGACTTATCCTGAGGGGGCATATCAGACTTTCTTATGGACGTGCGCCATGGCCACCAATCTGCCGACCGAACTGCTGCGAAGCTTCGTGGCCATCGTCGACTCCGGATCGATGCTGAAGGCCACCGAGCGGGTGTTCGTCACCCAGTCGGCGCTCAGCCTGCAGATGAAGCGGCTGGAGGAGACCGTGCTGACGCCGGTGTTCCACCGCGACGGCCGTCGCCTGACCCTGACGCCGGCCGGTCGGACCCTGCTGGCCCTGGCGCGCGAGATCCTGGCGCTGAACGACCGGGCGGTGGTGGCCCTGACCGGCGACGCCCTGGTCGGGCCGGTGCGGGTGGGACTGGTCCAGGACTTCGCCGAGACCCTGCTGTCGGGCGTGCTGGCCCGGTTCAGCCAGCTCAATCCGGACGTCCAGCTGGAGGTGCGGGTGGCCGGCTCGCCGGAGCTGCTGGACCTGCTGGCCGGCGACCGGCTGGACGTGGTGCTGTGCATGGGCGCGGCCGACGATCCGCACGCGGCCCGGGTGGCGCCCATGGTCTGGCACGGCGATCCGGACCTGACGCGGGCGCCCGTCCTGCCGCTGGCCATCCTGGCCCCGCCCTGCCGGTTCCGGGACGCGGCCCTGGCGGCCCTGGAGCGCGAGGGGCGGCCGTACCGGGTCGCCCTCGAAACGCCCAGCCTCTCGGCCCTGCGGGCGGCGGTCGAGGCGGGGCTGGCGGTCACCTGCCGCACCGCGCTGTTCCGGCCCCAGGCCGCGCCGATCGAGACGGGCCTGCCGGCCATGCCCCAGGTCGCCTATGTCCGCCGCGTCGGCCCGTCGCCGCACCCGTCGATCGCCAAGCTGTCGGAGCTGATCCACCAGGCGGCGCTGGAGCTTTGAGCCTGGCGAGCCCATGGCGCGGATCTGGCCAGGCCCGCCTCGCATCACGCGACCGCGCGGCTGGTCTTCTGCTGGGTGAACCGGTTGACCGGAACCTCCAGCCCCAGGTTCTGGCGGAAGGTCGAGCCGTCGTAGTCCTCGCGGAAGATCCCGCGCTTCTGCAGCAACGGGACGACTTCCTCGACCAGCAGCTGGAACTGGCCGGGCAGGGACTCGCCGATCACGAAGCCGTCCGAGGCCCGGCTGTCCAGCCACAGTTGGAACTTGTCGGCGATCTGCTCGGGCGTGCCCACCAGGTCGCCGCGCGGGGTGGCGAAGCGCAGGGCCACCTGGCGCAGGGTCAGGTTCTCGCGCTCGACCGCCTGGGCGATCTTCAGGGTCGCCGACTGCGAGCTGTTGATCCCGCGGCTGAACACGTCGGGGAAGCGGGCGTCGAGGTCGTAGACGGTGAAGTCATGGTCGTTGAAGCCGCGTCCCAGCATGGCCAGGGCCGACTCGATCGACACCAGCTCGGCGCGCTCATGCCAGCGGGCCTCGGCCTCGGCCTCGGTCGAGCCGATGATCGGCGCGGCGGCCGGCAGGATGAACAGGTCGTCCGGATCGCGGCCGAAGCCGGCGGCGCGGGCCTTGACGTCGGCGTAGTAGGCGCGGGCGTCCTCGACGCCGCCGTGGCCGACGAAGATCGCGTCGGCGCGCTTGGCGGCCAGGTTGCGGCCGTCCTCCGACGCGCCGGCCTGGAAGATCACCGGCTGGCCCTGCGGCGAGCGGGCGATGTTCAGCGGCCCCTTCACCGACAGGAACTCGCCCTTGTGGCCCAGGGCGTTCAGCTTGTCGGGGTCGAAGAACACGCCGCTGGCCTTGTCGTGCACCAGGGCGTCGTCTTCCCAGCTGTCCCAGAGGCCCTGGACGACGTCGAGATATTCGGTCGCCAGACGGTAGCGGGTGTCGTGCGCCAGGTGCTCGGCCTTGCCGAAGTTCTCGGCCGAGCCCTCGAGCCACGAGGTGACCACGTTCCAGCCGGCGCGGCCGCCGCTGATGTGGTCCAGCGAGGCGAACTGGCGGGCCACGTTGAACGGTTCGGAATAGGTGACGCTGAGCGTGGCCACCAGGCCGATGTGTTCGGTCACCGCCGCCAGGGCCGACAGGATGGTGATCGGCTCGAAGCGGTTCAGGTAGTGCGGGCTGGACTTGGCGTTGATCGACAGGCTGTCGGCGATGAACAGGAAGTCGAACTTGCCCTGTTCGGCCAGCTTGGCGGCGCGGCTGTAGTACTTGAAGTTGGTGCTGGCGCCAGGCTGGGCGTCCGGATGGCGCCAGTCGGTCCAGGTCCGCCCCGCGCCTTCGATCATGTGGCCGAGCTTGAGTTGTCTGCGCGTCGCCATGACGGCCTCCGATGTAATGCTTCGGCGGCATGACTGTCATCGAGTATCGGCGTCGACAATGGAATTTGATAAATAGGCCTTATGAGTGTTCGTAAGGTCGAGTTGTCATTTGGCGATTACGCGACTTGAATGCACATATTAGCGCCAGAGATATACAAATCTCTATGAAGGTTTGGAGGAATACTGCCTCGCATGACTTCTTTGGGTTGCTCATGGTGCCGATGGTCGCGGCGTCGAACGCCGTGTCGAACCCATCAGGCGAGGAGAGGCCCATGAGCGCCACCATCACCGGCATTCGCGAAAAGGCGGGACTGAGCACGGTCCATCTGAACCCGACCATCGGCTCGGAAGTCAGCGGCGTCGATCTGCGCCAGCCGCTCGACCGGTCCCAGCGCGACGCGCTCAAGGCCCTGCTGCTGGAGCGCAAGGTGCTGTTCTTCCGCGACCAGGACATCACGCGCGACCAGCAATTGGCCTTCGCGGCCAACTTCGGCGAGGTCTACGCCCATCCGGTCGGCGGGGTGGAGACCCACCGCGCGGTCCAGCCGATCTCGGCCGAGGCGTTCAAGGAATACGACATCCGCGAGAACCACTGGCACACCGACACCAGCTGGCGGATCAACCCCTCTTTCGGCGCGGTGCTGAAGGCCGTGCACATTCCCGAGGTGGGCGGCGACACGATCTGGGCCGACGGCGGCGCGATCTATCGCGGCCTGGCCGACGACCTGAAGGCGGCGGTCGACGACCTCTACGTGATCCACGACTACCAGTCGGCCCTGAACCGGTCCGGCGAGCGCTATCCGCTGGTGGCCCATCCCGCCATCCGCACCCACCCGGAGACCGGCGAGGACATCTTCTGGATCAATTTCAGCCTCAAGCCCCGGTTCGTCGACCTGGCGCCGGAGGAGAGTAGGGTGCTGCTGGCCCGGCTCTATGACGAGGTGAAGAAGCCGGAGCATCACGCCCGCTTCCGCTGGCGGCCCAACTCGGTGGCCCTGTGGGACAACCGCGCGGGCCTGCACTACGCTGTCCGTGACTACGGCGACTTCCCGCGCGTGATGGAGCGCGTGCTGATCGGCTCGGACGACATTCCGTATCGCGAGCGCCGCTCCACCTGACAATCCGGCGCGCCGCGGGGCCGGCGGCGCGCCGCTTCCACCTTCGAGACCAACAACACGACGCGGCGGCCATGGGCCCCGCGCGGGGGATAGACTCTTGCCTTACTCGACCCGGGCGCTGGCCCGACCTTCGCTTGAAACGACCTTCCGGACCGGCCTGCTGGCCTGCGCCTCGATCCTGACCGTCGCGGTCCTGGCCGCCCCGGCCCGAGCGGCTGACACGCTTGGCGACGTGCCGCTCGTCGACGCCGCGCCCGCCGACGTCGAGGGCGCCACCGCGCTGGACGGCGTGATCGTCACCGGCGTTCGAGGCGTGCGCCGCACCGTGGCCGACAGCCCGGCCCCGGTCGACGTGATCTCCAGCGAGCAGTTGACGGCCACCGGCAAGGTGGGCCTGAAGGAGGTGCTCAACACCCTGATCCCGTCGTTCAACCTGCCAGGCATCAACGGCGGCGGCACCTCGTGGACGGTGCGGGCCATCACCATGCGCGGCCTGAACGGCGACCAGGCCCTGTTCCTGGTCAACGGCAAGCGGCGGCACGGCACGGCGCTGATCAACAACCTGGCCCGGGTGGGACGCGGCGGCGCGCCGGTCGACCTGGACCTGATCCCGGCCTCGGCCATCGAGCGCATCGAGGTGCTGCGCGACGGCGCCTCGGCCCAGTACGGCTCGGACGCCATCGCCGGCGTGGTCAACATCATCCTCAAGCAGGACGCCGAAGGCGGCTCGTTCAGCTACACCGGCGGCCAGAACTATCTGGGCGACGGCGACACCCGCAGCGCCACGCTGAACTACGGCCTGCCCCTGGGCGACAAGGGCGGCTTCGTCCAGCTGGCCCTGAACTGGAAGAACAACGAGGCCGCCTCGCGCGCGGTCCCGTCTCGCGCCCAGTACATCTACCAGCCGACGGTCAGCACGGTGGGCGGCGTCACGACCGTGACCCCCGACCCGCGCGACGCCACCGCCGACCGCTACTTCTGGGGCCAGAGCTACGGGCCGGGCGAGGAGGACATCCTGTCCTCGTCTTACAACGCCGAGCTGCCTTGGCGCGACCTGACGCTATATTCGACCGGCACGCTGAGCCATCGCTCGGCCAAGAAGAACACCGGCAGCTTCCTGCCCAACCTGGCTCCGGTGGCGGGCGTGACCGCAGGCCGCCCCCAGAACCGCAACTCGCTGCCGGAGGTCTATCCCGACGGCTTCAACGCCCTGCGGCGGATCTTCGAGCTCGACTTCCAGACCACGGTCGGCGCGCGCGGCGTGGCCAAGGGCTGGGACTGGGACCTGTCGACCACCTTCGCCCAGGATCACGCCCAGCTGGACGGCCAGAACACCATCAACGCCACCCTGGGTCCCGACAGCCCGACCTACTTCCACCTGTCGACCCACCAGTTCCAGCAGTGGACCACGAACCTCGACTTCACCCGTGAGTTCGAGGGCGTGCTGCCCCGGCCGGTCCAGGTGTCGTGGGGGCTGGAGCAGCGCTACGAGCACTTCCTGATCGAACCGGGCGACGAGGCCTCGTACATCGTCGGCGACTACGTGATCCCGGCCGGCCAGCCATTCGCTGGGCTGCGACCCAATCCGGGCCTGGCCTCCTACGCCGGCACCGCGCCCGAGGACGCCGGCTCGGTCAGCCGCAACGTCTATGCGGCCTATGTCGAGGTCGGAACCAACCTGACGGAAAACTGGTATGTCGGCGTGGCCGGGCGCCACGAGCGCTACACGGGCGACGTCGGCGACACCACCAGCGGCAAGCTGACCACCCGTTGGGAGTTCCTGCCGGGCTACGCCGTACGCGGCACGCTCAGCAACGGCTTCCGTGCGCCGTCCCTGGGCCAGCAGGTGTTCGCCAGCTCGACCATCAACGGCAGCCTCTGCGCCGCCGCGCCCAACAATGTCTTCCGGGGACTGCCTTGCGTCCCCGGCGAGTACCTGACCTTCCCGACCAAGGTGCTGCGGGCCGACTCCACCGAAGCCCAGGCCCTGGGCGCGACGCCGCTGAAGCCCGAGACCTCGACCAACTACAGCGTCGGGATCACCGCCGAACCCACCAGCCGCCTGCGGATCACGCTGGACGCCTACCAGATCGACATCGACGACCGCATCGTCGACACCAGCAACCTGGATCTCAGCGCCGCTCAACTGGCCTCGCAGCCCGCGCTGGCGCCGTTGCTGGCCCGCTTCCCGGCGGGCCTGGCGGCGACCTACTACACCAACGCCGTCTCGACCCGGACGACGGGCGTGGATCTGGTCGCCGAATACGCCTTCGATCTGGGCGACGCCGGCCGCCTCAACCTCAACGCCGCTTACGCCTTCAACAAGACCAAGATCACCAAGCAGATCGACACGCCCGCGGTGCTGAAGGCGGTCAATCCGAACCTGGTGCTGTTCGACCGCCAGAAGATCGCCGACCTGACCGTGGGCACGCCGCGCAAGAAGCTGATCCTCGGCGCGCTATGGAACCGCGACACCGTCACGGCCAGCCTGCGGACCACGCGGTACGGCGAGTACACCGAGGCCGGGACGTCGGCCAATCTGGACCGGACCTACAGCGCCAAGTGGGTGACCGATCTCGACATCGCCTGGGACGTCCGGCCGACGACCAACGTGGCGATCGGGGCCAACAACCTGTTCGACGAGCACCCAGACAAGATCGGGATCGTCAACGCCGACACGGGCCTGAACCAGTTCGGCATGTTCTCGCCCTTCGGCATCACCGGCGGCTACTATTACGCCCGCCTGACCCAACGCTTCTGAGGGAGGGCGCCATGCAACGACGCAGCCTCATCGCCGTCCTGACCGCCGCCGTCCTGTTGGCCGGATGCGGGGCCAAGGGAGGGGACGGTCAGACCGTCCTCAAGGTCGGCAGCCAGAAGGGCGGCACCAAGGCGGTGCTGATCGCCTCGGGCGCCCTGGAAGGGGTTCCCTACAAGATCGAGTGGAGCGAGTTCGCCGCCGCCCAGCCGCTGCTCGAGGCGGTGGGGGCGGGGGCGGTCGACCTGGGCGAGGCGGGCGACGCTCCGTTCCTGTTCGCCTACGCCAGCGGGTCCAGGATCAAGGCCGTGCAGGCGGGCAAGAGCGGCGGGTCCTCGACGGCCCTGCTGGTGCGCAAGGGCTCGCCGATCCACGGCTTGGCCGACCTGCGCGGCAAGAAGATCGCCACCGGACGCGGCTCGATCGGCCACTACCTGCTCCTGCGGCTGCTGGAGGACGCGGGCCTGAAGCCGACCGACGTCCAGGTCGTGTTCCTCAATCCCGGCGACGCCAAGGCCGCCTTCACCAGCGGCGCGATCGACGGCTGGGTGACCTGGGGCTCGTATGTCGCCCTGGCCAAGCTGTACGACGACGCCACGGTCCTGGCCGACGGCGCGGGGCGGCTCAGCGGCTACGGCTTCGAGGCGGCCAGCGAGGCGGCGATCGCCGGCAAGCGGCCTCAGGTCGAGGACTTCCTGCGCCGCCTGGCCAAGGCCCGGCGCTGGGCGGGCGAGCATCCCAAGGAATTCGCGGCGGCGCTGTCGAGGGAGACGGGCCTGCAGCCGGACGTGGCGCTCTACACCGTCCAGCAGTACCGCATCGCTCCGAGCGCCATCGACGACAAGGCCGTGGCCGAGGCGACGGCCGTGCTCGACCGCTTCCGAGCGGCCGGGGCGGTGTCCTCGACCCGCGACCCGGCCGGCGCCTTCGACCGCTCGTTCAACGCCACGGTCGCGCCGTGACCCTGACCTTGTCCACCGACGTGCTGGTGATCGGCGGAGGGCTGGCCGGGACCTGGGCCGCCATCGCCGCCGCCCGTGAAGGCGCGGACGTGGTTCTGGCCGACAAGGGCCATTGCGGGACCAGCGGCGTGACCGCCACGGCGGGGCCGGGTCACTGGTGGGTTCCGCCGGAAAGTCGCGAGGGGGCGGTGGCCGATCGGCTGAAGCGATCCCTGGGCCTGGGCGACCCGGACTGGATGCGGCGCATCCTCGATCTGACCTGGACCAGCCTGCCGACCCTGCGCGGCTATTACGACTTCTCGACCGACGACCAGGGGCGGCCCTTCTATCGCGGCCTGCGCGGACCGGAATACATGCGGGCGATGCGGAACCTGACGCTGGACCAGGGCGTGCGCATTCTCGATCACCATCCGTCCCTGGAACTGCTGCGCCATGGCGACGGATCGATCGCCGGGGCGGCGGGCCTGGCCCTGCGCGGCGAACAACCTTGGACGATCCGGGCTGGGGCCGTGGTGCTCGCCACCGGCGGCTGCGCCTTCGCCTCGCGGCTGCTGGGCTCGGCCACCAACACCGGCGACGGCCTGCTGATGGGCGTCGAGGCCGGGGCGGACCTGTCGGGCATGGAGTTCACCAACTACTACACCGCCGCCATGGCCGGCACGAACATGGCCCGCTCGATGGCCTACAGCTTCGCCCGCTGGTTCGACGCCGACGACCGCGAGCTGGACATCCCCAACGGGCCGGATGTCACCCCGCATCTGGCGCGGGCCCTGATGGTCGGGCCGCTGTTCTGCCGTCTGGATCGCGTGCCCGAAGACATCCAACGGGTCATGCCGCAGGTGCAGCCCAACTTCGTCCTGCCGTTCGACCGCAAAGGGATCGATCCTTATCGCGATCGCTTCGAGGTGACGCTGCACGCCGAAGGCACGGTGCGCGGGATCGGCGGCCTGCGGGTGGTCGACGAGGCCTGCCAGACCCAGGTCCCCGGCCTGTTCGCGGCCGGCGACGCGGCCAGCCGGGAGCTGGTCACCGGCGCGATCTCGGGCGGCGGGGCGGTCAACTCATCCTGGGCGCTGTCGTCAGGCCAGTGGGCCGGCGCCGGCGCCGCGCGGCTTGCGCTCAGGCAGGGCGCCAGGGCGGACGCCCTGGTCGTGGCCACGGGCCGCGCCGGTCTGCGGCCAAGCCGCGCCGAGCGTCCCGTCGACCTGCGCGCCGCGGTCCAGGCCGTGCGCGACGAACTCAACGACTACGAACGCAACATCTTCCGGCGCGGTCCCGCCCTGGCCGCTTCGATCGAGCGGCTGGACGACGCCTGGGCTGAGCTCGCCGCCCATGCGCGAGGCGAGGGCAGGGCGGCCCTGCGAACGCGGGAGGCCGCCGCCCTGGTCGCCGCCGGCCGCTGGAGCAAGGCCTCGGCCCTGGCCCGGCGCGAGAGCCGGGGCATGCACCGGCGCGAGGATGCGACCAGCCCGGAACCCCGCTTCGCCGCGCGTCAGCGCGCCGGCGGCCTGGACCGCGTCTGGACCGCGTTCGAGGCGACGCCCGCCCAGGCGGAGGTGGCCTGATGATCGAGGTCGTCATCGACGAGCGCTGCAGCGGCTGCGGGACCTGCGTCGACGCCTGTCCCAGCGACGTGCTGGAGGTCGGCCCCGCCGGCAAGGCGGTGATCGCCCGCCAGGCCGACTGCCAGACCTGCCTGCTATGCGAACTGCATTGCGCAGCCGACGCCCTGTTCGTCTGGCCCGACTGCGAGGCGCCGGTCGGGATCACCGCCGAACAGGCCCTGGCCTCGGGCCAACTGGGCGCCTTCCGCCGGGACTCTGGCTGGGGTGAGCACGCGGCGACCCACACCAACCAGCACTGGCGCATGGGCTCGATCTTCGAGCGCGCCCGCCTGCAGGCGATGCAGATCGCCGCCCACAAGACCCTTCAAGCCGAGGAGACTGCCCGATGAGCCAAGAAAGCCTGGCCAAGCTGCTGGCCGACCTGCACGCCGAGCGCGTTCGGAGCTGGGATCCCGCCGCGCTGAAGATCAATGTCGACCAGCGCGCGACCTTGGTCGAGACCGCCGATCCGGCCGGCTGGATCAAGGTCGGCGACGTCGTCGAGCCCTTCGTCCTGAAGGACGTCGAGGGTGGCGAGCTGACCCTGAAGGGCCTGACCGCCAAGGGGCCCGTCGTGCTGGTGTTCTTCCGCTTCGCCGGCTGCCCGGCCTGCAACATCGCTCTGCCCTACTACGAGCGCGCGCTGCAGCCGACCTTGAAGGCCCTGGGCGTGCCGCTGGTCGCCGTCAGTCCGCAGATTCCCGAACGGCTGGGCGAGATCCGCACGCGCCACGACCTGTCGTTCAAGGTGGCCTCGGACACCGACAACGCGCTCGGCCGCCGGTTCGGGATCCTCTACACCGCCGACGAGGCCAGCCAGGCCGCGCAGCGGGCGCGGGGCGGCTCGATCGGCGACACCACGGGGACCGGGACCTGGGAGCTTCCCCAGCCCACCGTGGTGGTGATCGGCCGCGATCAGCGCGTGAAGTTCGCCGACATCAGGCCCGACTGGCTGGTCCGGACCGAGGCCGAGCCGGTCATCGCCGCGGTGCGGGCGCTGGCCGCCGTTCCCGCGCAATGACGCCGCGCGGCTAGGCGATCAGCTCGTACGCCGGCAGGGTCAGGAACTCTTCCAGCGTGTCGGACAGGATCATCCGCGAGAACAGCAGGGCGGCGTCCTCCAGGCGAGGCGAGGGGAAGTCGCGGCGCAGGTCGCCCATCTCCTCGGTCAGCAGGCTGACGAACAGCTGCGACGTCATCTGACGACCGTCGACCAGGTCGGCGCCCAGGCGGATCCACTGCCACAGCTGGGTGCGGCAGATCTCGGCCGTCGCCGCGTCTTCCATCAGGTTGTAGAGCGGCACCGCGCCCCGGCCCTCGATCCAGGCCTGGGTGTAGCGCACGCCCACCCGGATGTTCTCGCGCACGCCGGCTTCGGTGCGGCCGCCGTCGTGCAGCTCCAGCATCTGCGGCTGGGTGATGACCAGGTCGGCCAGGCGCTTGTCCAGCTGGTTGGGCGTCGGCATCAGGCGGTCGAAAACCTCCATGGCGACGGGCACCAGGTCGGGGTGGGCGACCCAGGTGCCGTCGTGGCCGGCCCCGGCCTCGCGCTCCTTGTCGGCCCGCACCTTGGCGAAGGCGGCCTGGTTGGCGGCCTCGTCGCCCTTGATCGGGATCTGGGCGGCCATGCCGCCCATGGCGAAGGCCCCGCGCCGGTGGCAGGTCTGGATCAGCTTCAGCGAATAGGCGCCCAGGAAGGCCTTGCCCATCACCATGGCCGAGCGGTCCGGGGTGAGGAATTCGGCTCGACGGCCCAGGCGCTTGATGAACGAGAAGATGTAGTCCCAGCGGCCGCAGTTCAGGCCCGCCATGTGGTCGCGCAGCTCGAAGATGATCTCGTCCATCTCGAAGGCGGCCGGGATGGTCTCGATCAGCACCGTGGCCTTGATCGTGCCGTTCGGGATGCCGAGCGCGGCCTGGGCGTGGACGAAGACCTCGTTCCAGAGGCGCGCCTCCAGGTGGCTCTCCAGCTTGGGCAGGTAGAAGTAGGGACCCGAGCCTTGCTCCAGCGTGGCCTTGGCGTTGTGGAAGAAGTACAGGCCGAAGTCGAACAAGGCCCCGCTGACGGGCAGGCCATCCACTTCCATGTGCTGTTCAGGCAGATGCCAGCCACGGGGGCGGATTTTCAGGACGGCCGGGTTGGCTCCCAGCGCGTAGCTCTTGCCGGACTTTGGGTCCGCATGGGTCAGGTCGCTGGCCCAGCGGTCCTTCAGATTGATCTGGCCCTCGATCACGTTGGACCAGGTGGGGGAAGTGGCGTCCTCGAAGTCGGCCATGAACACCTTGGCCCCGCAGTTGAGGGCGTTGATGATCATCTTGCGGTCGACCGGACCGGTGATCTCGACCCGGCGGTCCCGCAGGTCGGCCGGGATCGGCGCGACCGTCCAGTCGTTCTCGCGGATGTCGGCGGTGTCGGGCAGGAAGTCGGGCAGTTCGCCGGCGTCGAAGCGGGCCTGGCGGGCGACCCGCGCCGCCAGCAGCTCGCGCCGACGGGCGTCGAACCGGCGGTGAAGGTCGGCCACGAAGGCCAGGGCCTCGGGCGTCAGCACCTCTACGGCGCGGCCTTCGATCGGACCGGTGACCTGGATGTTGGCGGCGACGTCGAGGGGCATGGCGGATCCTGGGGTTCTGTAACGGCGTGTCGACTTAGGGGGTTCTAGCTCAGGCGCTCTTGGCGGCGCCATTGGGACGAACGGTCGGGACGATCTGGTCGCCCCAGTTGCCCGCGCCGTCGTGGTGGCGCGAGGTGCGCACCAGTTCGACCGAATAGCCGGCCGCGATGGCCCGTTGCACGGCTTCGTTCAGGCGGTGGGCGGCCTCGGCCACCCGATCGACCGCCCGTTGCTGGTCGGTGGAGTTCGGCATGGCGGCGGGAGCGAATTGCGTGGCGGACATGGTCTGAATCCTCGATCGGTTGGCGGGGTGCGCCCCCCTCCACGGGGGTGAGAGGAGGGCGCGGGGGATCGCCGGCTCTATTCGGCGGCGAACTGGTTCATGGTGTTGGCGTGGCCGCCGGCCTTCAGGGCGCGCTCGCCGGCGACCATCTCCTTGAAGGTGTCGCCCAGGTCCGAGCCGACCTCGTGCTGGTGCTTCACCGCCGAGACGCCGCGGCGGATCTCCTCGCGCTGCACCGAATTGACATAGGCCTTCATCCGGTCGTCGCCGAAATAGCCGCGCGACAGCTCGTCCATGCTCTTGGCCGTCAGGTGGAAGGTCGGCAGGGTGATCAGGTTGTGGAACACCCCGGCCCGGGCCGAGATGTCGACCTGGAAGCGGGCCAGGCGCTCGTCGGTCTCGCGGCCCAGGTCGCTGGCGTCGAACTCGGCCGACATCAGGGCCGCGCCTTCGGGATAGCTGTCCTTGTGGATCTTGCCCTCGGCGATCCACTGGTCGCGGACCTGGCGGCGCAGGTTCAGGGTCCAGTTGAACGACGGCGAGTTGTTGTAGGTCAGCTTGGCGTTCGGAACGACCTCGCGGATTTCGGAGACCATCGAGGCGATCTCGTCGACGTTCGGGGTGTCGGTCTCGATCCACAGCAAGTCGGCGCCGCCCTGGGTCAGCGAGGCGATGCAGTCCTCGATGACGCGGGCCCGGCCGGTGCCGTCTTGGAAGGCGAACAGGCCGTTGGGCATGCGCACCGGCTTCTCGAACTGGCCGTCGCGGTACAACGCCAACTCGCCCGGCAGGATCGGGTTGTCGGGCGTGATGGCCTCGGTCTTCAGCCACTTGATGTAGTCGCTGGCCAGGTCGCCCGGCTCCTGGCTGACGGGGACCTTCTGGGTCAGGCCCGCGCCCAGGCTGTCGGTGCGGGCGACGATCACGCCCTCGTCGACGCCCAGTTCCTCGAAGGCCAGGCGGCAGGCGCGCAGCTTCTCGATGAAGTCCTCGCGCGGCACGGTGACCTTGCCGTCCTGGTGGCCGCACTGCTTGGCGTCCGAGACCTGGTTCTCGATCTGCAGGCAGCAGGCGCCGGCCTTGATCATCTCCTTGGCCAGGATGTACGTGGCGTTCTCGTTGCCGAAGCCGGCGTCGATGTCGGCGATGATCGGCACGACGTGGGTCTCGAAGCCGTCGATGGCCGCGATCGCCGCCTTTTCAGCCGCCTTGTCGCCGGCGTCGCGGGCGGTCTTCAGCACCTTGAACAGGTCGTTGATCGCCACCTCGTCGGCTTGGCGCAGCGAGACGTAGATCTCCTCGATCAGGTCGACGACCGAGGTCTTCTCGTGCATCGACTGGTCGGGCAGGTGGCCGAAGCGGTTGCGCAGGCCCGCCACCATCCAGCCGGACAGGTAGACATAGGCGCCCTTGGTCGTGCCGCGCAGGCGCTTGACCGACTTGATCATCTGCTGGGCGTGGAAGCCCGACCAGCAGCCCAGCGACTGGGTGAACTTGCCGCTGTCGGCGTCGTAGGCGGCCATGTCGGCGCGCATGACGCCGGCCATCTCGCGGGCGATGTCCAGGTGGGTCGAGAAGGTGTTCTGCAGCTTCAGCTGGATGATGTCGTCCACCGCGACGCCGCCCGGCGTCACGCCGTCGGGATAGCGAGCCAGCAGGATCTGGCGGTGTTCGGCGTAGGTCTTGCGCAGCGTCATGGCTCTTCGGGTCCCATCGTCGGTCCGGCCATCGGTTGGCCGGGCGGAAAAGTTCGTGAGGGGAGCTAGCGTCGGGGCGGTCGGCGCGTCGAACCTATTGAAGGCAATTTGTCACAAATCGACTTTGTATTTTCTGTAAAGTTATGACAACGTGACCGAATGGCGACCCATGACAAGAAGCTGTTTCTCGGCGGCCGGCTCAAGCGGCTGCGGCGCGACCTGGGCGTCACCCAGAGCCGCATGGCCGAGAACCTGGGCGTCTCGGCCAGCTATCTGAACCTGCTGGAGCGCAATCAGCGGCCGGTCACCGCCCAGATCCTGCTGCGCCTGGCCGACGCCTACGACCTGGACCTGCGCAGCCTGTCGGCCGACGATCCGGGCGGCGGCGCGGGGCTGGACGAGGTGCTGGCCGACAAGATGTTCGCCGACCTGGGCGTCAGCCGGCACGAGGCCGCCGAGGTCGCCGAGCTGTCACCGGGCATGGCCGAGGCCATGGCGCGGCTCTATCGCGCCTATCTGGATCGCGGCCGCCTGATCGACCTGGGCGCCTTCGAACGGCCGGACGGCGCCGCGCCGGTCTCGTCCAGTTCGCCGACCGATTGGGTGCGCGACCTCGTCGGCTCGCAGCGCAACCACTTCGCGGAACTGGAGGCGGCCGCCGAGGCGATCGTCGCGGCGATGAAGGCCGATCCCCAGGACCTGGGTCCGGCCGTCCGGGCGCGGCTGCTCGAGCGTTTCGGGATCCAGACCCGGGTCATGCCGGTCGAGGTGATGGCCGACTCGCTGCGGCGCTACGACCATCACCGCAAGCGGCTGATGCTGTCCGAGACCCTGGCCCCGGCCAGCCGCATCTTCGCCATGTGCTACCAGCTGGGCCTGATGGAGACGGGCGAGACGCTGTCGGCCCTGACCGACCGCTTCCAGGCCCCCGACCGCGCCACGCGCCAGTTGCTCAAGGTCTTCCTCGACAACTACCTGGCCGCGGCGATCATGACGCCCTACGAGCCCTTCCTGGCGGCCATGGAGGCCAGCGGCTACGACATCGAGCGGGTGCGTTCGCGGTTCGGGATCAGCTACGAGCAGGCCGCCCAGCGCCTGACCACGCTCAGCCGGCCCGGGTCGCGCGGCGTTCCGTTCTTCATGATGCGGCTGGACGCGGCGGGGAACATCTCCAAGCGCTTCGCGGCCGGGCCGTTCCCGTTCTCGCGCTTCGGCGGCGCCTGTCCGCGCTGGAACGTCCACGACAGCTTCAAGACCCCCGGCCGGATCATCACCCAGGTGATCGAGACGCCCGATCGCGAGCGCTACTTCACCCTGTCGCGCACCGTGCGGCGGGTGTCGGGACTGCAGGCGGGGCTGGAGGACGAACTGGTGATCGGGCTGGGCTGCGAACTCAAGCACGCCGGCAAGCTGGTCTACGCCCGGGGCCTGGACATCGCCGCGCCCGTGGCGGTCGAGATCGGGCCGTCGTGCCGGATCTGCGAGCGGCCGGCCTGTCCGCAACGGGCCGCCGCGCCGATCAACCGGACCTTGCTGGTTGAGGAGAACAGCAAGGCCCTGTCGCCGTTCCCGTTCGTGGCCTGAGGCGGCCGGCCTGGCCGGCGTTCTCGAACGAATCCTCTTTTCATTCATTCACTGCTAAATTAATGAGAGGCGGTTCTACGATCACCGCCCAGCTCGGACGCGCCACAGAAGACGTCGAGGGGAGGGCCGCCAGGGAGGCGTTACCGCCATGTCGAACGATGGTGTCGCACTAAGCTCCATTCTCACCCACCATGCGCGTCGATCGCCCGGCCGGACGGCGTTGATCGCGGACGATGTCCGCGTCGGCTATGACGAGCTGGACGCGCGCGCGAACCGGCGGGCCCGGATGATGGCGGCGCATGGCGTGGGCCAGGGCGACTTCGTCACGGTCGCGCTGCCCAACGGCCTGGAATTCTACGAGACCACCTTCGCGCTCTGGAAGCTGGGCGCGATCCCGAACATCGTCGCCGCCAAACTCCCGCGCCCCGAGATGGAGGCGATCCTCGACATCGTTCGCCCCAAGCTGTTCGTCGGCGTCCCGCCCGGGCCCGGCGCGCCCGTCGTCGCCGGCGACCGGAGCGCGCTCGACGGATACTCGGCCGATGCGCTGCCGGAAGCCGTCTCGCCGCATTGGAAGGCGATGACCAGCGGCGGCTCCACCGGGCGGCCGAAGGTGATCGTCGACGCCATGCCGGCGCGGTGGAGCCCGCAGGAGGGCTTTCTGGGCCAGCAGCCCGGCGACGTGATCCTCAACCCCGGGCCGCTCTATCACAACGCCCCGTTCCACTGCATCCACATGGGCCTGTTCGTCGGCGCCACGATCGTCGAGATGGGCAAGTTCGATGCGCTCCGCGCGCTCGAACTGATCGAGGCCCACGACGTGAACTGGGTGACCATGGTGCCCACGATGATGCACCGCATCTGGCGCCTGGAGCCCGACACGCTCGCGCGCTTCACCCTGCCCAGCCTGCGCATGATGCTGCACATGGCGGCTCCTTGCCCCGCCTGGCTCAAGGTGGCGTGGATCGGCTGGTTGGGGAGCGAGCGGGTCTGGGAATACTACGGCACGACCGAGGCGACCGGATCGACGATGATCTCGGGCGCGGACTGGCTGGCCCATCGCGGTTCGGTGGGGCGCGTCCGCGTGGGTTATGAGCTGAAGATCCTCGACGAGGCGGGGCAGGAGCGCCCGGTCGGCGAGGTCGGCGAGGTCTATTTCCGTCCGCGGGGCGGCGCGGGATCGACCTACCACTATCTGGGCAGCACGCCGCGACGCGTCGGCGAATGGGAGTCGCCGGGCGACCTGGGGCGGGTGGACGAGGAGGGCTATCTCTATCTTTCCGACCGCCGCAACGACCTGATCATCTCGGGCGGCGCGAACATCTATCCGGCCGAGGTCGAGGCGGCGATCGACGCCCATCCGGCCGTCCGGACCAGCGCGGTGATCGGGCTGCCGGACGAGGAGTGGGGCGCGCGCGTCCACGCGATCGTCCAGCCGGTCGAGGGGAAGGGACTGGAAGAGGCCGAGCTTCTCGAGTTCGTCGCCGATCGCCTGGCTCGGTTCAAGCTGCCCAAGAGCGTCGAGTTCACCAGCGAGCCGTTGCGGGACGAGGCCGGCAAGGTGCGCCGGGCCGCGCTTCGCGACGCGCGGCTGGTCGTCGTGACGGGAGGCCTTGTTCCGTCGTGACCCGGCGTCGAGGCGGGCTGGCTCAGTCCGCCTTCGACTTCCTGTGCCTGTAGAGGGCGTCGAACCCGCCGGCCATGAAGGTCACGAACCGCTCGCGGACCGCCTCGAAGTCGTCGGACGCGCACAGGCCGCCCGACAGGCGGTCGATGCGGCCGGTCCGTGACAGGATCAGCGAATAGGCGCCCGAGGTGAACTGGAAGCTCCAGAAGAGATCCTCGGCCTGCGCGTCGGGCAAGGCCTGCTGCAGAAGGTCGATCAACCGCAGCACCAGTGGATCGAAATAGGTGTCCATCTTCTCCGCGCCGTAGCCGGGCGCGTTGTTCACCTGCGAGAAGATCCGGCCGAAGTTGCGCCAGCCCTCGTCGCCGTTGATGTAGACGTCGAACGCCTGGTCGTAATAGCAGCGCAGCGCGCCCTCAACGGTGGGGTGGCCCCCGGCCTCGGCTGCGTACGCGTCCAGGCCGGCCGTCCGCGTGGTGACCGCGTACTCCACCCGGCGTTCGAAGACGGCGTCGAACAGCGCCTTCTTGCCGTCGAAGTAGTAGTGGATCAGCGCCGGATGGATGCCCATCCGGTCGGCGACGTCCTTGATGGTGACCCCGAAATAGCCGAGCTGGGCGAAGAGATCCTCGCTGGTGTCGAGGATCGTCTTGACGGTCGTAGCCCGCTGTTCGGCGCGCGTGCGGCGCCCCTCGGGTTTCGACGCTGCTGCCATAACCTGCGGCCTTCCAAATCGTACGCGTCCGGAGAAGACGCCATCCACTCAATCGTCGGGGGACGATGGGGCGGCGGACTCATCCGGTCAAGCGACCGCGTGCAGATATTTCATTTAGTGCTAAATGAATGAACTTGACGAACCGCCCCTCCCTGGGTACCGATTTGGACAAGCAAAAAACAAATGGGGAGGGTTCGAAATGGCTAAAGCCTGGAAAACTGCGCGGCAGGTCGCACTGTCCGGTACGTCGCTCGTCGCTATGCTTTTCGTGGCCGGACACGGCGTGGCCCAGACGGCGAACCCGCCGGCCGGGTCGGCGAGCGAGGCCTCGGACAACGTGCTCGAAGAGCTGGTCGTCACGGGATCGAGCATCCGAGGGGTTCCCCCGATCGGCTCGAACCTGATCAGCGTCTCGCGCGAGGAGATCAACGCCATCGGCGCGGCCACGACGCCCGATCTGCTGGCCACCGTGCCGCAACTGAACAGCTTCAACACCGCGCCGCGCGCCGCCAACGGCGGAGCCGGGGCGTTCGCGCCCGGACTGCGCAGCCTGCCGGCCGCCGCGACCCTGCCCCTTCTGAACGGCCACCGGGTCGTCGCCGGGGGCGCCAACGAGACGAACCCCGACTTCCCGTTCGTTCCGGACCTGGCGATCGAACGCGTCGAGATCGTCGCGGACGGCGCCTCGGCGATCTACGGCTCGGACGCCATCGCCGGCGTCGTGAACTTCATCACCCGGAAGCGCTATTCCGGCCTCGAGATGGCCGCGCGCTACGGCGTGGCCGACGACTATCACACGTTCAGCGCCAGCGCCCTGGCCGGCCGCGAGTGGACCGGCGGATCGATCCTGGCCGCCTACCAGTACTCGGAAAACGGTAATGTCACGGGCGGCGACCGCGACTATCGCACCGTGGACTTCCGGCCGTACGGCGGGGTCGACACCCGGGGAACCAGTTGCGCCTCGCCCAACGTGGTCGTCGGCGCCACGGTCTATGCGGCGCCCGCCCTGGCGCCGAACACGACCAACTATTGCGACCTCGGAGCCCCAGTCGATCTCGTCCCGGCCTCGAGCCTGCACAGCGGCTTCCTGAGCGCCCGGCAGGAGGTCGGCGATCGCGTGACGCTCTGGGGTGACGTGCTCTACTCGGACCGCAAGGACACGGTCCAGGCGGCGATCCCCGCCCAGGCGGTGCTGCTCACCGCCTTCAATCCGTTCTTCAAGGCGCCGCCAGGCAGCGGCGCGACGTTCGAGACCGTCTTCTTCCGTCCCGACAATCTGGTCGGCGCGGACCATTTCGAACAGACCTACCACGTCAAGGCCGCCAACTCGTCCGCCGGCGCCGATGTGCGGCTGCCGCGCGATTTCAGCCTGAGCGTCTACGGCACCTATGACGCGGCCGAGCATGTCGCCTTCCAGCCCATGATCAATCCCGTGGCGCTGGCGGCGGCGGCGGCCGGGACCACCCCCGCCACGGCTCTGGATCCGTTCGGCCAGGGCACGTCGCCTTCGGTCGTCGCGGGCATCACCGACTACGCGACCAGCGTCACCATCCAGCAGCGCACCAAGCTCGCCGCGGTCAAGATCGACGGGCCGCTGCTGACCCTTCCGGGCGGGGACCTGAAGATCGCGGCCGGCGCCGAATATCGACGCGAGACG
Organism: Caulobacter sp. P1_D6; assembly: GCF_056406095.1. Classification (NCBI taxonomy): domain Bacteria; kingdom Pseudomonadati; phylum Pseudomonadota; class Alphaproteobacteria; order Caulobacterales; family Caulobacteraceae; genus Caulobacter; species Caulobacter sp. P1_D6. Next base: position 140,288 of record NZ_JBFUAW010000001.1, on the reverse strand, counting down.
TTCGCCCAGCGCGGCGTCGTCGGCACGACTCCCGTTCCCGAAAACCTGGGGCGCAACATCAAGTCCGTCTACGGCGAACTGTTCGTGCCGATCTTCGGCGCCGGCAACGAGGCGCGCTTCATGCACCGCCTGTCGCTGTCGCTGTCGGCTCGCCACGACGACTACAGCGACTTCGGAACGACGACCAATCCCAAGATCGGGCTCAACTGGGATCCGGTGGAGGGCGTCACCCTTCGCGGAACCTACGGCCAGTCGTTCAGGGCGCCCGGCCTGCGCGACGTGGGCGCGACCGTCGGTTCGTACTACCTCGACGCCGCGACCGCGGCCGTGGCCGCTCGCGACCCGACGCGCGGCGCCGCGCAGGTCAACACGGTCTACCTGCTCGGGGGCAATCGCGACCTCCAGCCGGAACAGGCCAGGACCTACTCGTTCGGCGTCGACCTCACGCCGCGTTTCCTGCCGGGCTTCCGGGCCAGCGCGACCTTCTACGACATCAACTTCACCGACGTGATCGGCACGCCGCCGACGAGCCTGGTGTTCACGGACCCGACCTTCGCGTCGGTCGTCTATCGCAATCCTTCCGCGACCCAGCTGGCCAGCCTGCTGTCGATCGCGGTGCCGGTCACCTTGCCGACGCCCTTGCCCGTGATCGGCAACGTGCTGGACCTGCGCCGCGGCAATTTCGGCGTCCGCAAGACCAACGGCCTGGACTTCGACATCAGCTACCGGCGCTCGACCAGCTTCGGCGTCGTGTACGGCGGCCTGGCGGGCAACTACATCTTCAAGTTCGACACCCAGCTTTCGCCCACGGCGCCCGTGTCGGACGCCCTGAAGCTGGGCGTCCCTCAAATGACGCTTCGGGCGACGGGGGGTCTTACGGCCGGCCCGGTCAGCTTCGTGGGCTTCGTCAACTACCGGGGCGGAGTCACGAACGCCTTCGCCACCCCGACGGGGACGAGCACGTACGAGGCCGATCCGTACACGACGGTCGATCTTCGTCTTGCCTGGACCCTGCCGAACGCCGGCCTGACGGAAGGCACGGAGCTGGCCTTGCAGGTCAACGACCTGTTCGACAAGACCCCGCCGTTCTTTCCGGCCACCGACGGCATCGGCGGCAACTACAACCCGATCGGGCGCTATGTGGCGCTCGGTCTGCGGAAGACCTTCTGATCAGGCCGCGGCGCCGGCGGCCGCGGGGGCAATCCCCCGCGGTGCTGCCGGCGCGTCTTGAACACCCGACACTGACCTGTGCCCGGCCGGAGCGCCCCGTTTTATGACCCGCAATGCCGTCCGCCGCGCCCAGGGGCTCGACCCCGACAAGCTTGCCGCGATCGGACCAGCGCTCCAGGCGTTCGTAGATCGTGGCGAGCTGGCGGGCGTCGTGACCCTCACGTCGCGAAGCGGCGAGATCGTCCAGTCCGAGGCGATCGGCTGGAGCGACATCGAAACCAGGACCCCGATGCGGTCCGACACCCTGTTCCGCATCGCCTCCATGACCAAGCCGATCACCTCGGTGGCGGCCTTGATGCTGGTGGAGGAGGGCAGGATCGCGCTGACGGAGCCGATCTCGCGCTGGGTTCCGGAGCTGACCGATCCGCGCGTGCTGCGCGACGCAGCGGGGCCGCTCGACGACACGGTGGCGGCGGAGCGCGCGATCACCATCGAGGACCTGCTCACCCATCGCTCGGGCGTCGCCTACGGCTTTTCCTCGGAAGGGCCACTGCAGCCGGCCTACGAGCGCGCGCTCGGCGATCCGGCGATGAACCGCCTGACCCCCGACGAATGGCTGGCCGCGCTCGGTGGTCTGCCATTGGCCCATCAGCCCGGCGAGCGGTTCCACTACGGCCATTCGACCGACGTGCTGGGCTTCCTGATTGGCCGGGTCGAGGACAAGCCGCTGCGCCGGGTTCTGCAAGAACGTATCTTCGCGCCGCTCGGCATGGTGGACACCGACTTCTGGCTTCCGCTCGAGAAGCGAAGCCGCCTTGCCAGCCTGTACGGATACGACGAGGCGGCGGGCGGGCTCGCGAAGGTCGAACCGGAAATGTACGACGAGCCGCCGGCCTACACGCCCGGCGGCGGCGGCCTGATCTCGTCGGCGGCGGATTACCATCGGTTCGCGCGCATGCTGCTGGGGGAGGGGGCCCTGGACGGGGTCCGCCTGTTGCGGCCCGAGACGGTCCGGCTGATGCGGACCAACCGGTTGACCGACGCGCAACGCCAGATTCCATTCGCCGGCATGCCCCTCTGGCGGAAGTCCGGCTTCGGGCTGGGGCTCTCGATCGCCGAGGATCCGGTCGACAATCCCTATGCCTGCGGCGCTCCGGGCTCCATGACCTGGCCGGGAATATTCGGCACCTGGTGGCAGGTCGATCCCGTCCATGACCTGATCATGATCTACCTGATCCAGCACCAGGTGCCGGTGACCGCGCACTCCGGGGCGACGATCGCCACGGGTCGAGGCGCGGCCGGTCGCCGCGCCCTGCCTGAGTACCAGCGTGGCGTCTACGCCGCGTTGCAGCCCCAGCAATCCGAGGGACGACGATGAGCAATGCCGATGAAGCCTTGGCGCCGGCGTCGCCATCGACCCTGGCCGAGACGCGCTCGCCCGACCGGCGGGCCTGGGTCGCCCTGGCGTGCCTCTGGTTCATCTACGTGCTGAACTTCCTGGATCGGCAGTTGCTGTCGATCCTGGCCAAGCCGATCCAGGACACGCTGCACATCACCGACAGCCAGCTCGGGCTGCTGGGCGGCCTCTATTTCGCGGCGTTCTACTGCTTCATCGCCATTCCCGTGGGGTGGCTCGCCGATCGGACCAACCGCGTGGCCGTGCTGGCCATCGCCTGCGGCGTCTGGAGCGTGGCGACCATGGCCTGCGGCGTGGCCAAGTCCTACGGCTCGTTCGCCGTGGCGCGGATGACGGTCGGCTTCGGAGAGGCCGGCGGCGTCCCGCCCTCCTATGCGATCATCAGCGACTATTTTCCGCCCGGACGCCGGGGCACGGCGCTGGGCCTCTACAACCTTGGCCCCCCGGTCGGCGCGGCCTTGGGCATCGCGTTCGGAGCTTCCGTGGCGGCGGCCTTCAGCTGGCGCGACGCCTTCCTGGTCACCGGCGCCGTCGGCGTGGTCGCGGCCCTGGCCCTGACGTTCATCGTGCGCGAGCCCAAGCGCGGCGGGCTTGATCGGGCGGTGGGCGAAGCGGCGCCGCCCCGGGCGGGGTTCGGCGAAACCCTGCGCATGTTCTTCACCCACCCTTCGCTGCTGCTGGTCTCCCTGGGCAGCGGCTCGACCCAGTTCGTCACCTACGGCCTGGGCAATTTCGCCACCCTGTTCCTGATGCGCGAGAAGGGCATGACCCTTCACGAGGTCGCCCTCTGGTACGCCGTGGTCGTCGGCGTGGGCATGAGCGTGGGCATCTTCGGGTCGGGCTGGCTGATCGATCGCTTCACCCGCTTGTCGAAGCGCGCCTTCGCCCTGGCGCCCGCCATCGCCCTGGTCGCCGCAGTGCCCTTCTACATTGGCTTCGTCTGGGCCCCGACCTGGCCGCTGGCGCTGACTTTCCTGCTTCCGGCGATGTGCTTGAACCACGTCTATCTGTCGTCGGCCGTGACCCTGGTCCAGACCGAGGTCAGGCCCAATCAGCGGGTGATGTCGGGCGCCTTGCTGCTGCTGGTGATGAACTTCATCGGCCTGGGTCTGGGGCCCACCTATGTCGGCGCCGCGAGCGATTTCTTCCGGGGGGCGTATCCCGGCAACTCGCTGCAGATGGCGCTCTACACCCTGATCCCGTTCTACGGCCTGGCCATCGGGCTGTTCCTGTTGCTGGCGAGAGTGCTCGGCAAGTCCCCCAAGACCGGAGCTGTCCAATGATCAACCTCTCCAAGGCCTTGCGCGGCGCGGTGAGCGCGGCGGCCGTGCTGACCGCGACGCTCGGCTTCGCCCCGGCGTTCGCCGACGACGCGCGACCCGTGGTCGCCGCGCCTGCGGGTACGGTTGAAGGGGTTGCCGACGCCGGGACCTCGGCCTTCAAGGGCATCCCTTACGCCGCGCCGCCCGTCGGGGCCGGACGCTGGCGGCCGCCCGCGCCGGCCGCGTCCTGGACCGGGGTTCGTGACGCCGGCCGATCCGGCGCCGCGTGCATCCAGCCCACGCCGGGCCCGCCCTCGATCTATTCAGCCGACATGGGCGTCACCAGCGAAGACTGTCTCACCCTGAACATCTGGACACCGTCGACCAAGGGGAAGGCCCCGGTGATCGTCTGGATCCACGGCGGCTCGCTGGTGTCGGGGAGAGGCGGCTCCGCCGTCTACAACGGCGCCAAGCTCGCGGCCGAGGGGACGGTCGTGGTGTCGATCAACTACCGGCTGGGCGCGCTGGGCTATCTGTCCCATCCCGAGCTCAGCAAGGAGTCGCCGGCCGGCGTTTCCGGAAACTACGGGCTGCTCGACCAGATCGCGGCCCTGACCTGGGTCCAGCGCAACATCGCCGCGTTCGGCGGCGATCCCGGCAACGTCACCATCGCCGGCGAGTCCGCCGGCGCGCTCAGCGTGATGTACCTGATGGCCTCGCCGCCAGCGCGCGGTCTGTTCCACAAGGCGATCGCCCAGAGCGCCTACATGATCTCCTCGCCCGAGCTGAAGACCGCGCGTTATGGCTCGCCCTCGGGCGAGGGGGCCGGCGTCTATGTGGCGGGCGCCCTGAAGGCCCCGAACCTGGCGGCGTTACGGGCGATGGACCCGCAGGTCGTGACGGACGGCGCGGCGAAAGCCGGCTTCCTCCCCTTCGGCGTCGTCGACGGCGTCGTTCTTCCCGGGCAGCTGGTCGACGTCTTCGATCGCGGCGAGCAGGCAAGCGTGCCGATCCTGGCCGGCTTCAACAGCGGAGAGATCCGCTCCTTGCGGTTCCTCGCGCCGCCGGCCCCGAAGACCGCCGCCGAATACGAGCGGGTGATCCGCGAGCGCTATGGCGACCTCGCCGACGATTTCCTGGCGCTCTATCCCGCGTCGGACCTGGAAGAGAGCGTCCTGGCCACCACCCGCGACGCCCTCTACGGCTGGACGTCCGAACGCCTGGTGCGGTCGCAAGCGAAGGCCGGCCACCCCTCGTTCCTCTATCTGTTCGATCACGGCTATCCCAGCGCGGACCAGGCGGGACTGCACGCCTTCCACGCCAGCGACGTGCCCTACATGTTCGGAACCATGGACCGGACCTCGCCGCGCTGGCCCAAGGCGCCGGCCACGACGGAGGAGGCGGCGCTGTCCGACGCCATGATCGGCTATTGGACCAGTTTCGCCAGAACGGGGCGGCCCCAGGCCAAGGGAGCGGCGGCCTGGCCGGCCTATGCGCCGCAAGGGCCCTACATGGCCTTCCGCGAACAGCCGACGCCCGCCTCGAACCTCATGCCGGGCATGTTCGCGCTCAATGAACGCGTCATGTGCCGACGTCGGGCGAGCGGCGACCAAGCCTGGAACTGGAACGTGGGCCTTGTCTCCCCGGTCATGCCGGGCCCGACGCCGGCCTGCCCCTGACCTCCGGAGGGGCCGGCCAGTTCATAGAATACTGACTTACTCGTTAGTCAGTATTGACTCTTCCGGAAGGGCGGTGCGATGGTTCCGTCGTTCGTCGAACAGCGTCACCAAGGGCGCGGCGGCGACAGGGGAGGGAACCATGAGCCGTCTTGCCTATACGGTGTCGCTGCTCGCCTTGATGGCGGCCGCTACGCCGGTCGTCGCGCAAACCAGCGCCGCGCCGCGTGAAACCACCGCCGTCACCAACGTCGAGGAAGTCGTCGTCACCGCGACCCGGCGGAGCGAACGCCTCCAGGACGTGCCGCTCAGCATCACCGCCTTCTCGCAGGCCGAACTGACCCAGAAGGGCGTGGTCGGCTTCGAGGGGATCGCGCGGGAGACGCCCGGCGTCGTGCTGAACAGGGCCAGCGACAACAACGCCCGCTTCACCGTCCGGGGCATCTCGACCAACGGCTGGGGCGCCGGCCTGCAGACGACCACCACCATCTATATGGACGAGCTGCCGCTCAGCACGATCGGCAACACCGTGACGCTCGACCCCGCCCTGTACGACGTCGAACGCGTCGAGTTCCTGCGCGGTCCGCAGGGCACGTTGTTCGGCTCGGGTTCGCTGTCGGGCGCGCTGCGCGTCCTGACTAAGAGCCCCGACCTGACGGGCTATGACGCCTCCGCCCTGGCCGACATCGGCTACACGCCGGACGGCGACGGCGTCCGCCAGCGCTACAACGGCATGGTCAACATCCCGCTGGTCGAGCACACCCTGGGCCTGCGCGTGGTCGGCTTCTATCGAAACGAGGACGGCTTCGTCGACAACGTCGGCACCGGGGTCAAGAACGCCAACGCCCTGACCGACTGGGGCGGCCGCGCGATCATGCTGTGGAAGCCGAACGACCGGCTCAGCGTCAGGCTGCTGGCCTCCTACGAGGACAGCGATCCCAAGGACGCCTCGCTGACGACGCCGTCGCTGGGCGACCGCAAGCGCTACAGCACCATTCCGGACCAGTACACGTCCAAGACCCAGATCTATAACGGCACTCTGGAGTACCAGTTCGACGGCGCGCGCCTGACCAGTTCGTCGACCTATTCGATCGCCGACAGCCTGTTCAACGTCGACCTGGGCGGCACCTTCAATCTGACCGTGCCGTTCTATCTGTACGACAGCTTCAAATCGAAGACCTTCGTCCAGGAGACGCGGCTGGCGTCCGACGCGGGCGGCCGGTTCGACTGGGTGGCGGGCGGCTTCTACCTGCACCGCGACACCGACCTGAACGGCGAGGACCGATCGAGCCAGGCCTTCCTCACCGCCCGCGGCATCACCGGACTGCCGGGGACGACCTTCGCCAGGTTCGGCGCCGATACGAAGACCTACGAGCTGGCCGCCTTCGGCGAGCTGACCTACCACCTGACCGACAAGCTCTCGGCCACCGGCGGCCTCCGCTACGGCAAGTACGGCGGCGAGGTGGACACCTATCCGGGCTTCAACACGGCCTACTTCACCTACGCGCTGTTCGGCCTTTCAGGGCCGCTGGCGATCGTGCCCACCCCGGCGGCGACCACCAAGTACCCCTCGGCCGAGAAGGCGTCCTGGAAGGCCAGCCTGACCTACAAGCCGTCGCGCGACCTGACGACCTATGTCACCGCGTCCACGGGCTATCGGACTCCCGTCTACAACGCCCGCGCCGGCAGCGTCAGCACCGTGGATCCGACCGACCTGGTCATTCCCGCCGGGGCCGGTTCGGACAACCTGATCAACTACGAGGTCGGCCTGAAGGGGCGCTGGCTGGACGGCAAGCTGACCGCCAACCTGGCCGCCTACTACATCGACTGGAAGAACATCCAGGTTCAGGCCAACCGCCAGTCGGACTCGGTCCAGTTCGCGACCAATGTCGGCCGCGCCGCCAGCAAGGGGCTGGAGGCGGAGGTCACCTTCGCGCCGGCTACGGGCTGGGTGCTGGGCGTCAACGGCTCGCTGAACAAGGCCAACGTCACAGAACTCACCACCCAGGAGGCGACGATCTCCGGGGCCGTGGACGGGGCGCGCCTGGCCTCGCCGCATGTGCAGGGGTCGGTGTTCGGAACTTATAGCTACGCCCTGGGCGGCCAGGCCACGGGCTTCACCAGCATCCAGGTCCAGCACGTCGGCTCCTTCCCGAACGGCTTCCCCAACACGCCGGGCAAGGCCGGTGTCGTCAGCCCGCTGTACGACAGCACCGACAGCTACACCTACGTCAACCTCCAGACCGGCGCGCGGTTCGGCAAGTGGAACGCCATGCTCTACGGCGAGAACCTCGGCAACAGCCGCGCGACGACCTACATCCATCCGGAGGCCTTCGTTTACAGCCGCTACGCGATCCTCCGTCCACGTACGTTCGGCCTGCGGCTCGGCTACGAGTTCTGAGCGGGATCGTGATCCCACGGGCGGCTCCTGGCGGGTCGCCCGTTCCCAGGCCCGGACTTCTGGGCCACGTTGACGCGTCCGTCGCAAAGCCGATACCCGAAGACCGATGAGCACCACCGATCAAGCCAAGCCGAAGACCGGGCCGAAGCCGCCTCGCCCCGGAAAGCACAAGGCGCGTGTCCGCGAGGAGTCGATCGAGCGCATCCTCGACGCCGCCGAGCAGCTGTTCGCCGAGTTCGGCTATCACGGCGTCACCCTGAAGGACGTGGCCGCGCGGGTCGGGGTCAGCTCGACGCTGATCCACTACCACTTCAACGGCAAGGAGAGCCTCTACGAGGCGGTCTGGGCCCGGCGGGCGCCCATTTCGGCGCGCAACCGCCTCGAGGCGATGCGGCGCTACGCCCAGGAGGTGGGCGACAAGGTCACGGTGGAGGGCGCGTTGCACGCCTGGATCGACACCGACCTCAACGTCCAGATCCACGACACTGAGCAGTGGATCGCGTTCGGCAAGATCAGCGCCCAGGCCAACAGCGCGGCCGGTTGGGGCGCCGAGAAGATGACCAAGTACTTCAACCCGGTGGTCCTGGCCCTGATCGACCTGCTCAAGAAGGCGATGCCCGACTGCGACGAGGCGACGATCTTCTGGGGCTATCACTTCGTGTCCGGCGCGATGACCCACAACATGGCCCGCACCGGCCGCCTGGACGAGCTGTCGCACGGGCTGTGCTTGTCCGACGACTTCATCTCGATCCGGCGGCACATGGCCAGGTTCATGGCCGCGGGCTTCGAGGCGATCTGCCGGAGCGGGACCGCCGACGCGTAGCAAACGCCGCACGTCTTTGAAACAGCGAAAGAGCAAGTGATGAGCGCAGCTGTGCGGAGCTCCGGCGTGCTGGCCGGCCTGTTCGACCTCGCGGGCAGGGTGGCGATCGTCACCGGCGGATCGCGCGGGTTGGGCCTGCAGATCGCCGGCGCCTTGGGCGAGTTCGGCGCCGCCGTCGTGCTGGTCGCCCGCAAGCAGGCCGAGCTCGAGGCCGCCGTCGCTGAACTGCGCGGCCAGGGTGTCTCGGCGTTCGGCTTCGCCGCCGACCTGGGCGCGCCGGACGGGGCTTCCGCCTTGACCGATTGGGTCCTCCAGCATTTCGGCCGGATCGACATCCTGGTGAACAACGCCGGCACGGTCTGGGGCGCTCCGGCCGAGGACTATCCGCTGGAGGGCTGGACCAAGGTCATCGACCTGAACGTGACCGGCCTCTTCCTGCTGACCCAGGCGGTGGCCAAGGCCGCCTTCCTCAAGCAGGGCAAGGGCGCGGTGGTCAATGTCGCCTCGATCGAGGGACTTCAGGGCCACCATCCCGACCGGCCGGGCACGATCGCCTACAACACCGCCAAGGGCGCCGTCATCAACATGACCCGGGCGCTGGCGGCCGAGTGGGGCCCGTGCAACATCCGCGTCAACGCCCTGGCGCCGGGCTACTTCCCCTCGAAGATGACCCTGGCCACCGTCGAGGCGCACGGCGACGAGATGCTGCACTGGACGCCGCTGGGCAAGCTGGGCGGCCCGACCGACCTGATGGGCGCGGCGCTGCTGCTGGCCTCCGACGCCGGCGGCCACATCACCGGCCAGACCCTAGTGGTCGACGGCGGCGCGACCATCATCTGAAGGCCTTCAGATCAGGTTTGCGCGGGCGATCCGGCCCAGGTGCACGGCGCTGGGCCGCGGCGTGCGCTTGAACGTCTGGCGATCCACTGCGACCAGGCCGAAGGGCACGCCGTAGCCGGACGTCCATTCGAAATTGTCCAGCAGCGACCAGTAGAGATAGCTGTGGACCGGGATGCCCTCGTCCAGGCATTGCCGCACGCCGTCCAGCGCCTGGTCGATGAAGGCGATCCGGCGGGCGTCGTCGTTCGTGGCGATGCCGCTTTCGGTGACGTAGATCGGCTTGCCGATCGCCTTGTGCGCCCAGCGGATCGTGTTGGCCAAGGCCTGCGGATAAAACTCGTATCCTGAGAGGGTGAGTTCGGCCCCTTTCGGCGGGGCCTTCACGCCGTTCTCGTCGACGATGAACCGGGTGTAGGTCTGGACGCCGAAGAAGTCGGCATGGGTCCGCGCCACCTCGACCCAGTCGCCATAGAGCCGACGCTGATAGACCTCGACCAGGCTAGGATCGCCGGCCGACTGGATGTCCTGGGTGGTCAGGGTCACGCCGACGGGCAGGTTCGGGCGGACCGCCTTGATCGCGTCGTAGGCGCGGCGGTGCGCCTCCTGCATGATCGGCGAGACGACCTGCGGATCGGCATAGGCCAGGCGCGAGAAGCGCGGGGAGTCCGTCGCCTTGGCCGCCGCCGCGATGGCCGCCTTCACGGCTGGGATCGCGGCCTGGATGCCGGGCATCATGTCGACCAGCAGCCGGATGTTGGCCTCGTTGAAGGTGGTGACCCTGTCCATCAGGCCGCCCAAGCGCTCGACCACCTTGGCGCAGTAGCGGGCGAACAGGGCCGGCGCGTCGGGGACCTCGAAGCCGCCGCGCTTGGCGAACCACAGCGGCGTCGTGAAATGGTTCAGCGTCACCATCGGCTTGAGGCCGCGCGCGCGGCACGCCTCCAGCATGCGGGCGTAGTGGTCGAGTTCGGCCTCGGAGAAATGGCCTTCGCTGGGCTCGATCCGCGCCCACTCCACGCCCATGCGGTAGCAGTTGAGGCCCAGGCCGCCGGCGATCGCGAAGTCCTCGGCGTAGCGATGATAGCTGTCGCAGGCGTCGCCCGAGCGGTCCTTGAACATGCTGGGCTTGATGTTCTCCATCAGCCAGGCGTCGCTGTTGGTGTTGCCGCCCTCGCTTTGGTAGGCCGAGATCGCCGTCCCCCACAGGAAGCCGGGCGGGGCGGCGCGCTTGGGTTTGGCCTTGTCCGCCGGGTGGGCGAGGCCGGGCGAAAGGGCCAGCGCCGCGCCCGCGCCGGCAAGGATGTCGCGACGCCCGACGGCCGACGGTTTCCGCGTGCTCATGGTGTTCTTCCTCTAGGCAGAGGTCGCAAAAAGAAGGGCGGACGACCAAGGCCGTCCGCCCGAGGCAGGAAGGAACCTAGAACGTCTTCTTGAGGCCGAACTCGATCGTCCGGCCGATCGGGTTGCCGGTCCAAGGGTCGTAGCCGAACTCCTCCTGGGCGGGCGGCGGGTCGCGGTCGAACATGTTGGCCACCGTCGCCGTCAGGGCCAGGTCGCCGTCCAGTTCCAGGCGATAGGTGAAGTCGGTGGTGATCCAGTTCTCGCCGTCCTCGCCGTACTGCACGCCGGCCCGCTCGTCCTTGACGGCCGAGACGAAGTTGACGCCCAGGCGGAAGTTCTGCCGGCCCAGGCCGTAGTTGACGCCCAGGTTAGCGCGCCACTTGGGAGCCGCCTGCGCGAAGGTGGCGAAGTTCAGCGTGCCCAGGCGGTCGTCGCCGGTCGAGATTGTCACGCCGTCCAGGGTGGTCGGGCCGGTCTTCAACTCGGTCACCCGGGTGGCGGTCAGGCTGACGTCCAGATTGCCCGGGCCCAGCGGCAGGCCGTAGTTGGACTGGATGTCGAAGCCGTTGGTGGTCTGGCCGGGGCCGTTGCCGTAGCGGGTCGACACCGCCGAGAAGGTGCCGACGCCGTTCATGCCGACGGCGCAGGCGGCGTTGAAGGTGATGCGGCGCAGCAGCGGCTGGACGGCGGGGTCGCAGGTGGTGATCGTGCCGCCGGCCCCGTTGAACACCAGGCTGGCGATCTGGTTGGGATCGGCGACCTGGCCGATCTGGTCCTTCGTCCGGATGTCGAAATAGTCGACGATCAGGCGGAAGTTATGATCGTCGGCGAAGCCGCGGCTTTGCCAGATCGCGCCGAAGTTCGCGGTCTTGGCGGTTTCCGGCTTGAGGTCGGCGTCGGTGACGAACTGGGCGGCCAGCCAGTTGTTGGCCGCCACCGTATAGGTGCGCGCGGCCACGGTGATCGCGCCCGGCGTCACGCCCAGGGGCGGGGTCTGGTAGTTGGTGCCGTACGAACCGCGGAGGGTCAGCGGCCCCCAGACGTTCCACTTGCCCGACACCTTGTAGACGGTCGCGCCGAGGTCGTTGGAGAACCGCTCGCGACGGGCGGCCAGCTGGAAGTTCAGGTTCGACAGCACCGGCACCTGCAGCTCGCCGAACAGCGAGTACTGGCTCTGATCGGCCTGGGCCGGGATGGTCGGGGCGAACAGGACGAACGGACCTGGCGCGTCGGGCGTGCAGCCGCGGAAGTTCGGATTGTTGGTCGCCGTCGGGTTGGCTTCCAGGTTCGGCGAGCCCGGGCCGTTGGCGCTGGTGGTGCCGTGCGGCCATTCGCACTGGACCGTTCCGTTGTTGAACGGGCTGACGACGATCTGCCGGCTCTCGAACGTGCGATACTGCGCGCCCAGGGCCCAGCCGATCTCGCCGCCGGGCAGCTTCAGGCCCGACTGGCCGTTGAACACCAGGTCGGCGGTGAAGTTGTTGCTTTTGTTCTCGACGGCGCGCGGGTCGAACATCCAGAGGCTCAGGTCCTCGGGGTTCTCGTGGCCGGCGACGTAGTTGGGGTTGGCCAGGCCCCGGACCGGCTGGCCCTTGAACGAGCTGGAGAAGGGGTTCCACCACATGCAGCCGTTCTTGCCGGCCGCGCCCGGATTCTGGGTGCCGAAGCGGGTCGGGTCCAGGTCGACGGCCTGGCAGCCGGCGCCGCCGAAGCCGTTCAGGGCCTCTTCCAGGCGGTAGCCGATGGTGTCGGCGTGGGTGTTGTAGTTGTAGGCGTCGTTATAGGTCAGGGCGAAGTCGTAGCCGACGGCCTTGGCGAAGGGGGCGATGTCGCCCAGCTCGCCGGTGATCCCGCCCGACACGCGCCAGACCTTGTTGTCGATCTTGTCGGCCACGCCAAAGCCGTCGCCGCCCGAGTAGTACGGATTGCCGCCGTGGCCGAACAGCCGGTAGGTGGTCGGGGTGAAGCCCTGGGCGCCGACGATGCCGTGCGCGGCGGCGAACTCGGCCGCGAACGGGTTGGCGATCGGCACGTAGAACTGGTTGACGGCCCCGGTCGTCAGCGCCGGCCCGCGCGACACCGGCTGGGCCGGCGAGCCCATCACCTGCGGCAGGGTCACGCGCCCATAGGACGCGTCGGCGTGGAACTTCATGTTGTCGGTGATGTCCGCCTTCAGCTGGGCATAGAGGCGATAGGTGTCCTGCTTCTCCACCAGCCGGTAGTACGAGATGTAGTTGTAGGCGCAGGTGAAGGCGTTGTCGTAGCGGCCGCCGACCGCGGCGCAGCTGGCGGGGGTGAAGTCCGAGACCAGGCCGCCGAGGGGCGCGCCCCATTCGCCGACGTCCGTCGCCGTGGGGACGGCGGGCAGGGCGCCGCGCGGCTGCCAGCCGGTCAGGTTGGTCAGGGTGGACCACGGCGCGGGATTGTAGCCGGCGCCCGGCGTCAGCGAGGCCTTGGTGAAGTCGCGCTCCATGGTGTTCAGGCGCGAGCGGTGCTCGTACTCGGCCGAGACCAGCAGGTTGACCCGGTCCTCGCCGATCCCGCCCATCACGCCGACCGAATAGTCGCCCTTGGAGCCGTCGATGTACTTGTACTGCGCCTGGGTCTGCAGGCCGACGAAGTGGTCCAGGGTGATGAAGTTGACGACGCCGCCGGTGGCGTCGGCGCCGTAGATCACGGCCGCGCCGTCCTTGAGGATCTCGGTGCGGGCCAGGGCGATCGAGGGCACGTTGGCGGTGTTCTGGTTCATCCGCCGGCCGTTCAGCAGGACCAGGGTCTTGTCCGCTCCGAGGCCGCGCAGATTGTAGTTCACCGAGCCGACCAGGGTCGGGCCGCCGAAATAGTAGGACTCGCCCGTGGTCGGGCCCGAGATGGTCAGGCTCTTGGCGAATTCCAGGGCGGTCGGCGAGCCCTGCTTCTCCAGCGCCTGCTGCGAATAGACCTCGACGGGGAGGGCGGCGTCGAGCGCCGAACCCCGGATGTTGGAGCCGGTGACGACGATCTCTTCGACCTGCGTGGCCTGGTCCGAAGATTTCTGCGTGGTCTGCGACCATGCCGGCGATGCGAGGCCGGCGACCCCGATCAAGAGCGCGACGCCCGATACGCTCGTAAGCCCGATTTTCATGTGGCGACCTCCCCGTCGAAATGAGTCTCTAAACGCTCATTCTCACAAGAGTGAATGTTGCCTACTCGTCGCGGCAGCGTCAATCGATCATTGTTCCGCGATCGCGGTTTGAGGCGCCGACGAAGCGATTGCCGTTATGGGAACGATTGACAGGAGCGCGTCGCGCCCCGACTACGCGCAGACCCGACTAAGCGCAGGGTTGGGACCAGGAGGACGGGTTGGCGGGAGCGACGGCTGAGGACATCAAGGCGGGGCGGCGCACCAAGGCCGAACAGCGCGCCCACAGCCTCGAGCAGATTCTGGACGCGGCCGAATACCTGTTCTCGCAGAATGGCCTCTACGGGGTGACCCTGCGCGACGTGGCCGAGCGGGTGGGCATCCACACGACGCTGCTGAACTACTACTTCAAGGACAAGGTGAACCTGTTCGAGGCCGTGTTCGCGCGGCGGGCCGGGGTGACGGCCGGGCGGCGGATGGTGGCCCTGGAGCAGTACGAGCGGGCGGCGGGCGACGAGCCTACCGTCGAGGGCGCGCTGCACGCCTTCCTCGATACCGACCTCGACCTCTATTACGAAGGCGGCGAGCACTGGATGAACTACGCCGCCTTCTGCGCGCGCGTCAGCAACACGCCCGAGGGCGCCGCGCTGATGGACGAGCACTTCGACCCCGTCGTGCTGAAGCTGGTCGGCATCCTGAGAAGGGCCCTGCCGAACTACGCCGACGAGGAGATCTTCTGGGGCTATCACTTCGTCAGCGGCGCGCTGATGAACACCCTGGCGCGAACGGGCCGGATCGATCGGCTGTCGAGCGGGATCTGCCACTCCGACGACTTCCCGGCCGTCAAGAAGCGGATCGCCCGGTTCATGGCCGCGGGCTTCATCGCGTTGAAGGCGTGAAGCCCGCGAACCGTCAGGCCGCGCGTTCGGCTCTTTCCTTGCGTTCAGCTCGGGCGAAGGTCCGGGCCAGCCACAGGAACAGCCCCACCGCCAGCACGTAGAACGGCACCAGCGTATAGAGCGCCATCTGCAGGGAGTTGTGCGGATGGCTGGCGCGGAAGAAGTCGCTGGCCATGCCGACATAGGTCGGGCCCAGGCCAAGGCCGATGAAGTTCATGACCAGCAGCAGCAGCGCGCCGGACATGACCCGCTGCTCGGGCCGAACCTCCTGCTGCACCAGCGTCACCGCCGACGACAGATAGAAGTAGTTCAGGAACGTCGGGCCGATCAGGAAGGTCAGGGCCAGCGGCCAGGTCGGGGCCCAGACGAAGCCGATATAGAACGGGATGGCCAGGGTCAGCGAGATGACGGGGGCCATGGCGTAGGCCATCTTGGACTTGCCGGTGAAGCGATCGATCACCCGGCCGGAGACGAAGATCCCGGCGCTCATGCCGATCCCCACCACCAGCGCGTACCACAGCGCGACGTCGCCCAGGGCCATGCCCTTCTCGCGCATCAGGAACAGGGTGGTGAAGTTGCCCAGGCCGTAGGTGACGAACTGGGTCGCCCCGCTGCCCAGGGCCGCCAGCACCAGGGTTGGGCGCGAGAAGAACATCGTCAGCGTCGACCAGAAGCCGGCCTTGATGGGCGCGGCGCCGGCCAGGCCATCCAGGCCGCCGCGCGGCGGTTCCTTGACGATGAACGGCAGGATGCCCGCCGTCACGACCCCGATCACGCCCAGCACGACAAAGGCGTGGCGCCAGTCGAAGGCCGCCGCGATCGCGGCGCCGAAGGCGATCCCCAGCGCCGCCCCGACCGGCGGGCCGAGGTTGTAGATTCCCAGCGCCGTGCCGCGCTTACCCGGCGGGAAGTAGTCGGAGATGATGGCGTAGGAGGGCGGCACGCCGCCGGCCTCGCCGAAGCCGACCGTCATCCGCGACACGGCGAACTGGGCGTAGTTGGCGGAAAACCCGCAGGCCGCCGTCGCCGCGCTCCAGATCCCGCAGGCCAGGGACAGCACCGCGACGCGGTTGGTGCGGTCGGCCAGCCAGCCGACCGGAATGGCGATGAAGCAGTAGAACATCGCGAAATAGAGGCCGCCGATCAGGCCCAACTGGCCGTCGGTGACGTGCAGGCTGTCCTGGATCGGCTTGGCCAGGATCGACATCAGCTGCCGGTCCAGGAAGTTCAGGACATAGACGAACCACAGCGTGGCCAGGACGATCCAGGCGCGGCCGCTCACGGCGGTCTGGCGCGACGCCTGATCGGCCTGGGCGAGGGGGGAGGGGGAAGCGGTCATCGGCGAGCCACCAGGGCGCCGCCGGGGTTCTTCTGGCCGCGCGAACGGGTTCGCGGCGCTTTCGCACACATGGTCTTCAAGGGTTTTCCTCCCAGCCGCCGTTTTCGAGCTTGGCTTTCCCCGAGCATGCGCTCAAACACGATCAAAGATCAAGTTCACGCGCACGAGAGTGAATGTTGACAGGCGCCGGCATCGTCGGCACGCTGTCTGTGCAACGTCGGCGCCCACGATCGACGCGGAGACGGGGAGGAAACATCATGAAGACTCGGACAGGTTCCTTGAGTTCGCTGACGTCCCGAGCCTTGGCCCTGGGGCTTTCGGTCCTGGCGTTCGCGCCTGCCGCGGCTTGGGCCGACCAGGCCGTCGTCAAGGCGCCGGCCGGCGCGCTTCGCGGCGTCGATCAGGACGGCCTGAAGGTCTTCAAGGGCGTGCCCTACGCCGCCGCCCCCGTGGGCGCGCAACGCTGGAAGCCGCCCGTCGCCGCGCCGGTCTGGAGCGGGGTGCGCGACGCGCTCGACTTCGGTCCGGCCTGCTATCAACCCAAGCCCCGTCCGGGCGGCATCTACAGCTCCACGCTGAAATCGATGAGCGAGGACTGCCTGTCGCTGAACATCTGGGCGCCCGACAAGATCAAGAAGGCCCCGGTGCTGGTCTGGATCCACGGCGGCTCGCTGATCGGCGGCGCCAGCAGCGAGGGGATGTACGACGGGACCGCCCTGGCCAAGCAGGGACTGGTCGTCGTCTCGATCAACTATCGCCTGGGCGTCCTGGGCTACATGGCCCATCCGGAGCTCAGCGCCGAGTCGCCCGATCACGTCTCGGGCAACTACGGCCTGCTCGACCAGATCGCCGCCCTGCGCTGGGTCCAGAACAACATCGCCGCCTTCGGGGGCGATCCGAAGAACGTCACCATCGCCGGGGAGTCGGCCGGCGGGCTCAGCGTCATGTACCTGATGGCCTCGCCGCCGGCCCGCGGGCTGTTCCACAAGGTGATCGCCCAGAGCGCCTACATGGTCTCGACGCCCAGCCTGAGCGAGCCGAAGTTCGGTCACGTGCCGGCCGAGGCCATGGGCGCGGCGACGGCCGCCAAGCTGGGGGCAAAGAGCCTGGCCGAGCTGCGGGCCATGGATGCCGAAACGCTGACGACCTCGGCCCTGACGGCGGGCTTCCAGACCTTCGGGGCGATCGACGGCAAGGTGCTGCCAGCCCAGCTGGTCGATGCGTTCGATCGCGGCGAGCAGGCCCGCGTGCCGATCCTGGCCGGCTTCAACAGCGGCGAGATCCGCTCGCTGCGGTTCCTGGCCCCGCCGCCGCCCGCCGACGCGGCCGCCTACGAGGCCGAGATCCGCAAGCGCTACGGCGACCTGGCCGACGACTTCCTGAAACTCTATCCGTCCAGCGACGTGCCCGAGAGCGCGCAGTTGGCGCCGCGCGACGCGCTCTACGGTTGGACCGCCGAACGGCTGGTCGCCAAGCAGACCGCCGCCGGCGCGCCGGGCTATCTCTACCTGTTCGACCACGGCTATCCGGCGGCGGACGCGGCGGGCCTGCACGCCTTCCACGCCAGCGAGATCCCGTACGTCTTCGGCACGGCCAAGACGACCCCGCCGGCCTGGCCGAAGAACCCGGACACGCCCGCCGAGGCCAAGTTGTCGGCGGCCATGATCGGCTACTGGGCCTCGTTCGCCCGCGACGGCGTCCCCAAGGCGGCCGGCGAGCCCGCCTGGAAGCCCTACGCGAGCGACCGCGCCTACATGCTCTTCGGCGAGGGGCCGCAGCCGGCCGCGCACGTGCGGCCCGGCATGTACGACCTGAACGAAACCGTCATGTGCCGCCGCCGGGCGCAGGGCGACACCCCGTGGAACTGGAACGTCGGCGTCATCGCGCCGCCGCTTCCGGCCGCGGTTCCCCAATGCCGGTGAGCAGAGCGCCGATGAGTAGAGTGCCGATGATCGACGGTGAGATGCAGACATTCGCGTTGACGCTCGACAAGTTCCTGGAGCACGCGGCCAAATGGCGTCCCGACGCCCAGGTCGTGACCGCGCGCGAGGGCGGCCAGATCGATCGGATCAGCTATGCGGACCTGATGGTCCGCAGCCGGCGGGCGTCGGCGGCCCTGATCGACCTGGGCGTCGGCGTCGGCGACCACGTGGCGACCCTGGCCTGGAACAGCCAGGCCCATGTCGAGGTCTGGTACGGGATCATGGGCATGGGCGCGGTCTGCCACACGCTCAATCCACGCCTGACCGCCGACCATCTGGCGGCGATGATCGTCCAGTCGCGGGCCCGCATCCTGATCGCCTCAGCCGATCTCGCGCTGCTGGCCGGCCAGATCCTGGAGCGCGTTCCCGGGGTCCAGCACCTGCTGATCATCGACGCCGTGGGCGAGGCGGTTCCGCAGGGCCCCGGCGGGCGCTCGGCCGTCCTGCTGGAAACGCTGCTGGCCCAGGCGACCGGCGAGGTGGTCTGGGGCGCGTTCGACGAGACCGCGCCTTGCGGCCTGTGCTTCACCTCCGGCACCACCGGCGCGCCCAAGGGGGTGACCTACACCCACCGCTCCAGCTTCCTGCACACCCTGCGGGCGCTGCAGGCCGACGTGATGGCGATCTCCGGCGCGGACAGCGTCCTGGCGGTGGTGCCGATGTTCCACGCCAACGCCTGGGGCCTGCCGTTCGCCGCCCCGGCTGTCGGCGCGAAGCTGGTCTTGCCAGGGCGCCTGGCCGACGGCGCCAGCTTGGCCCGCCTGATCGCCGCCGAGGACGTCACCATCGGCGTCGGCGTGCCGACCGTCTGGCTGGGCCTGGTCGAGCACCTGGAGGCGACCGGCGGCGAGCTGCCGTCGCTCAAGCGCATCATCGTCGGCGGCGCGCCGATGCCGCCGGCCCTGATGGAGCGCATCGAGCAGCGCCTGGGCGTGCGGGTGCAGACCAGCTGGGGCATGACCGAGCTGTCGCCGTCCGGAACGGTGGCGCCGCTCAGCGCGCCGTCCCAGGCGGCGCTCTCGGGCCGTCCGGCCATCGGCGTGGACCTTCTGCTGACCGACGCTGACGGCACGCCCCTGCCGCAGCAGCGCGACGTCGAGGGCCATCTGCGGGTGCGCGGAGCGGCTGTGGTCGAGCGCTATTTCGGCCACGACGCGTCGGCGACCGACGCCGACGGCTGGTTCCCGACCGGCGACCTGGCGCGCATCGACGCCGAGGGCAACCTGATGATCACCGGCCGGGCCAAGGACCTGATCAAGTCCGGCGGCGAATGGATCAATCCCGCCGAGATCGAAGCGGTGGTCGGGGCGCTGCCCGAGGTCTCCCTCGCCGCCGTCATCGGCCGGTCCGATCCCAAATGGGGCGAGCGGCCGATCCTGCTGGTCGAGATGCAAGCCGAGGTCAGCGACGAGATCCTGCTGGCCTGCCTGCGCGGCCGCGTGGCCCCGTGGTGGATTCCGGACGCCGTCTATCGCCTGCCGCGCATGCCTTTGGCGGCCACCGGCAAGATCGACAAGATTCGGCTGCGCTCGGAGTACGGCGGCGGGTGACGACACGGCCTTCGCACTTGCGAAGGCGTCTCGCCAAGGATATTCACTAACGTTAGAATAAATGAATGCGAACGCGAGTTCGCCAAGTCGGGGTCAGGAGAAATTCGATGTTGCTGCAAGGACGCGTCGCGATCGTCACCGGGGCTGGCGGGGGGCTGGGCCGCGCCCATGCGCTGTACCTGGCCGGCCAGGGCGCCAAGGTGGTGGTCAACGACCTGACCCAGGAAGCCGCCGATCGCGTGGCCGCCGAGATCGTCGCCGCCGGGGGCGAGGCGATCGCCGCCGCCGCCTCGGTGACCGACGAGGCCGCGGTCGGCGCGATGGTCGCGCGGGCCAAGGATCACTGGGGTCGGATCGACATCCTGATCAGCAACGCCGGCATCCTGCGCGACAAGAGCTTCGCCAAGATGAGCCTCGACGACTTCCGCCTGGTGGTCGACGTCCATCTGATGGGCGCGGCGGTCTGCGCCAAGGCCGTCTGGGAGACGATGCGCGAGCAGGGCTACGGCCGCATCGTGATGACGACCTCGTCCTCGGGCCTCTACGGCAATTTTGGCCAGGCCAACTACGGCGCGGCCAAGATGGCCCTGGTCGGTCTGATGCAGACCCTGGCCATCGAGGGCGAGAAGTACAACGTGCGGGTCAACTGCCTGGCCCCGACGGCGGCGACCGGCATGACCGAGGGCGTGCTGTCCGAGGAGAGCCTGCAACGCCTGAACCCGGCCTTCGTCAGTCCCGGCCTGCTGGCCCTGGTCCATGACGACGCCCCGACCCGCGCCATCCTGTGCGCCGGGGCCGGCCACTTCGCGACGGCCAACGTCACCCTGACCGACGGCCGCTACATCGGCGCCGCCGACGACGCCGGCGAGCAGGTGATCCGCCAGTGGGACGCGCTCTCCGACCGCGCCGGCGAGATCGTCCCGGCCTACGGCTTCACCCAGGCCGAACGCGAAGTCGCCAGCGCCGGGCTGATGGTCAAGGCGGTGGGGGCGCGCTCGTGATGCGCGACGCCGTCATCGTCTCCACGGCGCGCACCCCGATCGGCCGCGCCTATCGCGGGGCCTTCAACGACACCCCGTCGCCGACCCTGGCGGCCCACGCCCTGACCGCCGCCGTCGAGCGGGCCGGCGTGGCGCCCGACGAGATCGAGGACTGCATCCTGGGCTGTTCGCTGCCCCAGGGCGTGCAGCACACCATCGGCCGCATGGCGGCCCTGCGCGCGGGCTTTCCGGTCACCGTGCCGGGCATGACCATGGACCGCCAGTGCTCTTCGGGCCTGATGACCATCGCCACGGCCGCCAAGCAGGTGATCGTCGACCGGATGGACGTCATCGTGGCCGGCGGCGTCGAGTCGATCTCGATGGTCCAGACGCCGCAGATGCGCGTCGATCCGGACCCGGGCCTCGTGGCCCTGCAGCCCGACGCCTACATGCCGATGCTGGACACCGCCGAGGTGGTCGCCGCCCGCTACGGGATCTCCCGGGAGGCCTGCGATCTCTACGCCCTGGCCTCGCAGTATCGCGCCGCCGCCGCCCAGGCCACGGGCCGACTCGACGCCGAGATCATCCCGGTGACGGCGACCATGAAGGTCGTCGACAAGGCGACCCAGGCCGTCTCGTTCCGCGAGGTGACCCTGGATCGCGACGAAGGCGTGCGGCCGGAGACCACCCTGGAGGGCCTTGCCGCCCTGAAGGTCGTGCGGGCGGACGGCGTGGTCACGGCCGGCAACGCCAGCCAGCTTTCCGACGGCGCCTCGGCCTGCGTGGTGATGGAGGCGGGCCTCGCCGCCAGGCGCGGCCTGGAGCCGCTGGGCCGCTATGTCGGCATGTCGGTCGCCGGCACCAGGCCCGACGAGATGGGCATCGGCCCGGTCTTCGCCATCCCGCGCCTGCTGGAGCGCTTCGACCTGTCGATCGACGACATCGGGCTGTGGGAGCTGAACGAGGCCTTCGCCTGCCAGGTGCTCTATTGCCGCGACCGCCTGGGCATCCCGGACGAGCGGCTGAACGTCAACGGCGGCGCCATCGCCATGGGCCATCCCTACGGCATGTCGGGCGCCCGCATGGTCGGTCACGCCCTGCTGGAAGGCAAGCGTCGCGGCGCGCGGCACGTGGTCGTCACCATGTGCGTCGGCGGCGGCATGGGCGCGGCGGGACTGTTCGAAGTGCTGTGATCAAAGGGGCGCTTCGGCGCCCCTTCCTTTTTCAAGAGCGCGACACGACGCTCGTTCGGGGGAGACGTTACCGATGAAGGCTCCGTCCAATGTGATCCGGGGGCTGTTGGGTCTGGCGGCGCTGGTCGCCGCCCACGGCGTCGCGCTGGCCCAGGCGCCGGACCCGACCGTCCAGCATCCCGACTACGCCGACCCGGCGCTGTGGCTGTGCCGGCCCGATCTCCAGGACAACCGCTGCAAGGTCGATCTCGACGCCACGGTGATCGCGCCCAGCGGCAGGATGACGCTCGAGCGCTACGTCGCGGCCAAGGACCCGAAGATCGACTGCTTCTTCGTCTATCCCACCGTCTCCAACGACGCCGGCTGGATCTCGGACTTCTCGCCCGACGCGGCCGAGTGGGACGACGTAAAGGTGCAGTTCGCCCGGTTCGGTTCGGTCTGCCGCCAGTTCGCGCCGATGTACCGCCAAGGCACGCTTCGCCGCCTGCGCTATCCCGGCGGCGGGCCAAAGCCGGTGGGCGATCAGCCGCCTCCCGGCTTCGGCGGCTATTCGGACGTGGTCGACGCCTGGAACTGGTACCTGGCCCACGAGAACAAGGGCGCCGATAACAAGAGGAGGGGCGTCGTCCTGATCGGCCACAGCCAGGGCACGGTCATGCTGACCAAGCTGATCGCCGAGGAAATCGACGGAAAGCCGATCCAGCAGAAGTTGGTCTCGGCCTTGCTGCTGGGCGGACTGGTCATGGTCCCGCCGGGCAAGGACGTCGGCGGCACGTTCAAGTCGGTCCCGCTGTGCCGCGCCGCGGCCCAGGTCGGCTGCGTGATCAGCTACGTCACGTTCCGAGATCGCGTGCCGCCGCCGGCGACGTCGCGCTTCGGCAAGGCCCGCGACGGCCTGCGCGCCGCCTGCGTCAACCCGGCCAGCCTGTCCGGCGGCAAGGGCGAGCCGGAGTCCTACTTCATCACCAAGGGCTTCCTGAACGGCTCGGGCGGCGACATCCCGCCGGAGTGGGTGCGGCCCATGCGTCCGATCGGGACCTTCTTCGTCAAGACGCCCGGCCTGATCTCCACCAAATGCGTCGAGAACGGCGACTTCGACTACCTGGCCCTGCACGTGAACGCGGACCCGAGCGATCCGCGCACCGACGAACTGGGCGGCCAGATCATCCGCCGCACGGGCGTGGACACCTCCTGGGGCCTGCACCTGCTGGACGTCGACCACTCGATCGGCACGCTGATCCGCGTCGTCCGCAAACAGGGCGAGGCCTATCTGACCCACCCGGCCAAGGACTGATCCCATGCGACGACCAGCGACCGGCCAGTCGATCATCAAGATCGCCGTGACGGCCTCGGCCGGCGATCGACCTGAGCGTGACCGGGCCTAGGCGAGCGCCGCGGCGGACAGGGGCTGACCCCAGCGATTGACCGAAGCGTCGTCAGGCGCCGCGCCGGGGCAGCGCTCGGTGCTCATCCGCGCCTTGCGCGCGACGTTGCAGCCGCACAGGCCACAGACCCGGCCGTCCGCCGCGGCCAGGCCGGCCAACTTCTGCAGCATCGAGCGGGGCGCCGAGAGATTGGGGCAGGCCAGGCAGGCGTCCAGGCGCCGCTCGATCTCGTCCTCGGCGAGAACGGAGAAACCGGCTCCAGCCCAGCGGGCCAGGGCGGTGGAGGCCGTGGCGATCAGCTCCGCCGCGGACTGAACGCGGGCCGGGGCCGGCGGGTTCTGCAGCATCAGGGTCATCATCTGCGGCGCCGAACGGCAGGCGAACAGGCGGCGCGCATAGCTGGGATCCTCGGCGATGGCCCACAGGGCGGCCTCGGAGATGGGCTCCTCGACGCCCAGCAGTTGGGCGTAGTCGCGGCGCAGGGTTTCGGGATCGGCCTCGCCGCGGGATTCGAACGGCGCTTCCAGAGTCATTTCGGCGGTCGTCATGACGGCGATCCTCGGGTGTGGCGGCCGTGCGGCCGGGGTTGCGTCACGCGTCGGGCGCCCCGGGGGAAGTCCCCCGGGACGCCTTTCGGCCAGGACGGTCTAGGCCTTGACGATCTCGCAGTCGGCGCAAGCCGGCTTGGGATCCAGCGCCAGGGCGGCCTTGTAGGTGTCGAGCCGGCACGAGATCGACGGGTAGGCGTTGCCGCGCCGGTCGTTTTCCGTGGTCGGCGGGCGATCGGCCGCCTTGCCGAACAGCAGGTAGCCGAACAGGGTCTTGATCTGCTCGATCGCCTTGGTGGTGTTGTCGAGGTAGTACTCGCCGAACCACACCTTGCGCAGCACGATCTTGGCGCCCCAGTAGTCGGCTTCGCCCTCGCAGGTGACGCCGTGATTGGAGCCGTCCGGCTCGCCGTAGAGGTGACCCAGCTCGTGGGCGATGGCCAGGGCCACGCCCTCGAAGTCGAAGCCGACGATCCGCAGCAGGCCGCCGACCAGCAGCACGTTCTTGGCGCCGTCGGTCGCCACCCACGAGTGAGCATTGACCTCGTCGCTGTACCAGTCGAACTGGTAGTTTACGTCCGGATACCAGGCCGAGAAGAACGTCTCCAGGTATTGGCCCATCTGCTCGTAATAGGGGTCGTTGTAGTCACGCTTGGGCGCGAACAGCTCCAGGAACGCGGCCTGCAGCGGCGGCAGGAACGAGCTGGCGTGGGCCGGAACCTCGATCTTCTTGGCCGGCGCGTGGATGAACTCGCCCGAATTGACCTGCTTGGGTTCGGCCGGAGTCGTCGCCGGGGCGTGCAGCACGCGCCATTCGGCGGAGCCGACGACCGGACGCGGCGGGGCCACGTTCAGGGCGGTGGTTCGCGCGGCGGAAGGCGAGTGGGCCGGAACCGTCATGTTGACGAAGGCCTGGACGGCGAAGTCGCCGGAGACCACGCCGTTGGTCAGCACCAGGTGGCCGGTCAGGTTGGCGTCCGGCGGCTCCATCTTGGTGGCGAATTCGTAGAAGATGCCGTCATAGCTTCCCCACAGAATCTCCAGCAGCTGTACGGGATTGGCTTGCGCGTCGACCAACTGGTCGGTGAGCTGCAGCATGTCGGCCCGTATCAGTTCGCCCGTGCTCAGGATGAACACGTGGTCGCGGCTGACCACCAGCTCCTGCTCGGTTTTGTCGCTCAGGGCGTAGTGCAGGTAGATGGTGTGCTCCGTCACCCCCGGCGCCGATTTCGAGGCCTGGGTGACGAGGTACTCGGTGAATTTCATATCCCGACCGGCCGCGTAGATCTTGGTCTGGTCGGCGACGATGTCCTGCACCTTGATCGGCCCGCCGGGCGCGCCGATCGGCGTGTCCACCGCCAGGCACGAACAGACGCAGTAGCAGCGCGGCATGCCGTCCTTCTGGATGACGATCTTATTGCCGGCCTGGTAGTCCAGGTCATGGCAATCGCCATCGATTAGGTTCTTGTTGTTGCCGCAGTAGTTGTTTGGACAAAGTTCCAAGGTCATTTGACCACCCTTTTCTAAAGCGGCCGCGGCGGGATGTCGGGGCCGATATCCATGCGGGCGACAGTATTCATCGCGGAACTTGGTAGACGCCGCGCATGTATTCCATGATGTCCGAGGCGACCGTGACTTGCTGAGCGGTCAGCAGGCTTCCCCAGAGCGGATTGGCTTCCAGGCCGGTCAGGAAGGGCTGCAGTTCCTGGTAGATCGTCCCCAGGGGCGTCGGGTCCTCGACGGGCACGGGCAGGCTGTCGATCAGCCAGATGTTCTGGCTGATGCTCTGGTCGTCGGGACGCCGCACGTTCGGCGGCAGGGTCTCGGCGTCGCCCGACAGGCCGGGCACCCGGTTGACGTAGGTGACGCGGTGCAGCACCCGCCAGACGGCGTTGGGATTGGCCTTGGCCTGGCGCAGGGCGAAGGCGTCCGGATCGTCGGTGCCGACATAGGCGCCCTGGCGGTTCAGCCAGTTGGGATCGACCACCTTGCTCCAGAAGGTCTCGAAGTTCGACTTCTTGGGCGCCAGGTAGAAGGTCATGAAGCGATACTGGTTGACCTTGCCGGGGCAGGAGGCGTCCGCGTAGGTCACCGGATATTCGCCGGGGGCCATGGCGACCTGGGGCGCGCGCTTGTTGAGGAAGCCTTCGCCCGGCATGGTCACCGACAGGCCGAAGGACTGGCCCTCGGTCTTCTGCTTCATCGCCTTGGTGCGGACGATCGAGCCGCTCAGCGCGTCCAGGCTGACCTGGGGACCCGTGCTCACATTGACCTCGGCGTAGCCGCCCAGCAGGCTGGTCATCTGGTACGAACCGCCCAGACTCTCTTCATGCACGGCCGAGAACTGTTCTT
Source organism: Caulobacter sp. P1_D6 (assembly GCF_056406095.1). Classification (NCBI taxonomy): domain Bacteria; kingdom Pseudomonadati; phylum Pseudomonadota; class Alphaproteobacteria; order Caulobacterales; family Caulobacteraceae; genus Caulobacter; species Caulobacter sp. P1_D6. The sequence continues at coordinate 114,009 of NZ_JBFUAW010000001.1, read as the reverse complement.
CCTCGCTATAAAGGCCGCCGTCCGAGTTCCAGACATAGGTGTTGACCATGTCTCGGCGGGCCAGGCGCTCCTTCCAGGCGTTGGAGTCGGTCGGCGCGCCCTTCTTCACCTGCAGCAAGGCCGCGGTCAGGTCGGTGGACGAGTCGCCGATGTCATACCCGCCCGAGGGAATGGGCGAGGAGAAGTTGAGCAGATGTTCCTGGAAGCGTCGGCCCAGGCTCGTGGCGTCGAACTGGTCGTAGGCGGCCAGGGCCTGGTGCTGCGCGCGCTCGATCTGCTGCTTGAGAGCGTAGGCCTCGATAGGCTTAAAATAGCTGCCCCGCTCGCCGCCGGTCAGGAACGAGTAGTCCTTGTCCGTCTGGAAACCGACATAGCCGTCCAGGGTCCCGTTCTTCACATAGAGCGGGTTGATCTTGAACATGATGATGTTGGTGTCTTCCGGGATGTCCGGATTGGGCCGCAGCGAGTAGTTGACCACCGCGCCGGTGGTTTTCAGTCGCAGGGCGTAGTTGTCGGCCGTCCCCGACTTGACCAGGGCGTAGCCCATGTTGTTGGGGATGTAGATGCGGGTGACCAGCGTGTCGAAGTTGTAGGTGTTGGTTTGCCAGGCGCCGAACACCTCGATGGTCTTGGCCATCACCGTGTTGGTCGAGGTCGAGAGGTTGGCCTGGGTCAGGGTCGACAGCGCCTTGTCATCGGTGCCGTGGACACCGGCCTTGACCGCGCCGCGGACGAGCAGCGACTGGACGAGGACGCCGGCGCGGAAGTCCCACTCGATCCCCAGCCCCGCCTTGAAGTCCATGACGAAGTTCTGGCCAAGGTCGCGCTCGGCTGAGTACGACACGGTGGTGTTGTCGGACTCGGTCAGGGTGATCGTGCTGGCCGCCAGGTACTTGTAGGGCGAGATCGGGCTGTCGACCGTCAGGTTCTCGCTGGGCAGCGGCGGCGCGCCTTCGATGTAGCCGATCAGGGTGGGCTTGGTCTGAACCTGGCCCACGTACTGCATCACGAGGTCGCCGACCTTGTAGCCGGTCACGGCATTGACCGTCCCGCCGGAGACCCAGGCGTAGGCGCGCTTCATCACCGCAACATCGACGCCTTCCGCGTCGAGCTCGACGTCCGAATAATCGGCGGCGGCCGGGGTGTAGTCCGTGGTCGCCTGGTAGGCGGTCCGCGACACGCCGCCGGGGATGCTGAGCACCTGGGGCGCCTCGATGCCGATCGGGGCGGTGGAGTTGATCCACACCGCGTCGTCCAGGCCCAGCCAGAGCCCGTCGCCGCCGCCGCCCGTGCGGTCGGCGATCACCTGGCCCGAGCCGTCGTTCATCGGCCAATAGCCGGTGAGTCGATCCTCGGAGCCGGTCAGAGGCTCATACATCGTGTCGCGGATCTGCTCGGCGGTCCGCGCCTGGCTCCACAGGCGCGCCTCGGCGATCGAGCCGGTGTAGAAGGCCCCGACCCCGACATTGATCTGGGTCGCGCCGATCTGGCATTGGCCGGCGACGAACGGGACGGGCGGAGCGAACGCCTGGCTGGCGGTCTCCTGGCCGTTGATGAACAGCCGCCAGCCGGCTCGGAAGGTGGTGGGGGTCCACAGCAGGTCGGCGACCGCGTCGGTCATCTTGCTGCGGGCGTCGAGGAAGATGGCGTTGTTGTCGCTCTTGGAGTCGAAGCCGACCCGGCCCGAGCCGGTCGAAAACTCCCATTCGCTGATCAGCCCCTCGGAATCGCGCGGTACGGGCAGCTGGCGATACTCGTCGATCTGCCAGTCCAGCCGGCCCACCTTCCACAGGCGCACATCGTCGATCGTGGCCTGCAGGAAGTCGGCCTTGTTGTTGGCCCCCAGGCTGAGCGGGGTCTCCGCGAGGGCCGGGGCGGCGGTGACCTGGGCGTACGCGACCTCGACCCCATCGACGAGCAGGCGGTGGTTGAAGAAGCCCTTGTCGGACTGCACAAAGCCGGCGTTGTTGATCTGGCCGGTGCTATTGCCGGCCAGGTCCATCACGGTCGTGCCGTAGCGGTCGCTCAGCGGCCAGTAGCCGACCAGGCCGCGCTCGCCGCCGTTCAGCTGGGTCATCATGTTCTGACGCACGTCGTCGGTGGTCAGGGCGCGGTTCCAGAGCCGGACCTCGTTCATCAGGCCGCCGAACGCGCTCTGACCGGCCGGGGCGCCCATGCGGTAGGCCGCGCCGCTGGTGATCGGCGGGCCTGACGGCGTGCCGCCGCCCGTGGCCGAATTGGCCAGCTGGCCGTTGATGTAGAGGGACAGGTTTCCGCTCGTGGCGTCGAAAACGCCGGCCAGATGGGTCCAGTCGCCGACCCGCAGGGCGGTGATCCCCGCGACGGTTCCGGTGTTGGCGTCGAACGAGGGGACGTTGCTGTTCAGATAAAGCGACAGCGGAACCGGATCGGAGCCGTTGGTGCTGGCGAACAGGATCTGGGTGGCGGTCGCCACCGCCTGGTCGGTGATCTGGACCCAGGCCTCGACCGTCGCCGACTGGCTGACCGGATGCGTCAGGGCCGGGATGACGATGTTGCTGCCCGAGGCGGCGTTGAACTGCACCACGGTCTGGCGCTTGTAGGCCACGTCGTAGACGCCGGCCACGTGCTTCCAGCTGCCGACGGGCAGCGAGCCGCCCGATACGCTGCTGACCGCGCCGCCGGTGTCGGGAACGCAGGTGACGTCGAAGGTCGGCTTGCCCGAGGCGTCGACATACAGCGCCCAGGTCTGGCCGGTGTCGTCGGCCTTGGCGGCGATCGTCTGCCGGGCGCCCGTGCTGTCGAGCTTGACCCAGCCTTCGATGGTCAGAGCCTCGGGGGTGTCGAGCGTCGTGTCGGCGCCGGCGTCCATGTACTTGGTGCCGCTCAGCATGACCCCGAAGTCGGTCACGTAGCTGGCGGCAACGTGGGTCCAGGTGTTCAACGCCAGGGCGGAGCCGGTGGCGCGCACCATTTTCAGGTCGTTGCCGGCGAACAGCTTGCCGTCCGGATCCAGCGCCAGCAGGTAATTGCACTTGTGGGTGGTGTTGTTGAAGATCAGGACCGTCGACTGGGTGTTGGGCGTGAGCGCGCTCGGCGACAGCCAAGCCTCCATCGTCAGGTCGCGCGTCATCTGCAGCGGACCCAGATAGGTCTGCATCTGGGTGGCGTCGAGGATGCCGACCGAGCCCTGGTCGGCGACCGTCAGGGCCGAGGGCGGGGTGGCGGGGGTCCACCAGGCGTCGACCCCAGCCCGGGTCAGGATCGGCAGCGGCGCCGCGCCGCCCGAAGTGCCGGACACGATCCCGGGATAGCCGTTGGTGGGCAGGGCGTCGGGCAGGACGCTGAAGATGTTGGAGCCCAAGCCCGGAGCCGGGGCGACGCCCTTCTGCACCGGGCCCTGGGTCAGGGTGACGGCGGTGTAGTCGTACATCAGCGCGCCGATGCCGATGGCGACCGGGTCGGTGCTGGTCTGCAGCGCTTCGCCGTTGATCACCTGAGCGCAGGTGGCGATCTCCAGCGGCACCTGCGGCCAGACCTCGACAATGCCGGTGTTGCTGGTGAACGTGACGGTGCCGGTCGGGGTCTTGCCCGAGACGATCGGATTGGGCGTGATCTGCACATAGGCGGGGCTGACGGCCGGGTTGACCATCCCCGTGCCGGGCGTGCGGGCCAGGAAATGCAGCAGGCCCGTTTGGTTGTCCGCGGTCTGGGCGGCGGTCGAGGTCCAGGGCACGGAATAGCGGGCGCGCGCCTGAAGGGTGCTGAAGTGGGCCGCGGTCAGGTTCTTGCCGCCGGCCTGTTGCTGGTAGAGGCGCAGGCTGCCGTCGCTGGCCGCGATCAGGCTGGGGCTGATGCTGCTGAGCGCGAAGTCGAGCAGGCAGGTGGAGACGTCAAGATTGTCGGCGTCCCAGGCCACCGGCGTCATCGACGGCGCTGTGGGGGCGGTGCTGGGCGTCCAGTAGGCGCCCGATAGGACGCCGTCGCCGGCCGTGCCGGTGCCGGCGGTGTTGGCCATGGTGGTCAGGCGAGCGGACTCGCCCGGCTCGATCATCCGCCAGTATCCGATCAGGCTGCTCCACGACGGGTCGTTGCTGGCGATCACGCCGGTCATGTGCGCCAGGATGTCGGCGTGCGTGCGGGCCGTGTTCCACAGTCGGGCCTCCTGCAGATCGCCGGCGAAGCCGCCGGCCCCGCCGAACCGGTAGCCGGCGGTCGGCGCGGTGGGCGCGGTCAGGGTGACGCTCGCGGTGTAAGGCTGGCCGTTGACGTAGAGCGTGACGCCCGAGGCGTCGCGCACGCCGGCCAGGTGGGTCCATTGGCCGACCTCGAGCTGCGGGCCGCCGACGCTGGCGCCGCCGGCCGAGAACACCGGCGCGCCGTTCTGGGTGGCCAGCAGGACGGTCATCGGGCTGGAGGTGCTCTGGAAGATCGGGACGACGCCCGTTCCGCCCTGGCTGGCGCGCACCCAGCACTCGAACGTGGCCGTCGTGGCCGAGGCGCCCGTCAAGGCTCCGACCGTCACCTGCGTCTGGTGGGCGCCGTTGAAGCTGAGGGCCGTGGTCGGGGTCGGGGCCGAGGCGATCGGCAGCACGCCGGTGACTCCTGCGATGCGGCCGTTCTTGCCCACCGCGAAGTCGAGGATGGCGGTCTTGTTGTCCGGCAGGGTGGGGGTGGCGACCATCACCCGGGTGCTGCGGCCGTAGAGCCGGTGCACGCCCTTGTCGTCCTCCAGCCACTCCTGCCGCTGATAGGTCAGCATGGCCGGGCCGCTGGCGAAGGTCAGGCCGGACGGTGGGGTGTAGCTGGCGCTGGCCGTGACCTGCTTGGTCTTCGGATCGATCGAGTCCGTCAGATCGAACAGGCCGTTTTCCGAGCGCAGCAGCGACCAGTTGTCGATCGCCTTGGTCACGCTGTTCCAGGCCAGGATCAGCCAGCGCTCGACCCCGGCGACGTCGGTTGGCAGCACCTGCGCACCGAAGCCGCCCGCCTGCAGGTTGCCGATCATCGTCAGCTCGGTGGTCGGTTCGACGAACCGCTCGCCGTTCATGTTGGTGGTGCCGAAGGTGTCCTTGCGGTCGGCGGGCAGGTCGATCTTCTGGCTGCGCCGGTAGCGGACCTCCCAGGCGAAATCGAGCTTCATCAACACTTCGTCCAAGACGAAACGATCAACCAGCAAGGTGTTCGACGTCGATTGTCTGAACAGGTAAATATACTGGGTGTCGGTGATGACCTGGAACGGCGTGTCGGCCGCGGCGAAATTCGTGTCGCCCGCTTTCAGCGCGATCAGCTGCATGCCGACCGGACGGATCGCGGTCGGAAAGTTCACGAGTTCGAAGTCGCTCCAGAGGTCATCGGTGTTGTGTCCAGGCTCGTCGACTCGAAGTATCGAGTAAGCGATCCTATTTTCCGTGGTGTTGATGGCGGTTTTCACGTAACTGAAGCAAATCAGCACGCCGTTATGGACCACGAATTGCGAGAATTTGGCGTCAGTAGCTGCAAAAGGCATGGTGACGCCCCTTCGTATTTATCTAGGATGAGGTTGTCATTGCAGTCTCTATCAGCATGAACTTCTCACACACCAGAAACGTGCAATGTGAAAATATGCACGTCTACGTGTTTTTGGCGAACAATCGCGATGCGGCGCTGGTGGGGCGGGGCGGGAAATAGGTCCGCGAGCGAAAGAGCTCTGCGAAAGGCGCTAGGCCTTTGCCGGCTCGTCAGCGCCGAGCTCGGGAAATCGGCCGCGTGTGAAAGCAGCCAGTGACGACAGGAGCGTCTCACAATCGCACGATTGGCGCGGGCTCGTTTCTCGGTGGCCGAGTGTCGCTATGGTCGCGACTAAACCTCTCCGCCGATGCGCTCGATCTCGTCGGCCAGGGCCGGCAGGTCGAGGATCCGTAGCGTGCGGCCGGCCTGGGAGACGATCTTGAGACCGGCCAGGCGGTTCAGTTCACGCGTCACCGGTTCGCGCTGGCTGCCAACCAGCACGGCCAGTTCGGCATGGGTGGGGCAGGGGTGGATGACGGCCTGCCGGCCGTCGCCGCCCGCCGAAGCCGCCATGCGCAGAAGCTCGATATCGACGCGACAGGCCACGGAGACGGCGTGCAGCTCGAACAGCCGGTCGGTCAGCGAGCGCGTCAGGCTTGCCAGGTCCTCCAGCATCGCGCGCATGAAGGGGGGCGAGCGCTCGAACAAATCCAGGATCAAGGACTGAGGCAGGCGGGCGACGCGCACGTCTTCCAGCGCCACGATGTTCACGGAGCGGGGCAGTCCGTCGATCGCCGAGATCTCCCCGAAATAGCCGCCCGCCGAAATGCGCCGATAGCCGACCTCGCGGCCCGACCGAGCGTACTGGTTGGCCAACAGCGCGCCTTTCAGCAGCAGATGAACGCCGCCGTTCTCATCCAGTCGTTGGACGATCAGTTCGCCCTTGCCATAGTGAAGATGTTCGATCTGGGGCGCCAAGGCTTCGATCTCGTCACGCGCCATGTAGCGGAACAGCCTGTTGGCGCGATAGTCGCCTTCCGGCGGCGGCGTGACCGACGTATGGCTCGGAGGGGGCGGAGGCGAAGGAGGAATCACGGCCATCGAAAACGCTCCTGCACAGTCGATCTGGGGACGACGAATGGACAGCCGACCGCGCTACCGCGCCTTTATCAGCTATAGCCACCAGGACCGCAAAGCCGCCGAATGGCTGCATCGCGCGCTGGAGACCTATCGTGCGCCGCGCCGCCTGACCACCATCGGCGGCGGGGAGTCGACGCGGCGGCTGACGCCGATCTTCCGGGACCGCGAGGAGCTGAGCGCTTCGCCCGATCTGGGCGGGGTGATCCGCGATGCGCTGGACCGCTCCGACGCGCTGATCGTGCTTTGCTCCCCGGCCGGGGCGGGCTCGCGGTGGGTGGACCAGGAAGTGGCCTACTTCCTGAGGGACCACGGCCTTGGCCAGGTTCTCTGCGTGCTCACGCCCGCGACGCCGAAGAGCGCTCTCCTGGCCGAGGTGTTGCCGCCAGCCCTGCGGGCGGCCCTGCCGAGCGGCGTGGAGCCCCTGGCCGTGGACCTGCGGCGTGACGCCGACGGACCGCGCCTTGCGCGGCTGAAGATCGCTGCCCGGTTGCTGGACGTCGGCCTCGACCAGCTGGTCCAGCGCGACGCCCGCCGCGGCATGCGGTTGATGGCCGCCTTCAGCACCGCGGCCCTGGTGGTGGCCCTGGCCATGGCGGCGATGACCGTCGCCACCCTGAAGTCCCGCCAGGTCGCCCGCGACCAGCGCGACGAGACCGAGGCCCTCGTGGCCTACATGCTGGGTGACCTGCGCGAGCAGTTGGAGCCGGTGGGCCGTCTGGACGTCCTGGACGGCGTCGGCGCCAGGGTGCTGACCTACTACGGCAAGGCGCGCACCGATCAGCTCGACGACAGGGCGCTGGCCCAGCGCGCCAAGGCCCAGACGCTGCTGGGCACCATCCGGGAGCAGCGCGGCGACCTGGCCGGGGCCCGCGACGCCTTCGGTCAGGCCGCCTCCACCACGCACGAACTGGCCGCCCGCGCTCCCAACAACGGCGAGCGGATCTTCGACGAGGCGCAGAACGTCTACTGGCTGGCCTATATGGAATGGCGCCAGGGCAACGCCGTCGGCGCGGAGCGAGGCTTCAAGCGCTACGGCGAGCTCGCCCAGACCCTCGTCAGGCTCGATCCAGCCCGCGCCGACTGGCGGCTGGAAGTCGCCTACGCCAAGAGCAACCTCGGCACCCTGCTGCTGGAGCAAGGGCGGGCGGAAGAGGCGCTGACCACCTTCCGCGCCGCCCTGGCCGCCTTCGAGGCCGAACGCGCCCGGGCGCCCATCGACCAGGACCGCCTGGTCGACGCCGTGGACGCCCACGCCTGGGTGGCCGATTCCCTGGTCCAGCTGGGGCGGCTCCGCGAGGCCCATGACGAGCGTGAAAGCGGGGCCAACCTGCTGGCCCAGGCCTCGGCTAAGGCGGCGGCCGACAAGCCGCTGGTCGCCCGTCATCTGGCCGCCCAATTGGCCCTGGCCCGGCTGGAGCTGGACCTGGGGCGAACGGCGCAAGCCCGCGCGCGGTCGGACAGGGCCATGGAGGGGCTGCGCAAGTTGGCGGCCCTGGACCCGACCAACGCCCGATGGCTGGAATATCTGCTGATCGGGCAAATCGACGCCGTCGACCTGGCGGCCTGGTCGGGCCAACTGCCCGAGGCGCGCGCCGCCCACGCCCGGGCCGCGGTCATGCTGGCCAAGCTGCGCACGGGCGACGAGGCCAAGGCCTGGCGCGCCGACCTGGACGGGCGGCTGGACCAACAGGGCGTCATGCTGGCGCGGCTTGACGGCGACCCCGCACGGACACGGAATCTGGCGCTGGCGCTGCTGGATCATCTGCAGCGCGCCCCGGCGTCGCGCGAAGCCGTGGTTGAGCGGGCGGTGCTCTACGGGGTGGGGCGCCTGGGGGCGGGGCAACCGGCGGAGGCGATCTCGGCCTTGTCACCTCGGCGTGGATCGCTCTCTCCGGCCGGGCGCGACGTCCTGGCGCGCGCCTATCTCGCCCAGGGGCGGCGCGATCTGGCCGACGCGATCGTGCGCGACCTGAAAAAGCAGGGCTACGCCCATCCCGGCTTCCTTGCATTCTGGCGAGAGTCGCCTCTAGCTGGCGCCACCGTCCAAGGGGCCTCCACATGACAGAGTCACTACCGATCATCGAATTGGTCATCGGCATCGCCGACAACATCAACTTCATGAACGTTCTCGATCCCCAGAATCCGGTTCCGCTGTCGTTGAAACTTGATGCTCCGAGCCGACTGGTCTTCCGGCTGAGCGACGACCTCGTCGGAGTCGACTGGACGTTCCAGAAGCGTCCGATCGTCTTCACGGACGACTTCGGGATCAACTTCTCCAGCTATACCTGGATCGAAATGCTTTACGACGTGCCGCAAAAGCCCTTCACGTGCTTCACGCTTGTCTATGAAGACAATCGGGTCGGCGAATACATCTACAGCCTGTACATGACCGACTCGCACAAACAGAACATCATTTTGGATCCAAAGATCGAAAACGGCGCGGGCCACATTCCCTGATCGACCCCGAAGTCTTCGACAAGGACGAGCTCGCCGCGCTGATCCGGCGCGGCGAGATTCTCGCCGCCTACGATCTCGCCCGCGCCGCGCTGGAAACCGGGGAGACTTCGCGCGACGTCGCTCATGCCGCGGTCCTTTGCCTGGCTAGGGCCGGAGCCGTCGATTTCGCGCGGGCCGAATATGTTCGCCTGGGGCTGGACCGGGTTGAAGATGACCCCGACGCCATCGCCTTGGGCGCGCGCCTCCTGAAGGACGTCGCCCTGGCCGCGCGCGGGCCGCGCCGGGCGGCGTTCGCCAAGGCCTCCACGCGCCGCTACCAGGCGCTTTTCCAACGTTTTGGCGGCCTTTACGGCGCGGTCAACGCCGCGACCATGACGCTGGTCGCCGGTGATCGGGCGGGCGGAGAGGCCTTGGCGCAGGCGGCCTTGCGGGTTCCGCCGCCGCGGGGCCTGACGGGGGAGGCGGCCTACTACACGGCGGCCAGCCGCGCCGAGGCGAGGTTCCTGACCGGCGATATGGAGGCGGCGCGGGCGACGATGGTCGAAGCCCTTTCCTACGCGCCGCAGGCCTTCGCCGCCCACGCCTCGACCCTGCGCCAGTTGGAAATGCTGTGTCGTGAGACCGGCGTCGATCCCGCGTGGCTGGCCCCGTTTCGACCGCCGGTCTGCGCTCATTTCACCGGCCACATCCTGAACGCTTCGCGCGAAGGCGCGCTGACCGGCGGATTGGACGGCGACCTGCGTGACGAGGCCGACCGCGTGGTGCGCGAGCAGGGGATCGGCTTTGCCTACGGCGGCCTGGCCGCCGGCGCCGACATCGTCTTCGCCGAGGCCTTGCTGGAGGCCGGCGCCGAACTGCATCTGGTCCTGCCGGTCAATCTTGCCTCATTCGTCGCTGTGTCGGTCGCGCCGTTCGGGCGCGATTGGGTCGAGCGCTTCGAGCACTGCTTCGCCCGCGCCACGTCCGTGCGCTATGCCTCGCAGGATCCCTATGTCGGCGACGAACAGGTCTTCGCCTACGCCAGTCAGATCGCCATGGGCTGCGCGGTGTTGCGCGCCCAGACACTATCGACCGAGGCGATCCAGGTGGTGGTCTGGGACGGGCACGAGACCAAGGGGCTGGCCGGCGTGGCGGTGGATCTAGCCTATTGGGCGAAGGGCGGTCGCCGGCAGGAGGTCATCGCCGTTCGGCGGCCGCCGCCCAGCCCGCCCAAGCTGTCCGATCGAGACGTTGACGCACCGGCCGCACGAGCCATGAAGGCCATGCTCTTTGCTGACGTGAAGGGGTTCGGGGCTCTGCGCGACGACCAGATTCCGGCCTTCGTCGAAACCGTGATGGGCCAGATGGCCAAGGTCGTCTCGGGTCTCGACACGCCGCCGCTCCACGTCGAGACCTGGGGTGACGGCGTGTTCCTGGTCTTCGACCACCCGATCGACGCCGCCGTCGCGGCCCTGGCGCTTCAGGAGGCTCATCGGGCGCTGGACCTTCGGGCCCTTGGCTTGCCGCGCAGCCTGGGCCTCAGGATCGGCGGGCACTACGGGCCGGTGCACCTGAGCACCAATCCGCTGACCAAGGCCCTGGCCGTGATCGGCGCCCATGTGGTGGTCGCCGCGCGTATCGAGCCCGACGTCGCGCCCGGCTCGGCGTGTGTCAGCGAAGCCCTGGCCGGAGCGCTGGCGGTCTTCCACGGCGACCGCGTGCGCTGCGGCTATGTCGGGCGGACCCGGGGACGCAAAGGCTTTTCGGCGACCCCGATCTTCAATCTCACGCGAGCCTGATCGCCCCCCTGCGGCAAGGTGAACTGGCGCCTTTATTTCTGGCGATGTGCAAATCCGCACATCCGCGCGCCGACCCCTTCGGCATCCTTCGAGCGTAGGCCGCGACGATCACAGTCGAGCGGCTGCAAAACGTCTCTGACGATCGCCATCGCTGGAGTGTCGCTACGACCTACACCGCATTCGGCCAAGCACCGTTGGCCGATTAAGCCGCCTCCGGACCCGACTGCCCCATCGGTCGGGTCCGTCTTCCCTTACCTTACGAAATCGCCGACCGAACATCTCTCCACGTTGCATCTGGAACCTCGCCATGTCTCTCGACGCAGCTGTCCTTAGAGGACCTCAGACCGCCCTCGACTCATTCTCCAGCGCGCTCGCCGCCGATCCCGCCGCGGGCATCGTCAGGCACGCCATAAAAATCTGGGCCCGTGATCACGGCGTCGCTGAAGACGACATCTCGGGCCTGACCGACAGGGTCGTGGAATTCGCGACTTCGGTGATCCACGAGCACAAGGTCCGGGCGGTTGCCTAGCTCGACGCCGCTCAAGCGCCTTGGCGCCATCCTGACCCGCGCCAAGAGCCTCATCACCGGCGGCGAGGGGGGCGCCGCGCCGATCCGGACCGGGGAGGCGCTGTCCGCGCCTGAATCCGAGGCCGACGCAGGGAGCGTGTGGGAGCCGGCAAAGCAGGACAAAAGCTTCTGGGTCACCATGGCCGGAGCCGACAGGCGGTTGGCCGAGCTCCGACGCGCGATCGATCTGGCCGCCGCCGAAGCGGACACGCGCGAGCTTGGCGTCGAGGCCCGGTGGAGCAACGTGGGGGATCCTTCCCTCGGCGAACGCCGATGCGAGAAGGCCAACCGGATGATCACCGACGCGCTGGGGCGTGGAGAGATTCTGATCCCGCCGTCGGCCGGATGAGTTGACGATGCGCCGCGCGGCGGCGCCGGAAGGTGTTCTGGCGCCGCGGCACAGGTTGGTGCGGGCGAGAGCGGAGCCTGAAGTGTTTGGCGGGCGGACCGATACCTGTTGACCGCCCCGCCTTGCCCTTGGGGGAGGGCAGTCGGATGGGCGTGAACCCTTCGCCGTTTCGCCCGGCGAACGGTTCGCGCTCATCCGACCCATTTCGACAACATCGCGATCGTCGTTCACCTGCCCGGATATCGGTTTCGGAACCGGCCGTTGCTGAAAGCCCGTGAGAGCTTCGCCCGCCTGCGGCGAGCTCGGTTAAGTTGGGTGATTTCGGGCGTGTTATTGCACGCGAAATCCTGTAACTCGTTGAAATCGCGCAATAGTCGGCCCCAGTTCGACAAAGGCGTGATTCCAGATAAAAATTGTGAATAAAATCAAGTATTTATGACGAAGCTTTCCGTTGCCCCCATGATGGACTGGAGTGATCGGCATTGCCGGTCGCTGCATCGGGTGCTGTCGCGCCGGGCGCTGCTGTATTCCGAGATGGTGACCAGCGGCGCGGTGCTGAACGGCGATCGCGAGAAGCTGCTGGGGTTCGACGCCGGTCAACATCCGGTGGCGCTGCAACTGGGCGGGTCCGAGCCCGCCGACCTCGCCGCCGCCGCGAAGATCGGCGAGGACTACGGGTATGACGAGATCAATCTGAACGTCGGCTGCCCGTCGGACCGCGTGCAGAGCGGCCGCTTCGGCGCCTGCCTGATGCGCGAGCCGCGATTGGTGGCCGACTGCATGGCGGCCATGGCCGCGGCGGTGTCCGTGCCGGTGACGGTCAAGTGCCGGATCGGCGTCGACGACCAGGATCCCGAACAGGCCCTGTTCGAGCTGGTCGACCTGTCGACCCAGGCCGGCGTCACCACCTTCGTGGTCCATGCCCGCAAGGCGTGGCTGAAGGGGCTGTCGCCGAAGGAAAACCGCGACGTGCCGCCGCTGGACTATCCGCTGGTCCACCGCCTGAAGGTCGAGCGCCCGGACCTGACCATCGTGATCAACGGCGGCATCCCCGACCTGGACGTGACGCTGGAGCAGCTGGAACACGTCGACGGCGTGATGCTGGGCCGGGCCGCCTATCACGAGCCGGGCATCCTGGGTCAGGTTGATCGGCGGGTGTTCGGCGAGGATGTCGCCGATGTCGACGCCTTCGAGGCGGTCGAGCTCTACAAGCCCTACATGGCCGGCCAGCTGGCGGCGGGCGTGCATCTGGCGGCGATGAGCCGTCACATGCTGGGTCTGTTCCACGGACTCCCGGGCGCGCGCGCCTGGCGTCGGATCCTGACGGTCGAGGGTGTCGCGACCGGCGCTGGGCTGGAGGTGGTCGACCGCGCCGTGGCGGCCGTGCGCCAGGCGGTCGACGCGCGCGAAGTCCGGACGCTGGAAGCGGCCGCGGGCTAGAGCGTGACAGCCGAAAGTGGATGCCGGTTTCGGCGCCCGTCACGCTCCGAAGGGAAGTCTTAGGAGCGCAGGACCAAGGCGCGGGGCGTGGCCTGGAAGCTGGACAGCCGGCCCAGATAGCTCATGCCCAACAGCGAAGTCTCAAGGCCCTTCTCGACGACCAGGGCCTCGACGTCGCGCACCTGGGCGCCGGCCACCGAAACGCTGGCCAGTTTTACCGAAGCCGCGCGGGTCTCGCCCGAGGCGGTCATGACCTTGTAGTTGTAGTCCAGCGCCTTGGTGTCGATGCCCAGACGCTTGGCGTCGGTCTGGCTGAGGGCGACGGCGGTGGCGCCCGTGTCGATCAGGAAACGCACGGCGCGGCCGTCGACCTTGGCTTCGGCCCAGAAGTGGCCGTCGTCGGCCTTGACGATCTGGGCGGCGCCGTCGTCGACGGAAGCCGCGGCGGGGGCAGGGCCGCGCAGGTCGGGCTGACGCAGATCGTCCAGCGACACGACGGCTTTCGCCGCCCCGACCGCCGAGAGCGCGCCTACGATCGCGATGGTCGCGAACTTGAGCATCGAAGTCACCCCGCCGTACAGGCTTGCTGGCCGTTTCTACGACCGTTGCGGGGAGAATAGTCGCGAATGGGTTTTCAACCGGTGAATCGATCCCGGCGCGACCGTTCGTAGTTAACTAATCGATAATCGATAGGCAAATTAAAAAACTGTAATACTTAGCGATAACATCGTTACATCTGCGTAATGTTCAAGATGACTTCGATTTAACTTAAGGGTCGCAAGTTTTTGCGGCAAATTACCTCTCGCAAGTTCAGTGCTTATCGAGGGAATTAGCCATGAAAACGATCATCGTCGCGACCGTCGTCGCCGTCTCGGCCCTGGCCGGCGCCGCCCAGGCCGGCGCCTCCGCCACCAACTACGAGTTCCTGCAAGCCGCCCGCTGCCGCGGGCTCGCCGCTTCAGAGGGTCTCGGCAAGGTGGACACCGCCAGCATCGACGCGTTCCTGCGGGACCAGAGCGCCAGCCGCGAGGGTCCGGTTCGTGTCTCGGCCAAGAACAAGATCGCCGGCGCCCAGAAGGAAGGCGACAAGGCCGAGGGCGCCAAGAAGGAAAAGCTGCTGGCTGAACGCTCGGGCGCCTGCTCGGCCTGGCTGAGCGGCGCGACGACCGGCGCGGCCGTCAACACGTCGAACTAAGACCCTGCTAGCCCTGGCCGATCGTCAGATTGGCCATCGGATCGGGGCGATGGGGAAGGGCGGCCATGATCGCGGCCCGTTCCTCGTCGCTCAACCGGGCCCAGCCGGCGATCTCCGGAAGGGTTCGCCGACACCCCAGGCAAAAGCCGCTCTGACCGTCCACCGCGCAGACCTTGACGCAAGGCGTCGCGATCGGACGGGGAGGGCGCGGCGCCGAAGTCAGCGTTTCCCCATCCGGGGCTTTCGAGGGCGTGGCCGAGGTCATGACCCGTATGTCGCCGTTCCGGGCCGGCCGCGCAAGACCGGCCGCTTCGGCGTCCTGTTCCAGTGAACCACGTCCTCTCCGTTCCTCGTTTCACAAGGAGATATCCATGCGTATGTCGAACCTGGCGCTGGTCGCCGCTCTCTGCGCCTTCGCCGCCGCTCCGGCCCTGGCCGCCGACCGCATCAGCGACGGCGAACTGGTGCGCGCCTCGCGCTGCCTGGGCCTCAGCAAGGCCGCCAATCTCGGTTCCGTCGACGCCGCGGCGCTGCAGGCCTTCGTGAAGGTCCAGAGCAAGAGCCGCGACATGCTGGTCCAGGATCGCGCCGAGGCCGCCGAGCGCGCGGCCCGCAGCGAAGGCGACCGAGCCAAGGGGCCGCAGAAGGACGCGCTGGTCGCCGAGCGCGACGGGGCCTGCAAGGCCATGGTCACGACCGCTTCGACGGCGGGTCCCGCCGGGGCCTGATCGACCGACCAGGCTTTGCATCGGGCGCGGGCTGGCTTAAGTCCGCGCCTCATGACCTCTTCTTCTCCCGCCGCCTCCCCCTTCGACGACATCCGCCGCCTGGCCGCCGACGCGCCGGCCGCTCCGCCCCCCAGTTTCGAGGGCGGCGACCGCCTGGCCGAGATCTCGGCCTGGCTGACGGACTGGACCGGCAAGACGCCGCCGGCGGTGCTGCGCCCGGTCGTCGCCCTCTACGCCGGCGCGCGCCAGGGCGTGGGCCCGCGCGGCTATGCTCGCGAACGCCTTGAGGCCGTGGCTGCCGGCGGAGCCAATGTCTGCCGCATCGCCGGCGTCCAGGGCGCGGGGCTGGAAGCCTTCGACCTGGCCATCGACCGCCCGACGCCCGACGCGGCCGCCAAGGCCTCGATGAGCGAGAAGGAGTGCGCCGCGACCATGGCCTTCGGCATGGAGGCGCTGGCCAAGCAGCCCGACCTGCTGATCCCCGGCGTGATCGCCGCCGAGACCGACCGCGCCGCCGGCGCCATCGCCCTGGCCCTGTTCGGCGGCGAGGCCTCCGACTGGAGCGATGCGCCCGAGCCGATCGCCGCCGCCGTGGACCGCGCGAAAGGCGAGGGCGACCTGTCCGATCCGCTCGAGGCCCTGCGCCAACTGGGCGGGCGCGAGACCGCCGCCCTGGTCGGCGCGATCCTGGCCGCCCGGGTCCAGAAGATCCCGGTGCTGCTGGACGGCTACGCCGCCTGCGCCGCCGCCGCGGTGCTGCACGCGATCGACCCGGCCCTTGTCGCCCACTGCCAGGCCGGCCATGTCGGAACCGCCAAGGGCCACGCCCGTCTGCTGGAGGCGCTGGGCAAGCGGCCGCTGATCGCCCTCGACATCGTCGAGGAAGAAGGCGTCGGCGGGGTCACCGCCCTGGCCTTGGTGCGGCTGGCCTGCGAGGTCCGCCAGGGCCTCTAACGGTGTCACCTGAACAATGTTTACGTTGACGCTAAGGTCATCTTTCCAAACGCTCGTTCGAACTCTAAGGTGACTCCCGAAAGTCAAAGACGGCCCCCGAAGAGGGCCGATTTCCGGGAGTCCGCCATGAACCTCGATTTCTCGCCCGAAGACGTCGCGTTCCGCGACGAGGTCCGCGCCTTCATCGCCGAGAACTACCCCGCCGGCCTGCGTGAAAAGCAGGAGGAGGGCGAGGAAATGGCCAAGGACGACTTCCTGTCCTGGCACCGCACCCTGGCCAAGAAGGGTTGGGTGGCCCCGGCCTGGCCCGAGAAGTACGGCGGCCCGGGCTGGACCTCGGTGCAGCGCTACATCTGGTCGGAAGAGACCGCCCGCGCCGACTGCGTGCCGATCCTGCCGTTCGGCATCAACATGGTCGGGCCGGTGATCTACACCTTCGGCACCCCCGAGCAGAAGGAACGCTTCCTGCCGCCGACCCTGTCGGGCGACATCTGGTGGAGCCAGGGCTATT
This sequence comes from Caulobacter sp. P1_D6, assembly GCF_056406095.1. Classification (NCBI taxonomy): domain Bacteria; kingdom Pseudomonadati; phylum Pseudomonadota; class Alphaproteobacteria; order Caulobacterales; family Caulobacteraceae; genus Caulobacter; species Caulobacter sp. P1_D6. The sequence continues at coordinate 97,420 of NZ_JBFUAW010000001.1, read as the reverse complement.
CGGAGCCGGGCGCGGGTTCGGACCTGGCCAGCCTCAAGACCAAGGCCGAGCGCTTCACCGGCGACGACGGCAAGGAATACTACCTGGTCAACGGCCAGAAGACCTGGACCACCCTGGCCCAGCACGGCGACTGGATCTTCTGCCTGGTCCGCACCGACCCGGTCGCGAAGATCCAGGAAGGCATCTCGTTCCTGCTGATCGACATGAAGTCGCCGGGCGTCACGGTCCGTCCGATCATCACCCTGGGCGGCGAACACGAGGTCAACGAGGTCTGGCTCGAGAACGTCAAGGTGCCGGTCGAGAACCGCATCTACGACGAGAACAAGGGCTGGACCTGCGCCAAGTTCCTGCTGGCCCACGAGCGTTCGGGCATCGCCGGCGTGGCGCGCTCCAAGCGCGGCATCGAGCGTATCCGCCAGATCGCCTCGACCGAGCTGGGCGACGACGGCCAGCCGCTGCTGACCGACCCGGACTTCAAGCGCAAGGTCGCCGATCTCGAGATCGACCTGACCGCCCTGGAATACACCGAGCTGCGCACCCTGGCCGGTGAAGCGGCCGGCAAGGGCCCCGGTCCGGAATCCTCGGTCCTGAAGATCAAGGGCACCGAGATCCAGCAGCGGATCACCGAGCTGGTCCTGGAAGCCGCCGGTCACTACGACGCGCCGTATTTCCGGGGCTTCCCCAAGGACGGCGACAACGCCCACCCGATCGGCCCCGACTTCGCCCATCGCGCCGCCCCGACCTATTTCAACGTCCGCAAGACGTCGATCTACGGCGGCTCCAACGAGATCCAGCGCAACATCATCGCCAAGATGGTGCTGGGGCTCTAGCGACCCGAACCTGACGGCGGGCGGCCGGGCCGCTCGCCGAGACTTCCGACACGATCACCGCGACCCCGAAGCCGGCCGAGCCGCGCGGGGCAAGACAGAGACGGGAAACCTGGGATGGATTTCAACTTCACCGAAGAGCAGTCGATGGTCCGCGACACGGTCGCGAGCTTCCTGCAGGACAAGTACGATTTCGAGACCCGCCGCAAGATCGTCGCCTCCGAGAGCGGCTGGCGCGCCGACTACTGGAAGGCCTTCGCCGAGGAGCTGGGCATCCTGGGCGCCTCGTTCAGCGAGGAGCTGGGCGGCCTGGGCGGCGGCGCCATCGACAACATGATCATCATGGAGGAGTTCGGTAAGGCGCTGGTCATCGAGCCCTACCTCGGCACCGTGGTGATCGGCGGCGGCTTCATGAAGCACTCGGGCTACGCCGGCGCGGCGTCGGTGATCGAGGGCATCGTGGCCGGCACGACCACCATCGCCTTCGCCTATGCCGAGCCGCAGGGCCGCTACACCTGGCAGGACCTGAAGACCACGGCCAAGAAGGAAGGCTCGGGCTACGTCCTGAACGGCCACAAGGCCGTGGTGGTCGGCGCGCCGTTCGCCAGCCATCTGGTGGTCACCGCCCGCACCGGCGGCGCCCAGCGCGACACCGGCGGCGTGTCGGTGTTCCTGGTCGACAAGACCCTGCCGGGCATCGTCACCCGCGACTATCCGACGGTCGACGGCGGCCGCGCCTCGGAAGTCTATTTCGAGAACGTCTCGATCCCCGCCGACGCCCTGATCGGCGAAGAGGGCGGCGGTCTGCCCCTGGTCAACAAGGTGCTGGACGAGGCTACCGCCGCCGTCGGCGCCGAGGCCGTGGGCGTGCTGCGCAAGCTGCACGAAGGCACCCTGGACTACGCCAAGCAGCGCAAGCAGTTCGGCACCGCCATCTCCAACTTCCAGGTGCTGCAGCACCGGATGGTCGACATGTTCATCGAGGTCGAGCAGGCCGTGTCGATGACCTACATGGCCACCATCAAGCTGGACGAAAGCGACGCCGAGCGCGCCAAGGCCGTCTCGGCCGCCAAGGTCCGCATCGGCCGCGCCTGCAAGTTCGTCGGCCAGAACGCCATCCAGATCCACGGCGGCATGGGCATGACCGACGAGCTGGCGATCGGCCATTACTTCAAGCGCGCCTCGATCATCGAAGGCCTGTTCGGCTCGGTCGACCACCATCTGCGGCGCTACGAATCGCTGTCGTTCGGCCCCGTGAGCGGCAAGGCGGCCTAAACCGCCTACGGACGAGCATCGAAAAGAGCAGGAGCCGCCCGCGACACGCCGTCGCGGGCGGCTTTTCTTTTGCGGTCTTGGCTTTTGTTCACCCTGTTCCTGGGCGCGGGTCCGTTCAACCCGGCAGGACAACTTGCTGGATCTCATCGTGACCGACGCCCGCCTCGAAAACACCGCCCAACTCTTGGCCGAAACCCTGACCGCCATGGACGCCAGCGCCCAGCTTCTGCTGGAGCAGGTGCGCGAGGCCAAGGCCAAGGCGGACCGGCTGGAGGTGGCGCTTTCGCTGGTCGTGGGCGTGGTCGCCAACGATCCGGACCTCGAGGAAGGCTTTGTGCTGCAACGGATCGCGGGTCAGCTGCGGCTGTGCGCCGACCTGCCGGAGATGGCCGCCGAGCTGGTCGGCTGCGAGGTCGCGCGCATCGACGAGGCCATGCTGCGCGCCGCCGCCGCGATCATCGGCGCGGCGGGCAAGCCTGGCCGCTCGGCGCGCCGGAATCTCGGACAATCCACTAGATCGCCCGGCGGGAAAGTGCGGCGCTCCGTGCGCGAACCGTTGCTCCAGCGGGGAAAATCGGGCTTTCCGAACCGTTCGTCCGTACGCGGATTTCGTCAGGGTTCGGATGATTTTTCTTGCGTCCTGTTCCGCTCGGCGCATGCTTGTCGACGACGCGCTGACGACTAGGAGGGTGGGAGCCCCTGTAAGCCGCGCGCGTCTCCTGGTCCAACGGCCTGTTGGTTTTTCAAGCGAGTCTGGGAGACGCCGCCAATGAACGTATCGAGAATGAACCACGCCATGCTGTCCTTCGCCCTGATCGGCGGGATGCTGGTCGGCGGAAGGCAGACGCCCAAGCCGCCGGTCGCCGAGCCGTCGAAGGGTTCGAAGAAGTAGGCGAGAAGGCGGACGGGGCGTTCCCCGTCCGCCCGACGTCTGGCTAGGCGGTCAGCAGTTCGCCCAGGACTGGAGCCCGAACCGGGGTCCGATCGACATTGGCGACGTCCTGGGTGCGCAGGTGGGCCTCCAGGATGTCGAGGATCTCGCTATCGACCTCGGTGTCGAACTTGCGGGCGAACAGATCCGAGCTGGTCGTCAGCGACACGGCGTCGACGGCCGTGAACGTGCGGGGGCGCAGCTTGATGTCGCCGTCCGCAATCCAGTCGATCATCCGCTTGTCGTCATTGACCACCTCGCCATGGGCGATGGTGTTCATGATCACGGTCTGGAAGAAGCCCTCATCGGCGATGAAGGTGTTGCGATAGAACGCCTTGTACCGCTCGACCGACGGATCGTGACAGACGAAGTCGCAGAACGTGCGGCTGACGATCTTCCACTGGGTGCCGATATAGGGCGTGGCGCCGTCGAGGAAGAGGCGGGTGGCCAGGGTGTCGATGATGCGGCCGCCTAGCTCCTCCACATATTGCAGCACCCGGCCCATGGTGTCGGGACGGACCTGGGCCTGGTCGAGCACCCGGATGAACTCCTGGCCCTTGTTGCGGGTCAGAAAGGCCTTGATGCGCTTTTGGGTCATCAGCGGGAAGTCCTGGCCGCTGAGGTTGATGAAGTGGGTCCAGTCCTTGCCCATCTCCAGCAGCTTGGCCATGCCGCGCAGTTCGGCGTCGACCAGGCTGTAGCCGCCCCACAGGGCCTTCTTGCTCTCCAGCACCGCGGCGTTGGGATAGGCCGCCAGGAAGCCGCGGATGTCGGCTTCCAGGGCCGGGCCGGAATTCTTGTCGACATGCACCAGGTAGTGGTTGGCGGGGTCGTGAATGGCCTTGAAGAGGCGCTTGAACTGCTCGGGATAGCGGTGAACAAGGACGAGATAGGCGATCAAGGCTGACGCTCCTGGATGGCGGCCGTGGCGCGCCAAAAATGCTGTGGGTTGAGGCGGTCCGTGACGCGCCGGGGCGGTCTGGACGCCGCTTGGGCGTCGACGGACCTATTTCTTGCGCGGCGCCAGGGTCGACTGCAGAACCGGCGCGGCGGCGGCGATCACCTTGGGCTTGACGGTCTTGGGCTTGCGGATTTCGCGGCTGCCTTTGGACATGGTTTTCCTTTTGAGAGGTCGGGACGCGCGGCGGGGCGGGACGCAAGCGACCGCGAGCGGGCGCTGGCCCGGCGGTGCGTGTTGCGTCCGGCGAAAGGCTCACCGGTTGTCGTTTTTCAGGGTCGGTGCGGAGCGCCCGTATGTCTGGCGCGTGGCGGGCCGTTACGCCTGGAAGGCGCACGAGCCGATGGCGCGTCTGCGCGCCTTGCGGGGAGCCTTACCATGTCTGGAGGTGCGGCGCGGATAAATCGACGCGCGGGCGGGCGATCCAGGGCGAGGAGGCGCAAGCCGTTACGCACGCCGCGTCGTTTCGACACGGCGTGCGAGGAAGTCGATCTACGGCTTGGCGGCCGTGTTGCAGTCGGCGACGCCGGCGGCGTCCAGTTCTTGACCGCGATAGTTGAAGGTGGCGATCGCGCCGAGTTCGGCGGCCACCTTGCGGCAGGCGCGGCCGATCGGCAGCGACTTGACCTGGGGCGCGGCGCAGACGTCGCCGTTGCAGCGCCACATGGCGCCGTCCTGGATCAGGGTGGGGGCCTTGCTGGGGGCCTGCAGCTTGAGAACGGCGCCCTCGGCGGCGAAGGCGCTGGTCGCCATGCCAAGAGTGGACAGGGCGGAGGCCGCGACGAGCGCGGTCACGAAGATACGCATGTTTGTTTCCTATTATCCCCTAGGTCGACATTGGGAGGTCGACTACCGGACATAATGCGTTGCATTTCGCAACTAAGTCAACAAACGAACGTTTGAAGACGCGTCTTCTTGCCCGGTTTCCGCAAGCCAGGCCAGTAGGGCGGGCGTTATGTCGCTGGCTTTTTCCGCCACCCGCCAGCAGTCCGCCAGGGAAGGCGGGGTCAGGCCCTGGTCGATCGTGTGCCGCAGCAGGGCGAACAGCGGATCCCAGAAGCCGTCGGGATTGTGGAAGACGATCGGCTTGCGGTGCAGGTCCAGGCGCCGCCAGGACAGAAGCTCGATGATCTCTTCCAGGGTGCCGATGCCGCCGGGCAGCACGACGAAGGCGTCCGAGCGCTCGAACATCATCATCTTGCGCTCGTGCATCGAGGTGACGATCACCGTCTCGACGTCGTCGAACGGTTGCTCGCGGCCCCGCAGGAATTCCGGGATGATGCCCAGCACCTGGCCGCCGGCCGCGTGGGCTCCGCGCGCCGTCGCGCCCATCAGCCCCACGCCGCCGCCGCCGTAGACCAGCTTCAATCCGGCCTTGGCGAAGTCGCCGCCGATCTCGAAGGCCGCCTCGAGGAAGGCCGGGGCGGCCGCGTTCGACGAGCCGCAATAGACGCAGACCGCGAGCTTGGCGTCCTGGGCGGCCTCCGCGGCGGCGGCTTGGCCGCTGGACAGGTCGGGCATCGTCGTCCACTCCAGAAAAATAAACAGCGCGCCGGTCCTTGTGGAGAAGGTCGGCGCGCCGCACGTGAACACCCAAGCAAAATTGGCCGCCGGGGCGTCGTCGGCCGTTGGATACGCCATGATCAGGATTCGCGAGATCGGTTTCAAGTCAGCCAGCTTCAAGTCGGCATGGGTCGTCGCGGCGGTCGCCACCCTGGCGCTGGGAGCCTGCGGCCGCGAGGACAAGGGCTGGCGGCGCGATCCGGCGGCGGCCAAGACCGAACAGCTTTCGCCCCAGGCCGGCTATCTGAAGCCGCCGCGCGTGGTGTCGGCGATCCTTCAGGGAAACGCCGTGGCGCTGTCGGGCCAGGCCGAGCCCCAGGCCAGCGTGCGGCTGGGCGCCCCCACTGGCGAGGCGCTGGTCGGCAAGGCCGACGCGGCCGGCGCTTGGCGGCTGGTTACGCCCCTGGCCGCCGAGCCCCGGCTCTACGGCCTGTCGATGACGATGGACGGCCGGACCGTGCAGGCCCAGGGCTATCTGATGGTGGCGCCGACCGGCGCCGCGGTGCTGCTGCGGGCCGGGGCCGGGGCCGAGGTGATGGGGCAGACCTCGCTGTCGCCGCGCATCCTGGCGATCGACTACGACCGCGGCGGCGGCGGCGTGGTTTCCGGCGTCGGCACGCCGGGCGCGGGCCTGGGCGTGCGCGTCGACCGCGCCACGCGCGGCGAAGGCAAGATCGGCGAGGACGGCCGTTTCTCGATCTCCCTCGACCAGCCGCTGACCGAAGGCGCCCACACCATCCAGGTGGCGGGCGAGGGCGGCGAGCAGCAGGTGGTCATCGAGGTCAGCCCGCCGTTGCCGCCCACCGACGGACCGGTGCGCTCGACCCTGAAGGCTACGGGCTGGCGCGTCGACTGGATGACGCCGGGCGGCGGCCTGCAGACCACCCAGTTGCTGGGCGGCGCTCAGTGAGAGGCATGGCGTCGCGATCCGGCGCCGCGGCCGGCGCGGTCGCGGCTCCCGAGGTGAAGGCCAACGGCTGGAAGGCCTTGGCCGACCTGTTCAGTTTGGTGATGCGCTCCAAGGCTCCCGGCCTGCGCTGGCGCGTGACCCTGGCCCTGGTGTTCACCTTCGCCGGCAAGTTCCTGGGCGTTATCGCCCCGCTGCTGCTGGGCAAGGCGGTCAACGCGCTGAGCGCGGGGCAGGGGGCCGCCGTCCAGGTCGGCCTGACGTTCGCGGCCCTGGCCGGCGGCTGGGCTCTGATCCGCTTCATTTCCGCCGTCGCCCCCCAGGCGCGGGACGCGGTGTTCACCCCGGTGGCCCAGGCGGCCCAGACCCGGGCGGCGGTCGAGACCTTCGCCCACGCCCTGTCGCTGTCGATCGACTTCCACCAGACCAAGCGCACCGGCTCGCTGTCGCGGGTGATCGATCGCGGCGCGCGGTCGATGGACTTCCTGCTGCGCGGCCTGGTGTTCAACATCGCCCCGACGGCGGTCGAGCTGATCATGGCCGCCATCGTGCTGGCCAAGGCCTATGACTGGCGCTTCGCCCTGACGGCGGTGGTCACGGTGGTGATCTACGGCGTGGTGACCTTCACGATCTCGGACTGGCGGATCGGCCACCGACGGGTGATGAACGAGGCCGACGCGGAAGCCGCCGGCCGGGCCGTGGACGCGCTGCTGAACTACGAGACGGTCAAGGCCTTCGGGGCCGAGGATAGGGCCGTGGGCGGCTACGACGCCGCCCTGACCGCCTACGGCGCGGCCAACATCAAGGCGACCAACTCGCTGACCCTGCTCAACACCGTGCAGTCGGCGGTGATGAGCCTGGGCCTGGGCGTGATGGCCATCCTGGCCGGGGGCGAGGCGGCCGCGGGCCGGATCGGGCCCGGCGACGTCACCGCCGCCATCCTGATCCTGGTCAACCTCTATGGCCCGCTGAACATCCTGGGCTTCGCCTATCGCGAGATCCGCCAGTCGTTCATCGACATGGAGGCCATGCTCGATCTGCGCCGCGCCAAGCCGGACGTGGCCGACGCGGATGACGCCATCGACCTGCCGCCGCCCGCCGACCGGCGCGGCGGGGCCGTGGCCTTCGAGGAGGTGTCGTTCCGCCACGGCGCGCGCTCGGAGGGCCTGCAGGGCGTGACCTTCACCGCCCAGCCGGGGACCACCGTGGCCATCGTCGGCCCGTCGGGCGCGGGCAAGACCACCCTGGTGCGGCTGGCCCTGCGGATGATCGATCCCCAGGCCGGGAGGGTCACCCTGGACGGCCACGATCTGAAGGCCCTGAAGCAGGCCTCGCTGCGCCAGGCGGTGGCCCTGGTGCCGCAGGACGTGGCCCTGTTCAACGACACCCTGATGGCCAATATCGCCTTCGCTCGTCCATCAGCCTCCGAGGCCGACGTCTGGGCCGCCGCCGAGGCGGCGGAACTGGGCGAGTTCATCCGCAATCTGCCCGAGGGCATGGCCACCAAGGTGGGCGAGCGCGGGCTGAAGCTGTCGGGCGGCGAGCGCCAGCGCGTGGGCATCGCCCGGGCCCTGCTGGCCGATCCCCGCGTGCTGATCCTGGACGAGGCGACCAGCGCCCTGGACAGCCGCACCGAGGCCGCCATCCAGGCCACCCTGCGCAAGGCGAGGGCGGGGCGTACGACCCTGGTCGTCGCCCACCGCCTGTCGACCATCGCCGACGCCGACGAGATCGTCGTGCTGCGCCGGGGAAAGGTTGTGGAGCGCGGGCCTCACGCAGCGCTTTTGGAGGCCGGCGGCGAATACGCGGCGTTGTGGCGGCGGCAGACTCGGGAGAAACCTGTGGAGGCGGGGGCGGTCGTCGATTGATATCCGAAAACCGCCATTGTAGAACGAATGTAGAACATCAACGGCGATTACGGACATGCTGACGCGAAAGATCGATCGGGCCCTGGACGCCATGGCCGCCTGCAAGGACCGGGTGCCGGCCCTGCGCGACATCTACCGCGCCGACAGCCCCGAGGGCCTGGCCCTGGGCAATCTGATGGAAGCCGTCGAGCGGGCCCAGCAGGTCCTGCAAGGCCAGGGCGCGCGCGCCGAATAGGTCGTCACGGCCGTTCCAGCCGACAAATGTGGGGTGCGGCCTGGAGGGCCGCCGCTGTATCCTGCCTCAAGCCCATCCGACTTCAGGAGCCGCCCATGCGCTATCTGCACACCATGGTCCGCGTGAAGGACCTCGACGCCTCGCTACGCTTCTATTGCGAAGGCCTGGGCCTTACCGAGGCCTATCGGATGGAGAACGAGAAGGGGCGCTTCACCCTGGTCTTCCTGGCCGCGCCGGAAGACGTCGAACTGGCCAGGGAGCGCAAGGCGCCGCTGGTCGAGCTGACCTACAACTGGGATCCCGAGGACTATCAGGGCGGCCGCAACTTCGGCCACCTGGCCTACAGGGTCGACGACATCTACGAAACCTGCCAGCGGCTGATGGACATGGGCGTGACCATCAACCGCCCGCCGCGCGACGGCCACATGGCGTTCGTCCGCTCGCCCGACAACATCTCGATCGAACTGCTGCAGGACGGCAATCTGGAACCGGCCGAGCCGTGGGCCTCGATGCCCAACACCGGCGCCTGGTAGAGCGGGCGCCTAGACCAGCTTCACCCGGGGCTCCGGCGGCGTGTAGACCGCAGCCAGGGCTTCGAGACGACCGGCCGGGTCGTCGATGATCGCCAGCCAGGCCAGGCGGGCCAACTCCAGCCGGTAGTCGGCGGCGTAGCCGGTCGAGAACGGCGACTGGGTGCTGCCGGGCGGTTCGGCGGCCTTGGCGTTGGCCAGCTTCTGGCGGGTCAGGACGGCGGGCCGGTCGATCAGGACCTGACCTTCTCCGCCCGCCACCCAGCCGTCGACCAGGGCGCACACGGCCACCGCGTGATAGACCATGACGGGCAGGGCGCGCTTCTGGGGCGCCGGCTCGGCGACCATGGTCGGCTTGACGGCGGTGGGCGGGCTGGTGATCCGGAAGGCCAGGGCGTTGGCGCCGCGTTGCAGAACGGTCTTCCAGTGATCGTTGGTCTTGCTCATGGTTAAGCCTGTATCCGCTACGCGGCGCGTGGTGAAGACCCAACGCGGCAATTGGCGCAGCGGATACAGGCTTGGGCGGAAATCCCGCCTTCGGAACGCTTCCGGCTACTCGGCCGCTGCCGTGGCGAGCGTCTTCAGGACCGGGTAGTCGGTATAGCCCCGGCCGTCGCCGCCATAGAAGGTGGTCGGGTCGGGATCGTTGAGCGGCGCGCCAAGTTGCAGGCGCTCCACCAGGTCCGGATTGGCGATGTAGGCCTTGCCGAAGGCGACGGCGTCGAACTTGCCGGCGTCCAGGGCCGCCTGGGCGGTCTCGCGGGTGAACTTCTCGTTGGCGATATAGACGCCGCCGAACGCCTTCTTGAGATCCGCGCCCAGGCTGTCGGGGCCGTCGTATTCGCGGGCGCAGATGAAGGCGATGCCGCGCTCACCCAGCGCCTTGGCGACATAGCCGAAGGTCGCGGCCAGATCGCTGTCGCCCATCGAGTGGCTGTCGGCGCGCGGGGCCAGGTGCATGCCGACCCGGCCGGGGCCGAACACCGAGGCGGCGGCGTCGGCGACGTCCAGCATCAGGCGGGCGCGGTTCTCGATCGAGCCGCCGTAGCGGTCGGTGCGCTGGTTGGAGCCGTCCTGCAGGAATTGGTCGAGCAGATAGCCGTTGGCGCCGTGGATCTCGACGCCGTCGAAGCCGGCGTTCTTGGCGTTCTCGGCGCCCTTGCGGAAGGCCTCGACCACGCCGACCACTTCCTCGGTCGTCAGGGCGCGGGGCGTGGGGTAGGGGCGTTGGGGACGCAGCAGGCTGACGTCGCCCTTGGCCGCGATGGCGCTGGGGCCGACGGGCGCCTCGCCGCCGTGGAACGACGGGTCGGAGACCCGGCCGACGTGCCAGATCTGCATGAAGATGCGGCCGCCCTTGTCGTGCACGGCCTGGGTGACCTGCTTCCAGCCCTCGACCTGCTCCTGCGACCAGATGCCGGGCACGCCCTGGTAGCCGACGCCTTGCGGGACGACGGGCACGCCCTCGGTGATCAGCAGACCCGCCGAGGCGCGCTGGGCGTAGTAGTCGGCCATCAGGGCGTTGGGGATCTGGGTCGGGCCGGCCCGCAGTCGGGTCAGCGGCGCCATGACGACGCGGTTGGGAAGCTCAAGGTCGCCGACGACGAGCGGATCGAACAAGGTGGGCATGAAACGGTCTCTGAAAGGGCTCGCCGACCTCGCGCCGGCGTCTCGAATATCTGGCGTGCCGCCGCCATATCGCAACTGCCACAGGGGCTGATTTTATTCTGACGAAGGTTGCAGGGAATCTGCGGGAACGTCCTGACCACGGCGGTCGTTGGCTCTGGGAGAGATGGAGAACTGCCATGGCCGAACCCGACGTCACCAACGGCGACGAAGTCGACGACACCTATGACCCCTCGACCGTCGAGGCCAACCTCAACATCCAGCACGGCGGGGGCGTCGGCGCCCGCGACCTGGCGCGGCAGGCCGAGCCAGCCGAGATCGTCACCCCCGAGGACGACGACGCGCCGGTCGAGGCGCTGGGGCTGGCCCATCCCAAGGACTGACCGTCATGGCCGAACTGAACACAGAGAAACGCGACAAACTGCCGGACAAGGCCTTCGCGGAGCCCGAGAGGCGGGCCTATCCGATCGAGGACAAGGCCCATGCCCGCAACGCCAAGGCCCGCGCCAGCCAGGCCGTGAAGGCCGGCCGCATGTCCAAGGCCGAGGAAAAGCGGATCGGCAGGAAGGCCGACGCGGTTCTGAACAAGGGTTAGGGCTCGACCGCAGCGCGCGGTCCGGTCTATTCGCGTAGGACGACAACGCGAACAGGAATCCCCCATGCCCTCCGGCCTCGCCGCCCTTCTCGACGACATCGCCGGCATCACCAAGCTGGCCGCCGCCTCGCTGGACGACGTGGGCGCAGCGGCCGGCAAGGCGGGCACCAAGGCCGTGGGCGTGGTGGTCGACGACACCGCGGTCACCCCCGGCTACGCCATGGGGTTCACGCCCGACCGTGAACTGCCGATCGTCTGGAAGATCGCGCTCGGCTCGTTCCGCAACAAGCTGCTGTTCCTGCTGCCGGGCGCGCTGATCCTCAGCGCCTTCGCGCCGTGGGCCGTGACGCCGATCCTGATGGTCGGCGGGGCCTATCTGGCCTTCGAGGCCACCGAGAAGATCATCGAGGCCTTCGCGCACCACGAAGTGGCGGGCGAGGAAATCGAGGACCTGGCGCTGAGCAGCGCCGAGCTCGAGGCCCAGAAGGTGGGCGGCGCGATCCGCACCGATCTTATCCTGTCGGGCGAGATCATGGCCATTGCCCTGGCCGACGTGGCCGACAAGCCGCTGGCCGTCCAGGCCGCCGCCCTGGCGGTGATCGGGGTGGCGCTGACGGTGGCCGTCTACGGCGTCGTCGCGCTGATCGTGAAGATGGACGACATCGGACTGCACATGGCGCAACGGCCAAACCGCGCGACCCGGGCCTTCGGGCGTGGGCTGGTCAAGGCCATGCCGGTGACCATGGAGGCCCTGACCGTGATCGGCACCGCCGCCATGCTGTGGGTCGGCGGCGGGATCATCGTCCACGGGCTGGAGCATTTCCACCTGACCCCCGTGCCGCACTGGGTCGAGGCCGCCTCGCACTGGGCGGGCTCGGTTCCTGGCGTCGGGGCGGTGACCGGCTGGCTGGCCATGGCGGCCTGCTCGGCGGTGGTGGGGCTGATCGTCGGCGGTGTGATCGTCGGTGTAATCCACCTGATCCCACGCAAAAAGGCGGCGCACTAGGCGCCGCCTTCGTTTGCTTTCGAGACTGCCCGGTCAGGCGGCTTGGCGCGCCGTCCGGTAGTCGTCGATCTGCCGGAAGATCGAGGCCATGGCCGCGTGGGCCGGCTTCTGGTCTTCCGTGATGTGGCCTTCGGCGAAGATCAGGGCCAGGCGGTCGCGAGCCCGGCTGACGCGGCTCTTGATGGTGCCCAGCGCCGCGCCGGTCACTTCGCTGACTTCCTCGTACGACATGCCCGCGGCGCCGATCAGGATCAGGGCCTCGCGCTGGTCGGGCGGCAGCATGTCCAGCGCCCGGCGCATCTCGTCCAGTTCCAGGGCGGCCGTCGGATTGGACGTCGACACCAGGGTGCGCTCGGCGACTTCAGGGTCGAGGGCGCAGGAGCGCCACGAGCGGCGCTTTTCCGAATAGAAGACGTTGCGCAAGATCATGAAGGTCCAGGCCTTCATGTTGGTGCCCGGCTGGTAGGAGTTGCGCGAGGCCAGGGCCTTGGCCAGGGCGTCCTGGGCCAGATCGTCGCCGTGGCTGGCGTTGCCGGTCAGCGAGCGGCCGAAGGCGCGCAGGTGCGGAATCAGGCTGACGAGCTCGCGCTCGAAAGTGGTCTGGGCCGAAGTCGGATTGGTCATGCGATAATCCCCGTTCGGAGAGTAAACGCCCCCGACCCACTAAGGCTCCGCTTTGAAGTAAATAAATTTGACCGAACGCCGGTCAGCCTTCGGCGGCGATCTGGCGCAGGGCCTGTTCGAAATACTCCGGCGGCTGACCGCCCGAGATCAGGTAGCGGTCGTTGATCACCACGGCCGGCACCGAATTGATCCCCGCCGCCTGCCAATGGCGTTCGGCCTCGCGGACCTCCCGGGCGTACTGGCCGGAGGTCAGCACCTGATGGGCGGCGTGCGGGTCCAGCCCTGCCTTAATGGCCGCGGCGACCAGCACCTCGTGGTCGGACGGATCCTGGTTGTCGGTGAAGTAGGCCTCGAACAGCGCGTGCTTCAGGGCCTTCTGGTCGCCGACCAGCCCGGCCCAGTGCAGCAGGCGATGGGCGTCGAAGGTGTTGTAGATCCGGCTGTTCTCGTCGGTGACCATCGAGAAGCCCACCGAGGCGGCCCGGTCGTGGATGGCCTGACGGTTGGCCGCCGACTGCTCGCGCGTCGCGCCGTACTTCTCGGCGACGTGCTCGACGATGTTCTGGCCTTCGGGCGGCATGTTCGGATTGAGCTCGAACGGCTGGAAATGGATCTCGGCGTCGACCAAGTCGCCGACCCGCTCGAGCGCGGCCTCGAGCCCACCCAGGCCGACGATGCACCACGGGCAGGAAACGTCGGAGACGAAGTCGATCTTCAGGGGCTTGGTCATGGCGCGGTCCGTGGTGGCGAGACCCGACATATAGGGCAGGCGGCGGCGATTGCACGACGCAAGGCCCGCTCAGACCAGCGCGTCGGCGATCGCCCGCCCGCAGGCCTCCGTGGACAGCGGGCCGCCGAGGTCGCGGGTCCGCAGGGCGGGCTGGGCCAGGGTGGATTCGATCGCCGCGACGATGGCGGCGGCGGCCTGGCGTTCTCCCAGATGGTCCAGCATCAGGGCGGCCGACCAGATCTGCCCCACCGGATTGGCGATCCCCTGGCCGGCGATGTCCGGCGCGCTGCCGTGCACCGGTTCGAACAGCGAGGGGAAGGCGCGCTCGGGATTGATGTTGCCGGCCGGCGCGATGCCGATGGTGCCGGTGCAGGCCGGGCCCAGGTCCGACAGGATGTCGCCGAACAGGTTGGAGGCCACCACCACGTCGAACCAGTCCGGGTGCTGCACGAAATGAGCTGTCAGGATGTCGATATGGTACTTGTCCCAGCGCACGTCGGGATAGGCCGGGGCCATGGCTTCGACCCGCTCGTCCCAGTACGGCATGGTGATGGCGATGCCGTTGGACTTGGTCGCCGAGGTCAGGTGCTTCTTCTCGCGGCGCTGGGCCAGCTCGAAGGCGAACTTCAGGATGCGGTCGACGCCGACCCGCGTCATCACCGTCTCCTGCATCACGATCTCGCGCGGCGTGCCGGGAAAGATCCGTCCGCCGATCGACGAGTATTCGCCCTCGGTGTTTTCGCGCACGACGTAGAAGTCGATGTCGCCGGGCGCGCGGTTGGCCAGCGGACTGGGCACGCCCGGCATCAGCTTGACCGGCCGCAGATTGACGTACTGGTCGAACTCGCGACGGAACTGGATCAGCGAGCCCCATAGCGAAACGTGGTCGGGCACGGCCTCGGGCCAGCCGACGGCGCCGAAGAAGATCGCGTCATGGCCGCCGATCCGGCTCTTCCAGTCGTCCGGCATCATCTGGCCGTGCTTGAGATAGTAGTCGCACGAGGCGAAGTCGAAATGGTCGAACGCGAAGGTGCAGCCGTAGCGCGCGGAGACGGCCTCCAGCACCCGCAGCCCTTCGGGGACGACTTCCTTGCCGATCCCGTCGCCGGGAATGACGGCGATGCGGTAGTGGCGCGCTTGGCTCATGAAAACCCCCTCGGACGAAACCCTGGCTGGTTAGGCCAGGGGCGGAGGGGCAGGGCCAATGCGGAATTCGGATGAAACGATGCCGCGGGTGGCGGATCGAGGACCGTCGAGCGTCGGAACCACTTCATCCGCCCGGAAAGCACGGCCGGAAAGCTGAAAACCGCTCCCGGCGCACGCCCATTCCGCTCCGCCTAAAAATGGATGCAATTGCGAACGTTCTTGGATGACGTTATGGCTGAGGTCCAGAGACTGATGATCGATCAGCGGCGGGTGGCGATCGCATGAAGACGGCGTTTCGTAGAGAGGACATGGTCGGTCATGATCCGGCCCGCCTCGGCGCTGTCCTGGCGTCGGATGGCGTCGAGCAGCCGTTCGTGGTCGCCCTGCGACGACAGCAGGTGCTCCGGCGTGGTCGCCGCGACCTGCCTCAGGCGCAGCGGGACGGCCGCCGCCACGCTGGGGCACAGCCGGGCCGGGTCGCCGAACACCGGATAGATCAGGGTCATCCGGATGGCGTTGCGCAGCACCTTGTTCTGCGACGCGTGATGGATCGAGCGGTGGAAGGCGTGGTTCAGCTCGTACCACTCGATCTCGGCTTTCTCCGACCATTCGCCGCGATCCAGGATGGCGCGCCCCCGGTGGACCAGGTCGGCCAGCCGATCCAGCGCCGGGGCCTCCCAGCCCAGGTCCACCGACATCCGCGCGGCCTGGCCCTCGAGCCCGGCCCGAACCTCGATGGAGTCGAACACGTCGCCGATGGTCACGGCGCGGACGGTGTAGCCGCGATTGATCCCGTAATCGACCAGACCCTCGGCCGACAGCACGGCCAGGGCGCTGCGGATGGGAGTGCGCGACACGGCCAGCTCGGTCGCCAGGCCCTCGGCCCGCAGACGGGTTTCCGGGGGGATCTGTCCGGTGACGATCATTTCGCGCAGGCGCATCAGGACCGTGTGTGTCGCCGGCTCGGTCTGCGGCGGGTCGGCCAGGGGCGTGCTCAGGTCTGGACTTTGGCCTGCCGGTTTCGTCGCCATACGTTCCGTATCTCCCAAGGCCGGCTCGAGTCCGGCCCGCTATTCCTTCCTTACACCGCTACCTCGTCGAACGCGCAAGACTTCGGCCGAGCCTTGACCTCAACTCACCTGAAAAGGCGGCCCCTGGCCGGCCCGGAGATCGCCTCGTGATCGAGCTGCTGCTTCAACCCGCCGTGCTTGGTCTGGCGATGGTGGTCACCTTCATGATCTTGATCATGACCAAGCGGATGTCGGCGATCGCCGCGCTTCTGGTCGTGCCGATCGTGTTCGGACTTCTGGCCGGCGCCGGGGCCGGGCTGGGCGAGATGATCCTCAAGGGGGTAGGGCAGGTCGCGCCCACGGCGCTGATGCTGTCGTTCGCCGTGCTCTACTTCGCGATCATGATGGACGCGGGCCTGTTCGACCCGCTGGTCAACAAGGTGCTGGCGGTCGTCGGCGAGGATCCGATGCGGATCAGCCTGGGCACGGCCATCCTGGCCATGCTGGTCTCGATCGACGGCGACGGCACGACCACGGCGCTGATCGTGATCACCGCCTTCCTGCCGGTCTATCGCCGGGTGGGCATGAACCCGCTGATCCTGGCGACCTTGCTGGGCCTGTCCAATTCGCTGATGAACTACGTGCCCTGGGGCGGTCCCTCGGCCCGCGCCGCCGCCGCCGTCCATGTCGACCTGGCCGACGTCGTGGGGCCGCTGCTGCCGGCCATGGGCGTGGGTCTTCTCGGCGTTCTCGGCTTGGCCTGGCTGTTCGGGAAATCGGAACGCAAGCGCCTGGCGTTCACCGGCGTGGCCGGGACCGCCGACCCCGGCGCCGCTGTCACGGCCTTGCCGCCGACCCTCGACGCCGAGCGCGCCGCCATCCGCCGTCCGAAACTCTTCTGGTTCAACCTGGTTCTGACCGTCGGCCTGATCCTGGGGATGATCCTGGGCCTGGCGCCGCTGCCGGTGCTGATGATGGGCGCCTTCGCGGTGGCCGCGACGGTCAACTATCCCCGGGTCTCGGACCAGAAGGCCCGGTTGGCGGCCCACGCCGACAATGTCGTCAATGTCGTCGTCCTGCTGTTCGCGGCAGGGGCCTTCACCGGCATCCTCAACGGTACGGGCATGTCCAACGCCATGGCCACCGCCGCCCTGGCGGTCATCCCGCCGCAGATCGGTCCATTCCTGGCGCCGATCACCGCTTTGGTCAGCATGCCCCTGACCTTCGTGATGTCCAACGACGCCTACTATTTCGGCGTGGTCCCGGTGATCGCCAACGCCGCCGCCGGTTTCGGGATCGAGCCGGCCGCCATCGCCCGCGCCTCGCTGATCGGCCAGCCCGTCCACTCGATGAGCCCGCTGCTGGCGCCGATCTACCTGGCCTGCGGCCTGCTGGGGGTCGACGTCGCCGACGCCCAGAGGTTCGCGCTGAAATGGGCCGTGCTGACCAGCCTGCTGGTGCTGGGCGTGGCCATGCTGACGGGCGCGATCCCGGTGGTCGCCTGATCCCAGTCTTCTAATCGAAGACCGGCATGGAACCATGCGCGGCAGGCCGTCGTCCGTCCCCGGCTTCCCGCGTAACGTCCAAGGCGTCTCATCGAGACAATCTTGGACTACCTCGTCCTGAACAACTCACCCGGGCGCGCCGTCACCCTCGGTGCGCCCGGCGTCTTTCCGGGCGACCGGCTCAGCCCGGCTCGCCCGAGCGAGCCTTGAGCATCGTCCAGAACGCCTCGGCCGCGGCGGTCTGGCGGGCGCGGGGGCGGTAGAGGCGGATGTCGATGGGGATGTCCCATTGCTCGTCGCCGGCCCGGACCAGCACGCCCAGCTCCAGATCGCGGGCGATCAGGCTCATCGGCATCCAGGCCACGCCGCGCCCGGCCCGGGCCATTTCCGCCAGCACCGTCGCCACATGGGCCGTGAAGGTCGGCGCCAGCCAGACCGACGGCCCCTCCAGGGCGTGGGTCGAGGCGAGGATGCGGCCCATGCCCGAGACCTCGCTGAAGGCCAGGTAAGGCACTGGCGCGCCCAGGTCGCCCGGCAGCACGAAGCGGGGGCGCTGCGGATCGTCCGGAGCCGGGGCGCTGACCGGAACCAGGGTGTCGGTCCCGAGGTCCACCGAGACGAAGTAGTTCGGCTTGAACGACACCGGCGTCGAGGGGTGATGGTGGCACAGCAGGAACTGGGCCTGGCCCTGCAGCATCATCCGCTCGCAGCCGGCCATGTTGTCGGTGACCAGGCTGACCGTGGAGCCCAGGGGATGCTCGGCCTCGATCTCTTCCAGCCATCGGGGGAAGAAGGTGATCGACAGGGCGTGGGTCGAGGCGAAGCGCAGGGTGGTGGTCGAGCCCTCGGCGATGGCCCGGGCCTGCTCGCGTCCCAGATAGAGCCGGCGCAGCAGGTCCTCGGCGTTGGGACGCCATTGTTCGCCCGCCGGAGTCAGGGCGACGCGGTGGGTGTCGCGGTTGAACAGCGGCGCGCCCAGCCAGGTCTCCAGCAGACGGATGCGGCGGCTGAACGCCGGCTGCGAGACGTTGCGCGCCTCGGCCGCGCGCCCGAAATGCTGATGCTCGACGAGCGCGAGGAAGTCTTCGAGCCAGTCGAGCTCCATGATCGTCCTCCGCCTAGCGGCCTTCGCGGCCGTCGGCGACGACACACTCCGGCGCGGGGTCGTCACCGTCAAGAACGGCGACGATGGACCGCGCCGCCACCATGTTGGTCCGGTCCAGGCCCTCGCGCGACGAGGCGGCGGCATGCGGCGTGCCGATCACGTTGGGCAAGTCCAGCAAAGCCTGGGACACCGGCTTGTAGGCGGGGTCGCTCTCGCTGACATAGACATCCAGCCCCGCGCCGGCCAGGCGGCCTGCCCGCAGCGCGTCCAGCAGGTGGGCGTCCTCGACCAGGCCGCCGCGCGCGGTGTTGATCAGGATCGTCGTGGGCTTCATCGCGTCGATAGCCTTCGCGTCGATCAGGAAACGGGTCTCCGGGGTCAGGGGCGCGTGCAGGCTGACATAGTCGCTGCGGGCCAGCAGTTCGTGCAGGTCGACGAACTGGACGCCCGTCGCCCGGGCGTAGTCCGGATCCGGACGCGGGGTATGGACCAGGACCTTGCAGTCGAAGCCGGACAGGCGCTTGACGACGCTCTTGCCGATCCGCCCCAGGCCCACAAGGCCGACGGTCTTCTCGCAGAGGTCCGACCCCATCAGGATCGACCAGTCGCCGTCGAGCATCCGCTGCTGGGACTCGCGCAGCCGGCGGCCGACCGCTAGCATCAGGCTGATCGTGTGGTCGGCCACCGAGGCGTCGTTGCCGCCCGCCGCGATGGTCACGACCCGGCCCAGGTCGCGCGCCGCGGCCAGGTCGACCCGCTCATGACCCACGCCCCGGCGCGAGACGATCCGCAGGTCGGGCAGGGCGGTCAGCAGCTCGCGCGTCACCCGCGCATGGCCGACGATCCAGCCCGCCGCGCCGTCCAGGATCTCGACCAGGGCGTCATGGCTCAGGTCGCCGTCGGCCTTGCCGGGCGGCAGTGGCGCGATCGTCACCTCGCAGCCGTGGGACCGCAGATAGGCGTGGGCGCGGTCGTCGAAGAAGCGCTGGGTGACTACGACCTTGCGGGCGCCGAGCATGTTTTATCTCCAGGCATTGAACAGTCGGCGCAGGGGATGCGCCCGGGTGTTTCCGCGCCAGATCGCGGCGCGCATCATTCGATCCAGGTTTCGCAACACGGGCCCTTGGGAGCGCGTATCGCCGACGGCGTCTCGCCTTTCCGAAGGCGCGCGAGAGAGCGTCTTTCCCATCGCTAGCGAAGTGTCGGCTATTTTGCATCCAAAAACTTGACCCATTGCATCCTGCGGCGCTAGTGGACTCCAGACGGCCGGCAAGGGCCGAAGTTTTGTTGGGTGGGAAGCGCATGTTCGAAGGCCCTATCAAGATCATCGTCCCCGTGGGCTCGCTCGGCGCCGGCGTGGTCGAGGAGGAGGTCCGTCGGGGCGTCGCCCTGGGCGCCCACGCCATCGCCACCGACGCCGGTTCGACCGACAGCGGGGCGGCCTATCTGGCCCTGGGCATGTCGAAGAACAATCGCGGCTCGGTGAAACGCGACCTGACCATCCTGATGAAGGCCGGCGCCGAGGCGGGCATTCCCGTCATCGTCGGCACCAGCGGCCAAGCGGGCGGCGACAAGAACGTCGACTGGACCCGCGACATCGCCGTCGAGATCGCCCGCGAACTGGGCCTCTCGCCCCGCATCGCGCTGCTCTATTCGGAACAGGACAAGGGCGTTCTCAAGGCCCGGAACGCCGCGGGCAAGATCACGCCCCTGGCGCCGCTGGGCCCGCTGGACGACGCGACCGTCGACAGCTGCGATCACATCGTCGCCGCCATGGGGCCGGAGCCCTACATGGCCGCCTTGCAAGCCGGCGCCGACATCATCCTCGGTGGCCGCACCACCGACACGGCGGTCATCGCCTGCTTCGCCCTGCTTCACGGCGCCCCCGAGGGCGCGTCCTGGCACGCGGGCAAGGTCTCCGAATGCGGTTCGCAATGCGCCGTCTACCGGGATCGCGGCTCCGGCGTCCTGCTGTCCATCGGCCAGGACGGTTTCGAGGTCGAGCCGCTGGCGGCGAACAACCGCTGCGACCCCCACAGCGTGTCGGCCCACATGCTGTACGAGAACAGCGACCCCTTCCGCCTGACCGAGCCCGGCGGCGTGCTGGACGTGACCCATGCGGTCTACACGCCCGTCGACGACCGCACGGTCAAGGTCACCGGGTCGGTCTGGGATCCCAAGCCCTACACGATGAAGCTCGAAGGCGCGGCCGGCGGCCGCTACCAGACCCTGATGCTGGTCGGCATCCAGGATCCGGACGTGCTGGGCCGCGTCGACGAGTTCCACGACAAGATGCTGGCCGCCCTCTACGAGCGGGCCCGCAAGTCGACCGGTCTGGACGACGCCGACTTCCACATCTCGCTGCGGATGTACGGCTGGAACGCGGTGTCGGGCGACCGGCCGCCGCCCGGCACGCCGGCCCCGCGCGAGATCGGCGTGTTGTTCGTCGCCACCGCCGACACCCAGGAACTGGCCACCCAGATCGCCAAGGCCTGCAACGCCTACTTCTTCCACTACCCGATCTCGATGGACAAGGAGCTGCCCAGCTACGGCTTCGCCTTCACGCCGGCCGACGTCGAGCGCGGCCAGGTCTACGAGTTCAAGCTCAACCACGTCGTCCAGGTCGACGATCCCATGGAACTGGTCCGCACCGCCTGGATCGACCTGCGCAAAGAGGAAGCCGCCTAATGACGACCGTCAGCGACGTCTGCCATCACGTGCGCTCCAAGAACGCCGGCCCCTACTGGGTGACGTTCGACCTGTTCTTCAAGGGGCCGGACGTCTTCGCCAAGTACGGCGACAGCCCGGCCCTGGGGCCCGACCTGCTGCACCGCCTGTTCGGCGCCGATCCGGCGCTGGTGAAGCGCTTCTCGGTGCCCAGCCTGAACGTGGTCAAGATCTCCTACGCCCGGGCCACGCCGCAGGGTGGGGAGGTCGAGCGCGACATGCACTGCGGCCAGCAGTTCGTGCGGCTGCTCGACGTTCAACTGGACTGAGGAGGCACGACGATGAACGCTTACGCCTTGGACATCACGCCCGATCAGGCCGACGCCCTGGAAGCCGCGGTCCGGATTGATCTCGCCGCGGCCTACCGGCTGGTGGCGCTGTTCGGCTGGGACGACCTGGTCTTCACCCACATCTCGGCCCGCGTGCCGGGGCCCGAGCACCACTTCCTGATCAATCCGTACGGCTGGATGTTCGAGGAGATCACCGCCTCGTCGCTGGTCAAGGTCGACCTGCAGGGCAACGTGGTCGGGGAGAGCCGGGAGATGGTCAATCCGGCCGGCTTCACCATCCATTCGGCGATCCATGACGCGCGGAAGGACGCCGGCTGCGTGATGCACTTGCACACGGTGGCCGGGACCGCCGTCTCGTCCCAGGAGGCGGGCCTGCTGCCGCTGAACCAGACCGCGATGCTGCTGAACGGCCGGGTCGCCTATCATGACTTCGAGGGCGTGGCCCTGAACCACGACGAGCGCCCGCGCCTGGTGGCCGACCTGGGCGACAAGACCGCCATGATCCTGCGCAACCACGGCACCCTGGCGACCGGCCGTTCGGTCGCCGAGGCGTTCACGACCATGTATTTCCTCGAGCGCTCCTGCGAGATGCAGGTGGCGGCCCAGGCGGGCGGTCCGCTGCGCATTCCCCATGACGACGTCCAGGACGTGGTCGAGCAGCAGTCGCAGGGGCTGAGCGTGGTGGCGGACAAGCTGGTCTGGCCGGGCCTGCTGCGCCGTCTGGATCGCCAGAACCCCGGCTACGCCGCCTGATGCGACCCGACGATCGGCGGCCTGGATGAGCCGCCTGCTGGATCGGGCCTGGGCGCAATGGACGCTTCTGGTCGTCGTGACCGCGGTTCTGGTCGTGGGGCTGAAGGCGCTGCACGCGCCCGCCGCCCTTCTGCTGGGACCGCTGGCCGTGGGCATCGCGTTCGGGGTGAGCGGCGCGACGATCCGGCCGCCGCCGCTGCTGCGGGTCGCCGGCTCGACCTTGATCGGCTGCCTGGTGGCCGTGGCGCTGGGGTCGGCCATGGGGCCGGCCTTGCTGGGACGCCTTCCGGCCTTCCTCTATATCGGCCTGTCGACTCTCGGCCTCAGCCTGGGGCTGGGCTGGCTGTTGGCGAGGGCAGGGTGGTTCGAGGGCTCCACGGCCGTCTGGGGCCTGTCGCCGGGCGGCTCGGCCAGCATGATCGCCTTGGCGCAAGAGACCGGCGCCGACGCGCGGATCGTCGCCCTGATGCAGTATTTCCGGGTGCTGCTGGTGGCCAGCTCGGCCATCGCCCTGGCCCATCTGGCGGCGCCGCTGCCTTCGGGTCATCCGCACAACGTGGGTTGGCTGCCGCCTCTGGATTTCCTGGGTCTGCTCGGTGCTCTGGTCCTTTGCGTGGCGGGCGGGATACTGGCCAAGGTCCTGAAGTTTCCGGCCGGCGTCTTCCTTATCCCGGGCCTGACGGGCGCCGCTCTGCTGGCGACAGGCTGGTTCCATCTGCAGGTTCCCCCTGTCCTGGCCGCCCTGGCCTATGCGGTGGTCGGCTGGACGATCGGCCTCAGCTTCACGCGGCCGACCCTGCTGCACAGCGCGCGGGCCCTGCCCAGGATCGTGGGCTCGGCCCTGGCGCTGATCGCCGTCTGCGCGGCGTCCGGTCTGCTGGTCAGCTGGGCCTGCGATGTCGACCTGCTGACCGGCTACCTGGCCACCAGCCCCGGCGGCGTGGACTCCATCCTGATCATCGCCGCCTCGACGCCGGTGGATCTACCGTTCATCCTGTCGGCCCAGGTGGTGCGCATCATCCTGGTGCTGCTGCTGGGGCCCTACGCGGTGGGGTTCCTGGCGCGGCGTACTTGAAAAATCCGTTCGGCGATCAGCGCCGGCAGTCTTGGAGGGAAGCCCGTGGCCTACGGCGACTATCAGAACGAGATCTACTTCAAGGGCCTGCACGGCGTGAAGCCGGCCTGGCCCGTGGATTTCGCGACGCTGGAGCAGCGGGCCGCCGCGGCCCTGCCGCCGTCGGTGCTGTCCTACGTCCAGGGCGGTTGCGGCGACGAGTTCACCCAGAACCATAACGCCCACGCGTTCCGGCACTGGGGGCTGATCCCCCGCATGATGGTCGACTGCACGCGCCGCGACCTGTCGGTGAACCTGTTCGGACTGACGCTGCCGACGCCGCTGTTCATGGCGCCGATCGGCGTGATCGGCCTGTGCACCCAGGACGGCCACGGCGACATCGCCACGGCCCAGGCGGCCGCCGCCACCGGCGTGCCGATGGTCGCCTCGACCCTGACCAACGATCCGATGGAAGACGTCACCGCCGCCATGGGCGATACGCCCGGCTTCTTCCAGCTCTATACGCCCAAGGACAAGGGCGTGGCCGAAAGCCTGGTGCGCCGCGCCGAGGCGGCCGGGTTCAAGGGCATCGTCGTGACCCTGGACACCTGGATCACCGGCTGGCGGCCGCGCGACCTCAACGACGCCAACTTCCCGCAGCTGCGCGGCCACGTCCTGGCCAACTACTTCTCCGACCCGGCCTTCCGCGCGCTGCTGGCCAAGCCGCCGGAAGAGGATCTGCCGACCGCCGTGATGACCTGGGCCCAGACCTTCGGCAAGCCGCTGACCTGGGCCGACCTGCCGTGGCTGCGCTCGCTGACCAAGCTGCCGCTGATCCTCAAGGGCATCTGCCATCCGGACGACGCCCGCCGAGCCATCGACGGCGGCGTGGACGGGATCTACTGCTCCAACCACGGCGGTCGCCAGGCCAATGGCGGCGTGGCGGCGATCGACCTGCTGCCGGGGGTGGTCGAGGCCAGCGGCAAGACGCCGGTGCTGTTCGACTCCGGCGTCCGCTCGGGCAGCGACGTGGTCAAGGCGCTGGCCCTGGGCGCGACGGCGGTCGGGGTCGGACGGCCCTATGCCTATGGCGCGGCCCTCGGCGGCGCGGCGGGCGTCACCCATGTCCTGCGCAGCATCCTGGCCGAGGCCGACCTGCTGATGGCCGTCGACGGCTATCCGACCATCGCCGATCTGAAAGCCGCCGGGCTGGTCCGCGTGGACTGAACGGCGGGGAGGGCGCGCCGGACCGGGCTTCGACGATCCGGCGCGGTAGAGATGGGCGGCTAGAAGCGGTAGGCGACCGCGACGGCGGCCGAGAACTGGTCGGCCGAGCCCTCGGTCTGGACGATCGGGCTGTCGGCGAAATCGCCCATCAGGCGCTTGTAGCTGCCCAGCAGCTGCAGGTCCCACTTGTCGGTCAGGGCGTAGCCGACCTTGGCCGACAGCCCGACATCGCGGACGCCGGCCTTGAGGTTGTAGCCCGGCAGGCCGCTGCGCACCGCGTCGGCGGCGCTGACGCCGAAATAGGTCTGGGCGTACTTCTTGTCGACATAGCTGACCTTGACTCCGCCGCCCACGGTCCAGCGCTTGTCGATGCGCTTGCCGTAGGTCAGCCCCAGGGCCGCCACCGCGCCGTCCGAGGTGTTGGAAGTGTCGGTCAGGTAGCTGGTCTGGAAGCTCAGTTCGTCGTTCTCGGCCAGGATGTCGGGGCGGCTGTAGGCGATGAAGCCGCCCGCCTCGAAGGCGTCGTCGATCTCGGCCATCCGGCCCACGCGGACGCTTTTGACGTCGTCCTTGCGGCCGCTCTCGATGTCCATCATCGGCCCGAAGGCCCAGCCCTTGATCGACGAGACGTTCAGCCGGAGCTGCTCGCCCTGAAAGTCGAGATAGTAGGCGCCGTAGTAGATGCGGCCGGCCACGTAGGGCGTGGCCTCCAGGTCGTCGGAGCCCATGTAGTCGGGACGCGCGCCGGCCCCCGCCGCGACGACGCCGGACCATGCCCGCTCCTGGGCCTCGGCGCTCACCGGTATGGCCAGGGCGGGCAGCAACAGCAGCAGCGGATTGAGGGGGAGAAATTGCATCGAGAACTCCTTGGATGCGGGGCGGCGCGTGCCGGCGATCGGCCGATGACGCCACGGTTCAGCTCAAATTGGATGCAAACGTGGCTATTTATGGATGCCGCAAATAGCGGCGACGCTTGATTGGAGCCGTGAGCTCGCCGATCGGCGGAAAACTCGAGGAAATTCAGGGCTGGCCGGAGAGGGCTTGTCACCACATCATCCAGTGCATCAATTGATTGCATCCAATTTATTGACCCGCGCGATCCAATCCTTCTATGGTTCGATGCCCGGGTCCGCCCGAGGACAAAACAAAAAAGGGGAGGATGCGTGATGACGACCAGTCGAAGGATTCTGGCGTGCGGCGCCGCGATGGCGGCCTTGGCCAGCGCCGGCCAGGCGACGGCCCAGACCGCGCCGGCGGCGGCCGCGACGCCGCCGGAAGCCGTTTCGCTCGACGAGATCGTCGTCACCGCGCAACGGCGCAGCGAGCGCCTGCAGGACGTGCCCGTGACGGTCACCGCCTTCGGCGCGGAGGAAGTGCGCCAGGCCCGGATCCGCGAGATCGACGACGTGGCCACCCGGACGCCCGGCCTGAACTTCGACGCCTTCCCGGCCTCGCAGCCGCGCATCGCCATTCGCGGCATCGGCTCTTCCGATCGCGGCGCGGCGGGCGATCCCAGCTCGGCGGTGTTCCTGGACGAAATCTATCTGGGCCGACCAGCTGCCGTGGCCTTCGACGCCTTCGACGTCTCGCGCATCGAGGTGCTGAAGGGCCCGCAGGGCACGCTCTATGGCCGCAACGTCGTGGGCGGGGCGATCAATGTCGTCACCAACCGCCCCGATTTCGACGGCGTCGACGCCGCGGGCGAAGTGACGGCCGGCAACTACGAGCGCTACGAGGCCGCGGGCTACGTCAACGCGCCGTTCGCCGACGGCAAGGCGGCGTTCCGGGCCAGCGGCAGCTGGCGAACCCATGACGGCTACGTCAAGAACACCTTCACCGGCGGCCGGGTCGAGGATCAGGACACCCGCAGCGGCCGCCTGCAGCTGGCCGTCCAGCCGAAGGAGTCCCTTCGACTGCTGGTGACCGTCGACGGCACGCTCGACCGCGGGGCTGGGCCCGGCCAGCACGTGCTGGATCTGGACGACACCGATCCGCTGTCGGCCTTCTGGACCATCGACCGCGACCGCAAGCACACGGCCGGTTCGACGGACGGCTACCAGAACCGCGACACCTGGGGTGTGCGCGGCCAGATGGACTGGGACCTGTCGTTCGCCACCCTGACCTATCTGGGGGCCTATCGGGACCTGGACTATCACGTCGCCTACGACTTCGACGGCGGCAACCCCAGCACCAACTTCATCGACATCTCGGGCGGCAACGACGAGGACAGCCACTTCGCCAGCCACGAAGTCCGGCTGAGCGCCTTGCCCGACAGCCGCATCCAGTGGGTCGCGGGCTTCTACAAGTACGACAGCAAGACCCTGCGCGACGACATCCTGGCCCTGGACATTGGCGGCCAGGGCGCCGAGATCTACGCCCAGGACGCCAAGCTCGACAGCTACGCGGTGTTCGGCGACGTCACCGTGCCGGTCGGCGACAAGCTCTCGCTGATCGGCGGCCTGCGCTATTCCAAGGACAAGAAGGACTATCGGGTCTCCAACACCGAGGGCGACTCGGTGTTCCGCGCCGACGACGTCTTCGACGTCAGCGTTTCGGGGACCTACGACGCGGTGACCTATCGCGCCGGGGCCAACTACCACCCGGCCGAGGACCAGCTCTACTACGTGATGGTCTCGAAGGGCTTCAAGAGCGGCGGGTTCCAGGACACGCCCAGCTCGGCCGAGGACGCCGCCCAGGGCTTCGAGCCGGAATACGCCACCCAGTACGAGGTGGGCCAGAAGAGCACCTTCCTGAACGGCGCCCTGACCTGGAACAACACGCTCTACGTGATGAAATACAGCGACCTGCAGACCAAGCGCACGGACGGCCTGAACATCATCACCGACAACGCCGGCAAGGCGACGATCAAGGGCTACGAGACCTATCTCAGCTGGCGGCCGTTCGCCCGCGCCCGCCTGGTGGCCAGCTACGGCTACACCGACGCGCGCTTCGACGAGTTCGAGCCGGAGCCGGGCGTGGACTACGCCGGCAACCAGATCTCGCGCACGCCCAAGCACAAGGTGGTGCTGTCGCCATCCTACGACCTGTCGCTGGGCGAGCGGGGCGAACTGCGGTTCGCCGTCGACTACCGCTACGAGAGCCACATCTACGACGACAACTCCAACACCGGTCCCGAACAGCGCCCGGCCACCAACTTCGTCGACGGCCGCATCGTCTACAGCGCGCCCTCGGACAAGCTGGCCCTGTCGCTGTGGGGCAAGAACCTGAGCAACGAAGTGACCCGGACCTATCAGGGCACGTTCCTGGGGGCGAACTTCGGCGCCTACAATCCTCCCCGGACCTTCGGCGTCACCTTGAGCGTCAAGATGTAGGCGCGTTCGGGCGGTCGGCTCCGGGGGGGGGCGACCGCCCGCTTTTCACATGATTTCGTTCGCCACCGCGGGGAGGCCTTCGATCCCCCAAATCCGCGCCTTAGGGCTCGATCAGGTCAGCCAGTATCGGTCGCCCCGCGCCACGAAGCCTTCGCGGACCAGGCGCCAGAGGTTTTTCGCCAGTTTGGAAAGCATGATCGCGACCTCCCTGCGAAGGCCTCACGCTGCGTGATGAAGGGGATGGTGGCAAACCCGGCCTCGGCGCGGCGTGGAAGCGGGGCGAGAACGGCGCGCGATGCGGCGCCCGTGGGCCCTGGGGCCTGCTTTTTTGGCAGATCGGCGTGGTGGAGGGCGCGCCGGCGGCCTGCTGTCGGTATTACGATTGCGACAACTCGTAATATGTCGAACGCTGCCTTCAGCGAATTTGGAGGGAGCCCGCTCATGACTGTCTTGTTCACCCGCAAGCGTTTCATCGCGGCCATGGCCGCGTCCTGCCTGGCCCTGGCCTCGTGCGGGCCCAAGCCCGCCGAGAAGGCGGAAACCGCCCCGGCGGCCGCTCCGGCGAAGACCAGCTACAAGATCGGCTGGACGATCTACGCCGGCTGGATGCCGTGGGCCTACGCCCAACAGTCGGGCATCGTGAAGAAGTGGGCCGACAAGTACGGCGTCGAGATCGAGCTGGTGCAGATCAACGACTACGTGGAGTCCCTCAACCAGTTCTCGGCCGGCAAGCTGGACGGCGTCACCGCCACCAACATGGACGCCCTGACCGTCCCGGCCGCCGCCGGCAAGGACACCACCGTCCTGATGATCGGCGACTATTCCAACGGCAATGACGGGGTGATCCTGAAGAACGGCGCGACGCTGGCCGACATCAAGGGCCGACCGGTCAACCTGGTCGAGCTGTCGGTCTCGCACTACCTGCTGGCCCGGGCGCTGGAGACGGCGGGCCTGAAGATGCCCGACATCAAGACGGTCAACACCTCCGACGCCGACATCGTGGCCGCCTACAGCGCGGCCGACACCAAGGCCCTGGTGACCTGGAACCCGCAGCTGTCGGAAGTGAAGAAGATGCCGGGCGCGACCCTGGTGTTCGACAGCTCCAAGATCCCGGGCGAGATCCTCGACGGCCTGATGGTCAGCACCGAGGAGCTGAAAGCCAACCCCAACCTCGGCAAGGCCCTGACCGGCATCTGGTACGAGACCATGGCCCTGACCGTGGCCCAGACCCCGGAGGGCAAGGCCGCCCGCGAGGCGATGGCCAAGGCGTCGGGTTCGGACCTGGCCGGCTTCGAGAGCCAGCTGAAGACGACCTACCTCTACGCCGACCCCAAGGCCGCCCTGGCCGCGACGGTCAGCCCGGACCTGGTCACCGCCAACGACCGCGTCCGCAAGTTCAGCTTCAGCATGGGCCTGTTCGGCCAAGGGGCGAAGTCGGTGGACGACATCGGCATCAGCTTCCCCAATGGCAAGACGCTGGGCGATCCGGCCAATGTGAAGCTGCGCTTCGATCCTACCTATGTGCAGCAGGCGGCGGACGGCAAGCTGTAGCCTGACACCAAACCGCTCCGTCCCGATCCGGGGCGGAGCGGTCCCCGTCACGACAAGGATCCAATCCGCTTCATGCGCCGCTTGTTGAACGTCAGACCGAGGGGCGGCCTCAGCGTCCTGCTGGGCCTGCTGCCGCTGCTGGCGGTGGCGCTGGTCTATCTGATGGCCTCCCAGGCCCGCCACGCCGAGAACCCGCGCGACAAGTTGCTGCCCACGCCGACCGCCATGGTCGAGGCGGTGCAGATGATGGCCAGCGTCGACCCGCTGACCGGCGACGCGCCGCTGGTGGTCGACACCGTCGCCAGCCTCCAGCGGATCGGGACCGCCCTGGCGATCTCGACCACGCTCGCCTTGGTGCTGGGTCTCAGCTTGGGTCTGCTGCCCATGCTGAGGGCCAAGTTCGGGCCGCTGGTGGCGGCTGTAGCCGTGGTGCCGCCGATCGCGGTGTTGCCGATCCTGTTCATCGTCTTCGGCCTGGGCGAGACCGCCAAGATCGCCTTGATCGTGATCGGCATCACCCCGGTCATGGTCCGCGACCTGGCCGCACAGGTCGGCGCCATTCCCGAGGAGCAGCTGGTCAAGGCCCAGACCCTGGGC
This sequence comes from Caulobacter sp. P1_D6, assembly GCF_056406095.1. Taxonomy (NCBI): domain Bacteria; kingdom Pseudomonadati; phylum Pseudomonadota; class Alphaproteobacteria; order Caulobacterales; family Caulobacteraceae; genus Caulobacter; species Caulobacter sp. P1_D6. The sequence goes on along the minus strand of NZ_JBFUAW010000001.1, from coordinate 67,448 downwards.
GCCAGCACCTGGCAGCTGGCCCTGAGGGTGGCGCTGCCCCAGGCCATGCCGCGCCTGATCGACAGCCTGCGCCTGTCGCTGTGCCCGGCCTGGGTCTATCTGATCTCGGCCGAGGCCATCGCCGCCGATGTGGGCCTGGGCTACCGAATCTTCCTGGTCCGCCGCTATCTGTCGATGGACATCATCCTGCCCTACGTCGTCTGGATCTCGATCCTGGCCGTGGCCATGGACGTGGCGCTGAAGCTGGTCAGCCGCCGCTTCTACCCCTGGGCCCATCCGGTGCGGGGGCGCTGAGATGGACCTGCTGACCTTCCGCAACGTCTGGGTGGAGTACGGCGACAAGGTCGTGCTCGAGAACGTCGACCTGTCGATCAAGCAGGGCAGCTTCGTCTCGATCGTCGGGCCGTCCGGCGCGGGCAAGAGCACCTTCCTGCGCCTGGCCCTGGGCCAGGAGGCGCCGAGCAAGGGCGCGATCGACCTGGACGGCCGCAAGCTGCGCGCCGAGCCGGGTCCAGACCGGGGCGTGGTGTTCCAGAAGTATTCGGTGTTCCCGCACCTCAGCGCCCGCGACAACGTGGTGTTCGGCCTGGACTGCGCGGGCTCGATGTTCCGCGGTCGGCTGTCGGGCGCCAAGCGTCGGGCGGCCGAGGAGCAGGCGAACGCCATGCTGGCCGCGGTCGGCCTAGGCGACAGCGGCGACGTCTATCCGGCCCAGATGTCGGGCGGCATGCAGCAGCGCCTGGCCATCGCCCAGGCCCTGATCAAGAAACCGCGCATCCTGCTGCTGGACGAGCCGTTCGGCGCGTTGGACCCGGGCGTGCGCCTGGACATGCACGAGCTGATCACCGGCCTTTGGCGCGAGCACGGCCTGACCATCATGATGGTCACCCACGACATCAAGGAGGCCTTCAAGCTGGGCACCCGCGTCCTGGCCTTCGACAAGCGCCGCCGCGATCCGCAGGCGCCGCACCGCTACGGCTCGACGGCGGTCTACGACTTCCCGTTGGACAAGCCCGGCGCTGTAGGGCCGGAGGCGCTGGCGGGGCTAGGCGGCTAGGCGGCTAGGCGACCTGCGCGCTGGCGGCGACCAGCTCGGCTTCGAACTGCGGATTGGCCGGCAGCTCCAGCAGCTTGTGGGGCTCGTTGCGGTCATCGGCCGTCTTGAGATAGCGGGCGCCCGTTCGGCTGGTCAGGGCCTCGACCTTCACCTCGACACCGTCGCGCACCACGAAGAACCGCCGCTGACCGGCGTCCAACAGCTTGATCGCCTGCCGGATCGTCAGCGCCCAGGGCTCCGGCGAGTCGCCGCCGATATGGCTGATCCGCTCGTAGGTGGTGTGACGTCCGTTCTGGGCGATCCAGGTGATTTCGGCGGTTTTGGCCATCGTATTTCCGAGTCCGGGCAGGGCGCGCGGCGAGACCCGGCCAGGCGAAGGTCGCGGGGCCGGAACGTCGAAACGATTGTCTGCTGATGCGAAGGCGCCGAGGTCAGCGCGTGGGCGACCATAGCAGACTCTCGCGATTCCTGGGGAAAAATGCGTCGAAAGGGCCGTCGGGGCCCTCGGTCAGCCCGCCAGCGAGGCGATATAGGCCCGCCAGCCGCCCAGTTCGGTGATGTCCGTCGCGCCGTTCAGGGCGCGGGGTTCGGCGACGAAGCCCTTCACCGACGTCCCGTCCTCCAGGGTCACCGTGCCGATCGCCAGGGGCGCGGGAACCTCGGCGGTGAAGCTGCCGAAAGCCTCGAAATCCAGCTCGTAGACCTCGACCAGGATCGAGCTTCCGCCGTCGCCGACATGGATCAAAGCCGGCTTGGGCGGGGTGGTCTCGGCCATGGCGTAGAGCTTGTAGGCCGGGGCGGTCTTGGTCGCCGCAACCAGTCGAGCCTCGCGCGAAGTCAACTGCCAGTGCAGCGGCATTCCGGCCAGGTGGGCGCCGACCACGGCCAGCTTCACGCCGGGCTTGCGGGGCGTCAGGTCGAGGGGCGGCGTGTCGGCCATGGGGAAGGTCTCCAGGTAGCGCTCGGCCAGGGCCAGCAGCGCGCGGTCGGCGAAGGCCGGTCCGATCAGGGTGACGCCGAACCCGGTCCCGTTCTCACGGAAGCCGGCGGGGACGGCGAGGGCGCTCATGTCGAGCAGGTTCACGAAATTGGTGTAGAGGCCGAGGTTGGCGTTCAGCGCGATGGGCTCGGCCAGCACCTCCTTCAGGCGGTAGATGGTCGGAGCGGTGGGCAGCAGCATCACGTCCGCCGCCTCCCAGATCGCTTCGGCCGCGCGACGATAGGCCTCCAGGGCGTAGAGGCCCTTGAAGGTCTCGACGCCGGTGACCGCCACGCCGCCCTGGACGATGGCCCGCACGGTCGGATGGATCGCGCCGGGCGCCTCGCGCAGCAGGTCCTCCACGGCGGCGGTGCGCTCGGCCACCCAGGGACCGCTGTAGAGCAGCTTGGCGCAGTTCAGCAGCGGGGCGATGTCGATCTCGACGGGCGTCCCGCCGGCGCTGGTCAGGCGGTCGATGGCGGCGGCGTAGAGGGCGGCCGATTGCTCATCGCCGAGGAACAGGCGCTGGTCGGGTTTGGGGACGCCGAAGGTAAACCCCCTCCGGCCCTCCGGGCCACCTCCCCCAAGGGGGGGGGATCTGGCGCTCAGATGCTCCCCTTCTGGGGGAGCTGTCGCGGAGCGACTGAGGGGGGCTCGCCGCGAATAGTCGTCCTCGGGATCGAACGCCGTCAGCGCCTCGTCCACCAGCGCCGCGCCGGCCAAGTCGGCGGCGAAGACGCTGATGCAGTCCAGAGAGCGGCAGGCGGGAACCAGGCCGCGCGTGCTCCACCGACCCTTGGACGGCTTCAGCCCGATCAGGTGATTGAACGCGGCCGGCACCCGGCCGGAGCCGGCGGTGTCGGTGCCGAGGGCGAAAGCCACCAGCCCCGCCGCCACGGCCACCGCCGAACCGGAGCTGGAGCCGCCGCTGACATAGGCCTGGTCGAACACGCACAGCGGCGCGCCGTAGGGGCTGCGAACGCCCACCAGGCCGGTGGCGAACTGGTCCAGGTTGGTCTTGCCGATCAGCACCGCTCCGGCGGCGACCAGCCGCTCGACCACGGTCGCCGAACGGTCGGGCACGTAGGCGAAGGCCGGGCAGGCGGCGCTGGTGGGTAGGTCGGCGACGTCGATATTGTCCTTCACCGCGAACGGCACGCCGGCCAGGGCCAGGGTCTCGCCGGCCGCGATCCGGGCGTCCACGGCGCGGGCCTGGGCCAGGACCGTCTCGGCGGGCAGGCGCAGGATCCAGGCCTGGGGCTGGATTTCGTCATAGGCGACGACCGCGTCGAGCGCGGCCTGGGCGACCTCGACCGCGCTGGCGCCGCCCCCTTCCTTCTGGGCGTTCACGGCCTCGGCGATGGCGGTGACCGACAGGCGCTGGAAGTCGCTCACGCGGCGGCCTCCCCAAGGGCGAGCAAGTCGGGCGCGATGGCCACGATCGGCGCGCCGGCGGCGATGGCCTGGGCCGGCTGGGCGTAGACGGCCGTGACCACGCCGGCTGTCGGGCTGTTGACGTCGCATTCGGCCTTCATGGCCTCGATCACGGCGATCACCGCTCCGGCTTCGACCCGCTGGCCGGGCTCGACCAGCACCTTCCAGACATTGCCGCCCAACGGGGCCTCGACCAGGTCGCTGCCGTCGGGGACCGTGACAGCCGCCGCCTCGCCGTCGTCGTCGGCCACGCTGGACAGGGCCTCGACCCGCGCGAACTCGCCCTTGGCCTCCCAGTCGGCGCGCTCGGCGTCGAAGGCGGCCTGGCGCGTGGCCTGGAAGGCGGCGATGCTGTCGGCGTTCTGCGCCAGCATCTTGCGATAGTCCGACAGGCGGAAGGTCTCTTCTTCGACGCGGATCTGGCGACGCCCCAGCGGGAAGTCGCGGCGCCACTCGACCAGCTCCTCGGCGCTGACCGGGAAGAAGCGGATCTGGTCGAAGAACCGCAGCAGCCACGGCTTGCCGTCCACGAAGGCGTCGGTCTGGCGCCAGGTGTTCCACACCTGGATGGTCCGCCCGAACAGCTGGTAGCCGCCCGGACCCTCCATGCCGTAGATGCACATGTAGGCCCCGCCGATGCCCACCACGTTGGGCGGGGTCCAGGTGCGGGCCGGGTTGTACTTGGTGGTCACCAGGCGGTGGCGCGGGTCGACCGGGGTGGCGACCGGCGCGCCCAGATAGACGTCGCCCAGACCCATCACCAGGTAGCGGGCGTCGAAGACGATGCGCTGGACGTCGTCGATGCTCTCCAGGCCGTTGACCCGCCGGATGAACTCGATGTTGTCCGGGCACCAGGGCGCGTCGTCGCGGACGGCCTGCATGTACTTGTCGATGGTCTGGTAGATCGCGGGATCCTTCCAGCTCAGCGGCAGATGCACGACGCGCGACGGGATCTCGAAATCGTCCAGCCCGCCGAGGCGCTCCTCGGCCGTGGTCAGGGCTGCCAGCAGGTCGGCTTGGGTCAGGCGGCGGCTGTCGTAGTGCACCTGCAGCGAGCGGATGCCGGGGGTCAGGTCGATGACGCCGGGCAGGGCCAGCGCCTGCAGATCCAGCAGCAGGGCGTGGATGCGCAGGCGCAGTTCGAGGTCCAGCACGATGGGGCCGTACTCGACGAGCAGGTGCTGGTCGCCCTGGCGGCGGTAGGTGACGTGGGGGCGGTGACCTTGTTCCGGCAGCTCGGCCAGGATGGGGCTATCGAGCGCCTCGGTCGGGGACGGGCCCGGGGTCGCGACGGGGGGCGCGCGCAGCGTCGCAAGCAGCGCTTCCTGCTCGCCCAGCGCCAGGGCCGCCGCCGCGTCGTCCACGACGTCGAACCGCACCGTGTCCCCCGGCGCCAACTGTCCGGCCTTCCAGAGATCTGCCTGGATGATCACGAACGGACAGACGAACCCGCCCAGCGACGGGCCGTCCGGGCCCAGGATGATCGGCATGTCGCCGGTGAAGTCGATCGCCCCGATGGCATAGGCGTTGTCGTGGATGTTGGACGGGTGCAGCCCGGCCTCGCCGCCGTCGCGGCGTGCCCATTCGGGCTTGGGGCCGACCAGCCGCACGCCGGTGCGATTGGAGTTATAGTGCACCTTCCAGTCCGTGCCGCCGATCATCGTCACGTCGGCCGGGGTGAAGAAGTCCGGCGCGCCGTGCGGGCCTGGCAGGACGCGGATGGTCCATGCCTTGGTCGTGGCGGGGCGCAAGGGAGGCGGCAGGGCCGAGGCCGGGGACAGCGTGTCCCCGACAGCCAGTCGCAGCACGTCGCCGGCCGTCAGGTTGCGCCCGGCATGGCCGCCGAAGCCGCCCAGGGTGAAGGTCGAGCGGCTGCCCAGATAAACCGGCACGTCCAGCCCGCCCTGGAACAGCAGATAGCCGCGCAGGCCCGCGCCGACCACGCGGCCGATCTTCAGGGTCTGGCCGGCGGAGACGGCGATCGGGGCATAGGCCTCGACCGGCGCGCCGTCGAGCTTGGCGTCGAACGCCGCGCCGGTCAGGCACACCACGGCGGCGCGGTTGAACTTCAGCGTAGGGCCGAGGACGGTGATCTCCAGCCCGGCCGCGTCCTCGCCGTTGCCCAGCAGGCGGTTGCCCAGTCGGAAAGCGAAGGCGTCCATCGGGCCGGACGGCGGCACGCCGACGTCCCAGTAGCCCTGACGTCCGGGCCAGTCCTGCACCGTAGTGGCCGGACCGCCGCTGAGCACCTGGATGGTTTCGGGCGTCCAGGTCACGCTCTCCAGCGCCCGGGTCGAAACCTCGCCGCTGACGAAGGCTTCGGAGCGGACGACGGTGCGCAGCCAGTCGAGATTGGTCTCCAGTCCTGCTAGCCGCGTCCCGTCGAGCGCTGCCTGCAGGGCCGCGACCGCCGCCGGGCGGTCGGCCGCCGTGACGATCAGCTTGGCCAGCAGCGGGTCGTAGAAGGCGCTGACCTCGGTCCCGTCCACCACCCAGCCGTCGGCCCGGACGCCGTCGGGAAACGACACTTGGGTCAGCACGCCGGAACTGGGTCGATAGTCCTGGGCCGGGTCCTCGGCATAGAGCCGCACCTGGATCGACGCGCCCTTCGGCTCGGGCGGTGGGGCGTCGAGGAAGGCGAAGTCGCCCGCCGCGCCGCGCACCATCCACTCGACCAGGTCCACGCTCGTCACCTGCTCGGTGACGCCGTGCTCGACCTGCAGCCGGGTGTTGACCTCCAGGAAGAAGAAGTCGTCGCGCTCGGCGTCGTAGAGGAATTCCACCGTGCCGGCCGAGCGGTAGTTCGCCGCCGAGGCCAGGCGGACGGCGGCGTCCAGCAGGGCCGCGCGGGTGGCGGCGGGCAGGCCGGGGGCGGGGGTCTCCTCGACGACCTTCTGGTTGCGCCGCTGCAGCGAGCAGTCGCGCTCGCCCAGGGCCATGACCTTGCCGGCCCCGTCGCCGAACACCTGCACCTCGACGTGGCGGGCCTTGCGCACGTAGCGCTCGAGGAACACGCCGCCGTCGCTGAAATTGCCGGTCGCCAGGCGCTGGACGGCGGCGAAGGCCTCGCTGACCGCCTCGGCCGTCTCACAGACCCGCATGCCGATGCCGCCGCCGCCGGCCGTGGCCTTCAGGATGACGGGGAAGCCGATGCGCTCGGCCGCCTCCAGCGCCGCCGCCGGATCGACCAGCAGGTCCGTGCCGGGCGCCAGCGGCACGCCGTGGGCCTGGGCCAGATCCCGGGCGGTGTGCTTGAGCCCGAAGGCGCGGATGTTGTCGGCGGTCGGGCCGACGAAGGCGATGCCCGCCGCCTCGCAGGCCTCGGCGAAGCCCGCGTTCTCGCTGAGGAAGCCGTAGCCGGGATGGATGGCCTGGGCGCCGGTCGCCTTGGCCGCCGCCAGGATCAGGTCGCCGCGCAGGTAGCTCTCGGCGGCCGGGGCCGGACCGATGCGCACCGCCTCGTCGGCCAGGCTGACGTGCAGCGAGCCGGCGTCGGCGTCGCTGAACACCGCCACCGACTTCACGCCCATGGCCTTCAGCGTGCGGATGATCCGGCAGGCGATGGCGCCGCGGTTGGCGATCAGGACCTTGTCGAACATCAGGGGCCTATTCCGAAACGATCATGCGCACGGGCGTCGGGTCGAAGCCGTTGCAGGGGTTGTTGATCTGCGGGCAGTTGGAGACCACGACCACCACGTCCATCTCGGCCCGCAGGTCGACATAGAGGCCGGGGGCCGAGATGCCGTCGACGATGCCAAGCGCGCCGTCGGCCTCGACCGGCACGTTCATGAACCAGTTGACGTTGCTGACCATGTCGCGCTTGCCGCGCCCGTGGCGGGCGTTGGCGGTCAGGAAGTTCTCGACGCAGGCGTGCTGGGCCTTGGTGTGGTGGCCGTAGCGCAGGGTGTTGCTCTCGCACGAGCAGGCCCCGCCGATGGTGTCGTGATAGGCCACGGCCGTGGCGGTGACCGTCATCATCGGCGCGCCCTCGTTGGACAGCAGCACCGAGCCCTCGCGTAGGAAGACGTTGCCCTGGGCGGCGATGGTGTCCTGCGCGCTGTAGCGTTCGGCGTCGTCGGCGGCGCTGTAGGCCAGGAAGTCGACGGCCTGGTTGCCCTCCAGGTCGACGATCCGCAGGGTCTGGCCGGCCTTGACCGTGTGTAGCCAGGGCGCGCGCGCGGGCACGACCTCGTCATGGACGACGGCACCGGGCAGCGGGGGCGGGGAGTGGGTCATGCGGCCCTCAGCGACGGTAATAGTCTTCGACGTTCAGGAAGGCGCGCAGGCCCTCTGGCGTCGCGTTGCGGATCGGGTCGGCTTCCGGCGTGACCGGGCCGCGCCAGGCGGTGGCTCTCAAAGGCGTGACGGCGTAGGCCCGGCGCGGGTCCAGCACGTGCGGGCAGTTGGCCAGCACCACGATCAGGTCCATCTCGGCCCGCAGGGTGACGAACCGGCCGGGCGGGTAGGGGCCGACGTCGATCACCGTCTCGCCGCCCTGGGCGATCCGCACGTCCTTGAACAGGTTCAGGCAGGGGTGGATATCCTTGCGGCCCAGGCCGAACTTGGCCACGCCCAGCGAGAAGCGGTCGCGGGCGTTGGGGTGGGCGCCGTGGTTGAAGCCGTCGCCGTACTTGCGGGCGTTGCTGGCCTGGTTGGACGCGCCGCAGAAGGCGTCGTGGGTCCCGGCGGTGTCCTCGACCAGGCTGGCCAGCACCCGGCCCATGTCGGACAGCAGCAGGCGGCCCTGACCCAGATAGCCGTTCCACTGGACCTTCAGGGTGTCGGCGATGTTCAGCCGCTCGACCGGGCGTTCGGCGTTGAACAGCAGCAGGGACGGGCTGGCGTCGCCGGCCAGGTCGGTCAGGCGCAGGCGGGTCCCGCGCGCGATCTGGCGGCTCGCATAGCCGCCCGGGGCGATCGTCTCGTCCCAGACCACGTCGGCGGCGGAAACGCCCCGCGGCAGGTCGACGGCGTCGGTGGCCGGCACGGTGGGCATGGCCTCGGCGCGGGTTCCGGCCTGGGCGCGGGCGTGGGCCTGGGCGGCGTAGGGATCGGCGGTCTGGCTCATCAGGCCGGCGCTCCGTCTTCGCCGTGGAAATGCAGCGGCGGCAGCAGGGCGGTGGTGGTGACCAGCTTAATCTGCTGGACGCCGCGCACCTTGCGCAGGTCGTCGCACAGCTGCTGCAGGCGCTCGAACGGCCCCTGGACCAGCAGGACCTCCATGGCCTGGTCGTCCTCCAGGAAGACGTTCTGGGCCGAGATCACCTCCTTGACGAAGCTGAGCTGGGTCTGGGCCAGGGCGTGGCGCACCCGGCCGTTCTCGGCGCGGTAGATCAGGGTGATGGTGCCGGCCAGGACGGCGTCGGGACGCTCGGCGCTGTGCTCGGCCAGCTCGTGGCGGATCAGTTCGGCGATCATCTGCGAGCGGCTGGGCAGGCCGCGCTCGGCGACCATGGCGTCCAGCTGCGCCATCAGTTCGGCCGGCAGGCTGATGCTGAGGCGGGCGAGGGTTGAGGAGGGCGTGTCCATGGGAAGCATCCGATCGCGAATATTACGAAGGATGCAATATGTAATACTGGCGGCGGGCCCGGTCGATGCATGGCGCCTCGGTTTTGGGCGGCGCGCGACCGATCGTTACGCAGCCGAAGCGGCGTCAGGGCGCCGCCTGGATCAGACCGGGTCCGCGCGAAGCCGCGAACCTGAACGCAGGCCGGCGAGTGTCTTTGGAGAAGGGGTCTTCCTGCCGTCTGATGGACATTAGCCATCGCGTGAAAAGCGATGGCTCCGCGGGTAGGATTCGAACCTACGACCAGCCGGTTAACAGCCGGCTGCTCTACCACTGAGCTACCGCGGAACAGGTCGCCTCAGGAAGAGGCCGGGTGATAGCCGCCGATTTGACTCGGTGCAAGCGCATTCGGACAAAAAAACAGCCCGGCTTGCGGCCGGGCTGTGGAAAGTCAGTGATGGTGGGGTGTCTTCAAGAAAGACCAGTCGAAATTCGGCCCTTATGGTTAATCGGGTCTTAATTTCGGCTGCGACCAAATAGCCTCAAGGGGTTGCTCAGGGCTTCATCAGGCCGACGGGCAGGGACTTGGCGGCGACCGCGACGTCGGCCTTGGCGGCCGTGTCGCGCGACGAGGCGCCCAGGGTGACGGTGTAGTCGCCGGCCGCGACCGACCAGCCGTGGGCCTGCTCGTTCCAGGTGGCCAGCAGGCGCGGATCGACGGTCAGGCTGACCTTGGTGGCCGCGCCCGGCGCCAGTTCGACCTTCTTGAAGCCGGCCAGGCGTTGGGGCGCTTCCCAGCCGCCCGCCTTGGGCGAGACATAGACCTGCGGCACGGCCTTGCCGGTCCGCTTGCCGGTGTTCCTGACGTCGAAGCTGACGGTCAGGGCGCCGCCCTTGGTCTCGGCCTTGAGGTTGTCATAGGCGAAGGTCGTGTAGGACAGGCCGTGGCCGAAGGCGAACAGCGGCTGGTGGCCCTTCTTGTCGAACCACTTGTAGCCGACCGCCGCGCCTTCGATCGTGTAGTCGACCGCGAACAGGTCGTCGGGCTTCTTGGGATCGCCGTCCAGCACCGGGCGGGGCAGTTGGTCCAGGGCGGCGGGGAAGGTGACGGGCAGGCGGCCCGAGGCGTCGACCTCGCCGGTCAGCACGCGGGCGATGGCCTCGCCGCCTTCCGAACCCGGGTACCAGGCCTCGACCACGCCGCCGACCTTGCCGAGCCACGGCATCAGCACCGGACCGCCGGTCTCCAGCACCACCACCGTCTTGCCGTTGGCGGTGGCGACGGCGTCGATCAGGGCGTCCTGGTCGTTCTCCAAGGTCAGCGGGCTGTCGAACGACTCGCCGTTCCACTGGGTGGCGAACACCAGCACCACATCGCTTTCGGCTGCCAGCTTGGCGGCCGCGGCCTTGTCCTTGCCGTCGGCGAAGCGGATGTCGGCGCCGGGCAGGCGGGCCTTCAGCGCCTTCAGGGGCGAGGAGGGGAAGTAGATCATCGGACCGGGCCAGGTGGCCGGGCCTTCGCCGGTCACCGCCCGGCCGCCGATCGGATAGACCTGAGAGGAGCCGCCGCCCGACAGCACGCCCACGTCGGCGTGGCCGCCGATCACGGCGATCTTCTTGGCCGAGGACAGCAGGGGCAGCAGGCCCTTGTCGTTCTTCAGCAGCACGACGCCTTCCTCGGCGTCGGCGCGGGTGACCTTGGCGTGGGCGGCGTAGTCGATCGTCGTGATCTTCACCGGCTTTTCGACCACGCCGCTGGCGAACAGGCCGCGCAGGATGCGGCGGGCCATGTCGTCAAGACGGGCCTGGCTGACCTCGCCCTTGGCCAGGGCGTCCTTCAGCGGGCCGCGGAAGAAGTTCTGCCGGTCGAAGGCCTCGCCGGCGGATTCCTGATCGAGGCCGGCGTTGATCGCCTTGGCGCTGGAGTGCACCGCGCCCCAGTCCGACATCACGTAGTTCTTGTAGGCCCAGTCCTGCTTGAGGACCTTGTTCAGCAGGAACTGGTTCTCGCAGGCGTAGTCGCCGTTGATCCGGTTATAGGCGCACATCACCGAGTGGGGATCGGAGTCCTCGATGGCGAACTGGAAGGCCAGCAGGTCGGAGGTGCGGGCGTCGGCCTCGCCGATCTTGGCGTCCAGCACGAAGCGGCCGGTCTCCTGGCCGTTCAGGGCGTAGTGCTTGATGGTCGAGACGATGGCGTTGGACTGGATGCCCTTGATCTGGGCCCCGACCATCTTGCCGGCCAGCCAGGGATCCTCGCCGCCATATTCGAAGTTGCGGCCGTTGCGCGGCTCGCGGACCAGGTTCACGCCGCCGGCCAGCATGACATTGAAGCCGGAGTCGCGGGCTTCGGAGCCGATCATCGCGCCGCCGGCCTGGGCCAGTTCGGGGTTCCAGGTGGCGGTGGTGGCCATGCCGGAGGGCAGGGAGGTGCGCTCGCGCTTCTTGGGCTCGCCGCCCTGGGTGGCCACGCCGACGCCGGCGTCGGTCTGGAACTGGGCGGGGATGCCCAGGCGCTCGATCCCCGGCACGTAGCCGGCCGAACCAGCCAGGGCCTCGGGAACGCGCTTGTACTTGGTCCCCATGTCGGCGCCGAAGAAGCCGAAGATGATCGTCAGCTTCTCGTCCTGGGTCATCGCCTTGACCGCGGCGTCGGCGCGCGCGTCGGCGTCCAGCTTGGGGTCGAGCCACGGCTTGGCGGCGGGGGCCGGGGCGGGCGCCTGGGCGCAGGCCGTGGTGGCCAGGGCGCCGGCGGACGCGCCGAGCATGAGGGCCAGGGTCAGGCCCCGCCAGGACTGTCGGTTCATAGTACCTCCCACTCTATTGTTGGCGCGGGCGAGAGCTCGCCGACGCGATAGGACTTCAGGTCTATCCGGCGCGGACCGGGCCGGTGGATTCGCGGATCACCAGGCTGTGCTGGGTGAGGATCGTCGCCGCCGACTTGCCGAGCGCCTCGTTGGCGTTCCAGGCGTTGAGGGCGGTGATGGCCCGCTGGGTCATCTGGTCGAAGGGCTGGCGGATGGTGGTCAGGGACGGCCAGATCGCGGCGGCGATCGGCGCGTCGTCGAAGCCCACCACCGACAGATCGTCCGGCAGTTTCAGGCCGCGCCGTTGGGCCTCCATGCAGGTGGCGGCGGCCATGTCGTCATTGGCTGCGAAGATGGCGGTCGGCGGGTCGGCCATGTCGAGCAGGGCCTGGGCGCCGGCCAGGCCGCCCTTGAAGCTGAAGTCGCCGGGGACGATCAGGGCGGGGTCGGGGCGCGGCTTGCCGGCGGCGGCGTAGGCCTCGTTGAAGCCGTTGCGGCGCAGGGTGCTGGCGGCGTGGTCGGGATGGCCGGCGATGTGGCCGATCCGCTCGTGGCCCAGGCTGAACAGGTGCTCGACCACCTCGCGGGCGGCGGCGCGGTCGTCCATGACGATGCTGGGCGACAGGGAATCGGGGCTGGTCGGCGAGATCAGCACGCAGCGCACGTCGTGCTCGCGCAGCAGGGCCTTGAGCGGGGCGAAGTCGCATTCGGGCGGCAGCAGCACCATTTCGCGGATGCCGCCCTCGGTCACGAAGGCGCGGATGCGGTCCTGCCAGCCGGCCATGTCGCCTTCGACCAGCTCGGCCGACAGGTGACGGCCGTTCTGCAGGCAGGCGACCATCAGGGCGTGGTGGATGCGGGTCTGATAGCCGCCGCTGGGGTCGCCCATCAGGATGCCGACCGCCGGGGCGGCCTGCGAGCGCAGGACGCGCGCCACGGTGTTGGGGTGGTAGTCGAGCGCCTGCATGGCGCCTCGAACCCGTTCGCGGGTCTTGGCGGTGACGCTCTCGTGATCGTTCAGGACGCGCGAGACGGTCTTGGGCGACACGCCCGCTCGCAGCGCCACATCGTGGATCGTCGCCATAACCTTTGCCGCACCCAACACTAGATGATCGCGCCGCCCGCTCCGATCACGCAGATCGCCGCCGCCCCGTTGATCAAAGCCATAGCTCAGCCCGACAACGATGTCATGTGACAGGACATTTATTTTGTCCACAAACGTCATCGATGAGGACATTTCGGGTCATGACGGGACATGCGATTCAGTCGATCCGGTGCGCCGTAAGGGAAATTCGATGCCGAAACATGGTCGATCTCGTAGGTGGGATGTCTTGCCGTGCTCAGCCGTGCTGCACTTGATATCAAGGGCGTATCGAACCTTAGATCCGTAAATTATCCAGGAAAAACAATGATACTTGTCGTTTGACTGCGCTGTCGGTGGTCCGGGCGGAGCGTGTTTTTGTACGTCTTGGCCACAAAATGACAACGTTGACATTTTGATTGACACGAGCGGGACATTTATCAATCTTGGGACACGGCTGGGGAGGGCGTGAGCCAGCGTATGCGTCGAGGGGCGCAGGGGTCGCCACAGGTTTTCACTTGAAAACGGGGCTCGCCGGGCAGGCTGGCGACCTCGGCGACAGGCGAAAAACGGATACAGCCCGCGTCGAAACCGGCGGGGGTGAAGAACGGCCATAAAAATATTTTGGGGAGCGAAGACCTTGTCCAATCCACGAAACCAGTCCGCGTTGGCCCGGGGGATGACCCTGGCGCTGCTGGCGGGCGCCTCGTCCATGGCGCTGGCCACGGGCGCCTACGCCCAGACGTCGGACGCCTCGCAGGTCGAGGAAATCGTCGTCACCGGCATCCGCGGCTCGCAGATGCGCTCGGTCGACGTCAAGCGGCGCGAAGCCTCGATCGTCGACGCGATTTCGTCGGAAGACATCGGCAAGCTGCCCGACACCACCATCGCCGACTCGCTGCAGCGCATTCCTGGCGTGCAGATCAAGCGTGACGCCGGCGAAGGCGCGACCGTCAACATCCGCGGCCTGGCCCAGGTCATCACCCTGTTGAACGGCGAACAGTATCTGAGCGCCGGCAACATGGGCTCGGCCCAGCCGAACCTGCTGGACGTTCCCGCCCAGCTGATGAACCAGGTGCTGGTCTACAAGTCGACCGATCCGACCAACGCCCTGTCGGGCATCACCGGCACGATCGACCTGCGCACCCGTCGTCCGTTCCAGATGGAGCAGGGCTTCTCGGTCGCCGGCGGCCTGGAAGGCCAGCGCGGCGAGCGGACCAAGGAAAACGACTACCTGATCAACGGCCTGGTCAACTGGCGCAACGAGCGCGTCGGCCTGATGATCGCCGCCACCGCCAGCAAGGCCAACCTCGGCAACAACTCGTCGGGCGTCGTGGGTCTGTCGGGCAACAACGACTGGGGCGGTTCGGCCGCCAACAACTTCATCTCGCCGCACGGCTTCGAAAGCTTCCACCGCGAGGTCGAGCGCAAGCGCCTGGGCGTCAACGTGGCCTTCGAGGCTGACCTGGGCGAGGGCTTCACCCTGGTCGCCGAGGGCTTCTACGCCAAGCTCGACGAGTATAACCGCGCCGCCGGCATCAACATCTCCAACCGCTGGGACGGCGGCGCCTTCGGCGTCTGGACGACCCCGACCGTGTTCGATCCCACGGGCCAGAACAGCACCGGCAACGGCCGTCCCTGGGTGGCGGTCGACGAGTACGACATCAACGCCTGGTGGGTGAACAGCTTCTCGGTGAACCGCACCACCAAGTCGGAAACCAAGAACTACAACCTCGAACTGAAGTACGACAACGGCGGCAACTTCACGAGCGAAGTGCGGGCCATCCGCGCCAGCGGCGACCGTCTCAGCATGAACGGCCAGGCCCAGGGCGACCTGAGCAACTGGCAGTACGCCGACGGTCGGTTCAACCTGTTCCGCAACGCGGCCGACCGCACGCGCGGACCGTTCTATCCGGCGGCGATCTGCGCCCAGTATCCGACCTCGCAGCGCAGCAACGCCATCTCCGGCAGCGCCGGCGGCTGCTACCTGAACCCGAACCCGCAGGGCTACGGCGCCAACCCGCAGCTGCACTACAACATCGGTGGCAACAAGGCGGTCTGGAGCGGCTTCGACCGCCCGCTGGTCGGCGGCCTGGGCGCGGGCAAGACGCTCAAAGACTACATGGCCAACAAGGACAGCTACGCCATCGGGGCCTTCTCGTCGGAAGGCAACAACGAGGTCGAGTCCGACATGAACGTGTTCCGCGCCGAGGGACACTACAAGTTCGACGACAAGTTCCTGGGCTTCATCACCAAGATCGACGCCGGCGTTCGCCAGAGCGACCGCTCGGTCGACGTCGAGGCGTTCCACCTGTTCTCGCCGTTCTACGGCGGCGTTCCGGGCGCGGTTCAGGCCAACGGCACGCCGGTGCCGGCCGCGGGCTGCTTCGCCCAGTGGAAGGCCATCGACGTCGTCATGGACCAGAACCAGTGCCAGGCGGGCGAGTTCGTGCCCAACCCGGCCGGCGGCGCGCCGATCTTCCAGGGCTACACCGTCAACCGCCCGACCAAGATCGACGCCTACAACAACGTCATCTGGATGGACGACCTGGGCTCCATCACCCAGGGCATCCCAGGCTTCTGGGTCGTCGATCCCCACGACTTCGACGACGTGAAGTCCTTCCAGGAGAAGGTGTTCGGCGCGGCGGTCCGCTATCAGATCCCCGGCGTGACCTATGACGTGACCCTGAAGGAGCAAAGCGCCTACGGCGCGGCCAACTTCGAGATCGGCAAGCTGTCGGGCGACGTCGGCCTGCACGTCATCCAGACGCACCTGCTGGTGAAGCAGAACCTGACGGGCGACACCCAGAACTACGGCGACACCAACCTGGATGTCGGCGACACGGTCACCAGCCGCAAGTACACCGACTGGCTGCCGTCGTTGAACGCCGTCTACGACGCCACCGACAACCTGAAGTTCCGCTTCGCCTATTCCAAGACGATGCAGCCTCTGGACCTGCAGAACTACGGCGGCGGTCTCAGCATCGCCACCGCGGACTGCGGCACCAAGCCGGGCCGCTGCGTGACGGGCGCCAGCTCTTCGGGCAACCCGTACCTGAACCCGTGGCGTTCCACGAACCTGGACGGCGCGGTCGAGTACTACTTCGGCGGCGCCTCGATGGTGAACCTGTCGGTGTTCAAGCTGAAGATCGACAGCTTCGTCACCGGCGGCACCACCCGCGGCACCTTCAAGGACCAGGACGGCACGCCGCGCGAAGTGAACGTCACCCAACCCATCCAGGGCGACGGCGGTTCGGTGAAGGGTCTGGAAGCCGGCACCAAGCTGGCGTTCAGCGACCTGCTGCACGACGGCGGGTTCTTCTCGAACTTCGGTATCGACGCCAACGCCACCTACTCGCCCAGCTCGGAGTCGCGCCTCGGCCTGGACGGCAAGAAGCTGCCGTTCACCGACAACTCCAAGTACCAGTACAACCTCGTGGGCTGGTACCAGGACGACAAGTGGCAGGCCCGTATCGCCTACAACTACCGGACCGATCGCCTCAACAGCGTCACCGGCAGCTCCGGTGACAACCTGGCGGTCTTCCAGGACGCCACGGGCTTCGTCGACGTGAACCTCAGCTACGACGTTCGCGACAACGTGGTCGTCTACCTGAACGGCTCGAACGTGACCGGCGAGATCGAGAATTACTACGTGCGGTTCGCCGACGGTAAGACTCAGTACTTCAGCCAGAACGAGTTCGAGCCGCGCTACACCATCGGCATCCGCGCCAAGTGGTGATCTAGCCTAATCCTTCCCTGCGGGCCGCCGTGACCCCTGTCACGGCGGCTTCTTTTTTCGAGCGGGGCGGCTAGCATGAGGTTCAAGACGGGCGTTCGAAGTCCGCGACGAGGAGCCGTGAAGCGCTTCGATCAAGGGTAGGAAGCAACCATGCAGGACAGCATGCGGGATCGGCGGATCCGCGACATCGTCATCGTCGGCGGCGGCACCGCCGGCTGGATGGCGGCGGCCAGCCTGAAGCATCATTTCGGCGGCGCGCCGGTCGACATCACCCTGATCGAGTCTTCCGAGATCGGCACCATCGGGGTGGGCGAGGCGACGATCCCGACCATCCGTCGCTTCTATCAATCGTTGGGTCTGTCGGACGTTGACGTGCTGCGGGCCACCGGCGGCACCTGTAAGCTGGGCATCCGCTTCAACGACTGGCTGAAGCCCGGCTCGTCGTTCATCCATCCGTTCGGCCTGTACGGCCAGGACCTGAAGGGCGTGTCGTTCCATCACTACTGGATGCGCCTGCGGGCCTTGGGCGAGGCCGCGCCGATCGGCGACTATTCGCTGGGCGCCAGCCTGGCCGCCGGCGGCAAGTTCACCACGCCCTCGCGCAATCCGCCCTCGACCCTGTCGGTGTTCGACTGGGCCCTGCATTTCGACGCCAGCCTGTTCGCCCGCCTGATGCGTCAGGTCGCCGAGCAGAACGGCGTGCGGCGCATCGACACCAAGATCGTCAAGACCAACCTGCGCGCCGAGGACGGCTTCATCGAGTCCGTGTCGCTGGACACCGGAGCGACGGTGGCGGGCGACCTGTTCATCGACTGCTCGGGCTTCCGCGGCCTGTTGATCGAGGAGGCTCTGCACACCGGCTACGAGGACTGGAGCCAGTGGCTGCTGTGCGACAGCGCCCTGGCCGTGCAGAGCGAAGGGAAGGGCGCGCCGCCGCCCTATACCGACGTCACCGCCCATGAAGCGGGCTGGCGCTGGCGGATCCCGCTGCAGCACCGCTGGGGCAACGGCTACGTCTATTCCAGCCGTCACACCACCGATGAGGCGGCGAGGGCGGTCCTGACCGGCGCTCTGGATGAGCGCTTGCTGCACGAGCCGCGCAAGATCGGCTTCCATCCGGGACGGCGCCTGAAGGCCTGGAACAAGAACTGCATCGCCCTGGGCCTGGCCTCCGGCTTCCTGGAGCCGCTGGAGAGCACCAGCATCGCCCTGATCGAGACGGGCATCGAGAAGATCAAGTCGCTTTTCCCCAACCGGGACTTCGATCCGGCGGTGGTCGACGAGTTCAACGAGATGTCGCGCCTGGAGATGGAGCGCGTCCGCGACTTCATCATCCTGCACTACAAGCTGAACCAGAGAACCGATGACCCGACCGGTTTCTGGACCCATTGCCGCGAGATGTCGGTCCCCGACACCCTCCAGAAGAAGATGGACCTGTGGCGCGCCCAGGGGCACTTCGTCCGCTACCGCTGGGAGATGTTCTCCCAGCCTAGCTGGCTGGCCATCTATGCCGGCTTCGACCTGCTGCCGGAAACCTACGACCTCAGCGTCGACGGTTTCGACCCCGGTCAGCTTACGGAAGCCCTGGGGCAGATGCGCAAGGCCGTGGCCGACACCGTCGCCGCCACCCGCACCCACGGCGAATTCATCGAACAGTACGCCCGTCCCCAGCCGGTCGCGGCCGAGTAGGAACAAGACAGATGGCCCACCTGAACAAGATCGTCATCGTCGGGGGCGGCTCGGCCGGCTGGATCTGCGCGGCCATGCTCAGCCACTATTTCCAGAACGGCCCGACGCAGGTCGAACTGGTCGAGTCCGAGGAGATCGGCACGATCGGCGTGGGCGAATCCACCATCCCGCCGTTCCTCCAGCTGATCCGCACCTTGGGGATCAACGAGCAGGAATTCATTCAGGAAACCCAGGCCGCCTTCAAGCTGGGAATCCGGTTCGAGAACTGGCTGGAGAAGGGCGACGTCTACTACCACCCGTTCGGCCAGATCGGCGGTCCGTTGGAGGTCAACGAGTTCTACCAATGCTGGCTGCGGGCCAAGCAGAACGGCCATCCGTCGAAGCTGCAGGACTTCGCCCCGGCCACGGTGATGGCCGACACCGGCAAGTTCATGCTGCCGGCCAAGGCCCAGCGCACGATGATCGCCAACGCCAACTACGCCCTGCACGTCGACGCCAAGCTGGTGGCGCTCTACCTGCGCCGGTTCGCCGAGGCGCGCGGCGTCAAGCGCACCGAGGGCATCGTCACCGACGTGGCCACCCGTCCCGACGGCGGCGTCGCCAAGGTGATCATGAAGGACGGCCGCGAGGTGGCCGGCGACTTCTTCATCGACTGCTCGGGCTTCCGGGCCCTGCTGATCGGCAAGACCCTGGGCGAGCCGTTCCGCGACTGGGGCGACGTGCTGCTGTGCGACCGGGCCATCGCCGCCCAGACCGAGAACGTCGGCCCGCCCCATCCCTACACCCTGGTCCAGGCCCAGGACTTCGGTTGGCGCTGGCGCATCCCGCTGCAGCACCGTTCGGGCAACGGCTACGTGTTCTCCAGCAAGTATCTGAGCGACGACGAGGCCGTCGCCACCCTGATGAGCCAGGTCCAGGGCGAGGTCGTGCTGGGCCCGGCGATCATCCCGTTCAAGACCGGCGTGCGCGAGCGGCCCTGGGTCAAGAACTGCGTGTCGATCGGCCTCTCCTGCGGCTTCATCGAGCCGCTGGAATCCACGGCCCTGCACCTGATCTACAAGGGCATGGACTATCTGCTGCGGTTCATGCCCGACATGGACGCCGACCCGACCCTGGCGGCCGAGTACAACCGCCGGATGGTCGCCGACTACGAGGAGATCCGCGACTTCATCGTCCTGCACTACGTGACCACCCGGCGCGACGACACGCCGTTCTGGCGCGACTATCAGAAGGTCGATCCGCCGGAGAGCCTCAAGGAGCGCATCGCCCTGTTCAAGGCGGCCGGAGTGCTGCGCGACGGCGTCGACGACATGTTCCGCGCCCCCAGCTGGCAGTCGGTGATGGAGGGCATGGGCGTGCGGCCCGACCGCTACCAGCAGTTGGTCGACCGCATCCCGCTGAGCGTGATCATGAACCTGATGGACAAGTCGGCCCCCATGCTGGCCGACTTCGTGGCGACCCTGCCCAGCCATGAGGAGTTCCTGCGAACCCATTGTCCCGCCGCGCCTTTCAAGCGCTCGGCTTAGGCGGCGTCCGCCTTGCGGGCGACCCAGCCCCGAAAGGTGAAGGCGGCGTAGAACAGGCTGACGTCGACGAACCCCGCCTCGGTCAGCAGCGCTTCGTCTTCCTCGGGCGACAGGATCGGCAGCCTTGCGCCGATGGCCTGGCCGGCGCTTTCGGCCTGGATCGACGGCGTGCCCGAGGCGGCCGCGAACGCGGCGTAGCGTGACAGCCACAGGGCCTGGTCGCCTTCGCCTTGCGGGAAGCTGTGATGCGCCACGACGAAGGGCGCGCCGGGCTTCAGCCGCCGGTGGATCTCGGCCAGCGTCGTCCCGCGGTCTTCCTTCGCGATGAAGTGGAAGGTCAGAAGGCAGGCCGCCGCGTCGAACGGCCCCTCGGGCGCGTCCTGGATGTAGCCCTCGTGCAAGGTGGCGCGTGTGTTCAACGGACCCAGGGTTCGCGTCGCCAGCTTCAGCGTCTCCGCCGACGGATCGACGCCGTCGAAGGTCCAGCCAGGCTGCATCTCGGCGAAGCGCTTCAATTCCAGCCCGCCGCCGGCCCCGAGCACCAGCACGCGCGCGTCGTCCTCGCAGCGCTCGGCGAGCAGGAGGCCCGCCATGCGCTGGAGGTCGAGGAAGCCCGGCACTAGCCTCACGGGGCCCTCGGCATAGCGGGCGACGGCTTCGGGATCGGAGAAGGCCGACACGCTCATCAGGCCGCCAACAGCGCGTCGCGGATCAGCGACTGGTGCGCGCCCACCCCCGCCAGCACGCCGTCGGCCGAGGCCAGGGTGGCGTTCTGCATCGGCCGCGCCGCGTCCCCGGCCGCGAACACGCCGGGCACGGTGGTGGCCTTCCAATCGTCGGCCCGGATGATCGGACCCAGCGGCCCGTCGTCGAAGGCGCAGCCCAGCGATTCCGCCAGCGGGCTGGCCATGCGCTGGGCCGGGGCCACGAACAGGGCGCTCAGCGGCACGACGCGGCCGTCCGCCAACTGGACCGCCGTCAGGTCGGGCGCGTCGCCCATCAGGGCCGTGATCGGGCTGCGCTCGATGGCGACGCCGCGCGCGTCTAGCAGGGCGCGCTGCTCCTGGTCCGGCTCGAACCGCCCCTGGGTGAACAGCGTGGTCGGGCCCCAGTCCGGGATCATCGCCGCCTGATGCGCCGACATCGGATGACTGGCCAGCACGCCCAGCGGCCGGTCCCGATGCTCGTAGCCGTGGCAGTAGGGGCAGTGCACGACGCTGGCGCCCCAACGCTCCTTCAGGCCCGGCAGGTCGGGCAGGACGTCGACGACGCCGGTGGCCAGGACCAGCTTGCGGGCCCGCACCGTCCGGCCGCCGGCCAGGGTCACCACGAAGCCGCCGGGGACGGCCTCGGCGCTCAGCGCCTCGCCCTTGGCGATCTCGGCCGTGGGATAGGCCGCGACCTGGCAGCCGGCCTCACGCACGATCTGGGCCGGCGGCTTGCCGTCCTGGCCCAGGAAGCCGTGCGAGGCGTCGGCGAAGCGGTTGCGGGGCAGGCCGGCGTCGACGACCAGC
This sequence comes from Caulobacter sp. P1_D6, assembly GCF_056406095.1. Taxonomy (NCBI): domain Bacteria; kingdom Pseudomonadati; phylum Pseudomonadota; class Alphaproteobacteria; order Caulobacterales; family Caulobacteraceae; genus Caulobacter; species Caulobacter sp. P1_D6. Next base: position 46,116 of record NZ_JBFUAW010000001.1, on the reverse strand, counting down.
ACCGTGCGTCGGGCGCGGGCCAGCTGCATGGCGGCGGAAAGGCCGGCGAAGCTGCCGCCGACGACGATCACGTCAAGCATGAGGGTGATCCTTGGGCTGGGGAATGCGGGAGACGTCGATGCCCTCGAACAGGTCGGCCAGCGAGATCGTGGCCAGCTTGCGGGCCAGCAGGGCGCGGGCTTCGGCCACCGCCTCGTCCAGGGCGGCGTTGACGGCCTTCTCGATGGCGCAGCCCGGCATTTCCTCGGACTTTCCCCCTCCTGGCGTTCCCAGGGCGATGACCGGCTCGTCCAGCGCGTCCTGGACCTGAGCGAGACTGACGTCGGTGAGCGCTCGGCCCAGCCGCCAGCCGCCGCCGTGGCCCTTGGTCGAGGCGACGATCCCTGCCTCTCGCAGGCCCGCGAAGGTGCGGCGGATGACCACCGGATTGGTCCCCGCGCAGGCGGCCATGTCCTCGGAGGTCATGGGATCCCGACGCTGGGCCATGTGCAGCAGCACGTGCAGGGCGACGGAAAGGCGGCTGTTCGGTTTCATGTAATTTCAAATGTTACATGATGGGGCGCGGCGCAAGAGGGCGGCGAAATTATCGCGTCAGCGCCAGGTCTTGGCCTGGGTGATCGCGGCGGGTTCGGACAGTAGGGCTTCGAGAGGGCGACCGGCCAGGGTGCAGGTCGCGGTCTTCACCGGGCCGCCGCCGGTGATCTTGCAGGTCAGGGACTGGGAGAAGGTCGCGGCCATCAGGCGCTGGCGGTCGACGGGCAGGGCGGGGACGGCCGGCGCGATCCGCAGCGGGATCCACTGGTCGGGCGTCGGACCCCGGGCGACGCAGAGGGTGCGGCCGTCGATGACGTGCAGGACCGGCCCGCTGACGACCTGGCCGGCGGCGGGAGCCGGGGCGCGGCAGGTCTGGGCCAGGGAAGTCTGGGCCAGCGCCGGCGCGCCGAAAGACAGGGCGGCCAAGGCGACGGCCGCCGCTCCCGATCTCGCCCAGCCCCTGGCCATGTGGATAAGTCCTCTGAACGGGGACTCAACACGGTCGACGACTTCGCGTTCCCGGCGGAGCCCGTTGAAACCACTGGCGTTTGTGATCTGTTGCTGAGATGACGCAGGCCGCGCCGACCGCCCGTATCGTCGTGGTCCCGGGCCGTCGTGCTAAAGGAGGCGGACGGTCGCGGCGACTCGGCCGCGGGCGAACGGACACGGACGGAGAACTCCGCTGGCGACGGTGAAGCGTACGGGATCGCGGAAGACGCTGACGACGGCCAATCTGGCCGCCCTGGGCGCGGAGCGGCTGGCCGAACTGCTGATCGACGTCGCCGAGGGGCACGCCCAGATCAAGCGTCGGCTGCGCCTGGAGCTGGCCGGCGAGATCGGCCCCGAGGACCTGGCCGCTGAACTGGCCAAGCGCATCGACACCGTCGCCGACAGTCGGGCCCGCATCCACTGGCGCAAGCACAAGGAGTTCGTGCGCGAGCTCGACATGCAGCGCGCCCTGATCGCCGGGCGGCTGACCGCGCTGGACCCGACCCTGGCCCTGCCGACCCTGCTGCGGTTCCTGGGCCTGGCCGAGGGCGTGTTCCACCGCACCGCCGACGCCAAGGGCGAGGTCGAGGCGGTGTTCGACGCGGCCGTTGACGACGTGGCGGCGATCGCGCCCCTGGCCTTGCCCGATCCGCGAGCGCTCGGAGATCAGCTTCTGGACCTGCTGCTGCATGGCCGGGCGGGGCTGGGGCCGCGTGTGCTGAAGAACGCTCTGCCGGCCTTGGGCGCTCAAGGCGTCGCCACGCTGCGGGGGCAGGTCGAGACGACCATGGCCTCGCAGAAGCGGGTCAGCGGCGCGCTGAAGGCCGCCGTCCAGGTGCTGGCCGACGCCCAGGGCGACGTCGACGGCTACATCGCCCAATTCACCGACTCCCAGGCCGTCCTGCCGCCGATCGGGGCGCAGATCGCCCGACGACTGACCGCGGCGGGCCGCCTGGACGAGGCCGTGAAGGCCTTAGACCGCTCGACGCCGGGCTCGTTCGCCCAGCTGGTTGGGGCGGTGCTCGGCCGGCCTTCGTTGCCTGGGCCGGGCGCCCTGGACTGGGAGGACGCCTATATCGAAGTGCTGGAGGCCCGCGGGCAGGGCGACCTGGCCCAGGACATGCGCTGGGCCAGTTTTGAACGCGGCCTGTCGGTCGAGCGGCTGCGCGACTACCTCAAGCGCCTGCCCGACTTCGACGACGTCGAGGCCGAGGACAAGGCCCTGGCCCATGCCGAGGACTTCCACGACCCGCACGCCGCCCTGGATTTCCTGATCCGCTGGCCGGCCTGGGACCGCGCCGCGCGCCTGGTGCTGCGCCGGTTCGGCGACCTGGACGGCGACCGTCCCGAGTTGCTGGAGCCCGCCGCCCGGGCCATCGAGGGCCGCCACCCGCTGGCCGCCACCCTGCTGCTGCGGGCCATGATCCTGGACACCGCCCGCTACGCCCGCACCGCCCGCTACAAGGACGCCCAGCAGCAACTGCTGGAGGCCGCCTCCCTGGTTCCCGCCATCGCCGACTGGCAGGGCCATGAGGACGCCGACGCCTTCGCCGCGCGGGTGGCCGGGTACAGGCGCTGGTAGTTTTTCCGGCCGGCCCTATGCTCCGGCGCAAGGTCAAGCTTGATGGACGTGCCCATGCGTATTCTGCTCGCCGCGTGTGCGGCGTTGATCTGCGGCGCGGCCAGCGCCGCTGAAACGCCGATGAACCGCGACGCACAGTGGATCTATCGCGAGCGCAACGGGGATGGCCGCGGCGAGCCGTCGGCCACCTTCCTGAGCTGGGCCTACACCAGCGTGCTTTTCCAGGCGCGCTGCCAGCGGTCGACCCACACCGTCACCTTGAGCTTTTCGGACAGCTCCGACACGGACTTCCGCAAGGAATGGGATCATCGCCCGCTGACCGTCGTGCTGGGCAAGCGACGGGTGGCGTTCAAGACGTTCGTGGGCATACCTGAAGACACCAACTCGCCGGAGGCCCGGTCCATGCTGACCGGAACGCTGAAGGTCACCCCCGCCGTCCTGGCCGCCTTCACGCAGTCGGCCGGGACCGAGGTGTCGATCGAGGCCCCGGAAGAGGAGTACGGCGAATGGTTCGTCGGCAAGGCCGAGCCCCTGCGGCGGCTGGTCAAGGCCTGCGCCTGACATTCGACCCAAAGCCCTGATTGCCTAGACGGGAGCGGCGGACCTATAAGCGGGCTGAAAATTCCAGCCCTTCGAGGGAATCCATGAGCTCCGATTTCGCGGCCGCGCGCCTGAACATGGTCGAAAGCCAGATCCGCACGGCCGACGTCACCGATCTGTCCCTGCAGGACGCCCTGCGCGTCGTGCCGCGCGAGGCCTGCGTGCCCGCCGGCAAGGGCTATCTGGCCTATGCCGACGCCGACGTCGAATACGCCCCCGGCCGCTGGCTGCTGCGTCCGCGCGAAGTGGGCAAGCTGCTGCAGCACCTGCGTCCGCGCGAAGGCGACAAGGCCCTGGCCATCGCCGCCCCCTACGCCGCCGCCGTGCTGGAGAAGATGGGCCTGCAGGTCACCCGCCTGGACGGCGAAGACCTGACCGTCGTGCCCGGCGCGAACTACGACGTGATCATCTGCGAAGGCGCGGTGCCGCGGGCTCCGGCCAGCTGGACCAAGGCCCTGGCCCAGGGCGGCCGCCTGGCGGTGATCGAACGCGACGGCCCGGTCGGGCGAGCCATGATCTACGTGCAGGCCGAGGACGGCGTCGGCCGCCGCGCCGTTTTCGACGCCACCCCGCCAATGCTGGCCGGTTTCACCGTCGAACGGGGCTTTGCGTTCTGACGACTTCCAGTCCAGAAACAACGACGCAACGTCTGCGTGAAAAAAGCTTAACTAGCGGCCTATGGTCTCTCGCCTTACAGCCGATCATATAGGTGCGGCGTCGCGCCGGGTCTGGCGAAGGTTTCGTGGGGAATGAACTTGATGTCGAATAGCCGTCGGGCCGCTTTGCTGGCCGCCGCTTGCAGCATGGGCCTCATGGCGGGCCTGGCTTCGGCCGCCCAGGCCGAGACCCTGGCGGACGCCCTGGCCCTGGCCTATCAGACCAACCCGACCCTGCAGGGCCAGCGCGCCAGCCAGCGCGTCACCGACGAGGGCGTGGTCCAGGCCAAGACCGCCTTCCGCCCGACGTTGAACGCGACCGCCGACGCCACGGTCTCGCGCACGGATCTGGCGAACCCGACCACCGCCATCGTGGGCGGCCAGGTCGTCACGCGCGACCACACGACCGGCAGCGGCAGCGGCGCCAGCCTGGCCCTGCAGCAGCCGCTCTATACGGGCGGCCGCGCCAGCGCCAACCTCACCGCCGCCCAGGCCGACGTGCTGGCCGGCCGCGAAGACCTGCGCAGCGTCGAGCAGTCGGTGCTGGGCAACGTCATCCAGAGCTATGTCGACGTCCGCCGCGACCAGGAACGCCTGCGCATCGCCCAGGAGAACGTCAGCGTCCTGAACCGCCAGCTGGAAGAGTCCAAGGCGCGCTTCGAGGTCGGCGAGATCACCCGCACCGACGTGGCCCAGTCGGAGGCCCGCCTGGCCGCCGCCCAGGCCAGCCAGTCCTCGGCCCAGGCCATCCTGGCCGCCAGCCGCGCGGCCTACGCCGCCGTGGTCGGCCAGAACCCGACCAACTTGGCCCCCGAGCCGTCGCTGGCCGCCCTGCTGCCCAGCAGCGTCGAGCAGGCCTTCGACCTGGTCGACAAGAACAACCCGCAGATCCAGGCCGCCCGCTACGCAGAACAGGCCGCCGCGGCCCGCGTCGCGGTCGCCAAGGCGGCCTATCGCCCGACCGTCGGGGCCCGCGCGGGCTTCGACACCGACGCCACCCGCACCAACGGGACAGGACGCGACTTCGGCGACTACAACCGCGGCTACACCGCCTCGCTGACCGCCTCGGTGCCGCTGTTCACCGGCGGCCTGATCAGCTCGCAGGTGCGCGCCGCCCAGGAGCGCGAGAACGCCGCCCGCACCCAGGTCGAGGGCGCCCAGCGCTCGGCCCTGCAGCAGATCTCCACCGCCTGGAACAACCTGCTGGCCTCGCGCGCCAACCTGGTCTCGAACGAGGAACAGGTCCGGGCGACGCGCATCGCCTTCGAAGGCGTGCGCCAGGAGCAGCAGGTCGGCCTGCGCACCACCCTGGACGTGCTGAACGCCCAGCTGGAACTGGCCAACGCCGAGGTCGCCCTGGTCGTGGCCCGCCGCGACGAATACGTGGCCAGCGCCAGCGTCCTGCAGGCCATGGGCGTGCTGAACGTCGCCAACCTGGCCCCCGAGGTCGAGCGCTACGATCCGGTCAAGTCATACGACAAGGTCAACCACGCCTTCGGCTGGGTGCCGTGGGAGCCTATCGTGCAGGTGGTGGACAAGGTCGGCGCCCCCTCGACGGCGGTCAAGGGCGAGCCCAAGCCGGCTGGCAAATAGGGCGAATTGGCGCGCCCGCCATCCTTGAGCTTGCTTAAGGCGCGCAAGTCTGCACCATCGCTGTAAGCGTCCGCCAGGGCGCCTACAGGATTCGTACCCCTTCGAGACGACTCGCACATGTCCGACCAGAGCCCCCAAGAACCGACGATGGAGGAGATCCTCGCCTCCATCCGACGCATCATCTCGGAAGATGACGCGCCGGCGGAGGAGGCGGCGGCGCCCGAAGCGGAAGCCGCGCCCCTCGCCGAGGAAGTCCCGGCCGAGGACGATGTCCTGGAGTTGACCGACCCGATCGAACCGGCCGCGCCGGTCGAGACCATGGGCGACATCGACGTTTATTCGCCGGAGCCCGAGCCGGAACCCGCGCCGGCCCCGCCGCCCGCGCCCGAGCCGGAACAGATCCAGGGCTTCTCGCGCGACGAAGTGGCCGACAACCTGGTGGGCGACCACGCCGCCAGCCTGGCCGCCACCGCGTTCGGCAGCCTGAGCTCGGCCCTGCTGATGCCCAAGGACGGCCGCACCCTGGAAGACGTCGTGCGCGAACTGCTGCGCCCGCTGCTCAAGGAGTGGCTGGACCAGAACCTGCCGCGCATCGTCGAGACCAAGGTCGAGGAAGAAGTCCACCGCATCGCCCGCGGTCGCAGCGTATAATCGACCGTCATCCCCGCCTCGGCGGGCGGTGACGGACCGGAAATTCGAAGGCGGTCGCTCCGGCGACCGCCTTTTTCCGTCTAAAAATCCCAGATGAACCAAGGCCCAAGGTTTCGCCCGGCGGCCGCAGATGGCATATCCCCAGCGCCATGCTTGAAAAGACCTTCGATCCCAAATCCGTCGAGCCCCGTCTGTACGCCGCCTGGGAGGCCTCCGGGGCCTTCAAGCCGAGCGAGGACCCGAACGCCGAGACGTTCACGATCGTCATCCCGCCGCCGAACGTCACCGGCAGCCTGCACATCGGCCACGCGCTGAACAACACGCTGCAGGACGTGCTGACGCGCTTCCACCGCATGCGCGGCAAGTCGGCCCTGTGGCTGCCGGGCACCGACCACGCCGGCATCGCCACCCAGATGGTCGTCGAGCGCCAGTTGGCCGCCGCCGGCAACATCGGCCGTCGCGAGATGGGCCGCGAGGCCTTCGTCGACAAGGTCTGGGAATGGAAGGCCGAGAGCGGCGGGGCGATCACCAACCAGCTGCGCCGCCTGGGCGCCAGCTGCGACTGGTCGCGCGAGCGCTTCACCCTGGACGAGGGCCTGTCGGCCGCCGTCCGCAAGGTGTTCGTCCAGCTCTACAAGCAGAAGCTGCTGTATCGCGACAAGCGCCTGGTCAACTGGGACCCGCAGTTCCAGACCGCCATCTCCGACCTCGAGGTCGAGCAGAAGGAGGTCGACGGCCACTACTGGCACTTCGCCTATCCGCTGGCCGACGGCGTGACGTTCCAGTACCCGGTCGCCTTCGACGACGAGGGCAAGGCCACCGAGTTCGAGACCCGCGACTTCATCGTCGTGGCCACCACGCGTCCGGAGACGATGCTGGGCGACACCGCCGTGGCCGTCCATCCGTCGGACGAGCGCTACAAGGACCTGGTCGGCAAGGATGTGATCCTGCCGATCGTCGGCCGCCGCATCCCGATCGTCGCCGATGACTACGCCGACCCGACCAAGGGCTCGGGCGCGGTCAAGATCACCCCGGCCCACGACTTCAACGACTTCGGCGTGGGCAAGCGCCACGGCCTTCCGGCGATCAACATCCTGACGCCCGACGCGCGCCTCAACGACGAGGTCCCCGAGGCCTATCGCGGCCTCGACCGCTTCGCGGCCCGCAAGGCGATCGTCGCCAAGGCCGAGGAAGACGGCTGGCTGCGCGAGATCGAGAAGACCAAGCACATGGTCCCGCACGGCGACCGCTCGGGCGTGGTCATCGAGCCCTACCTGACCGACCAGTGGTACGTCGACGCCAAGACCCTGGCCCAACCCGCCCTGAAGGCGGTGGAGGAGGGCGCGACGGTCTTCGAACCGAAGCACTGGGAAAAGACCTACTTCGAGTGGCTGCGCAACATCGAGCCCTGGTGCGTCTCGCGCCAGCTGTGGTGGGGCCACCGCATCCCGGCCTGGTTCGGCCCGGACGGCCACATCTTCGTCGAGGAGACCGAGGAAGAGGCGCTGGCCGCCGCCATGCTGCACTATGGCGACGAAGCCCCGATCCTGAAGCGTGACGAGGACGTGCTGGACACCTGGTTCAGCTCGGCCCTGTGGCCGTTCTCGACCCTGGGCTGGCCCGAGAACACCGACGACCTCAAGCGCTTCTATCCGACCAGCACCCTGGTCACCGGCTTCGACATCATCTTCTTCTGGGTCGCCCGGATGATGATGATGGGCATCCACTTCATGGGCGAAGTCCCGTTCAAGCAGGTGTTCATCAACGCCCTCGTCCGTGACGAGAAGGGCGCCAAGATGAGCAAGTCCAAGGGCAACGTGATGGACCCGCTGGTCCTGATCGACGAACTGGGCTGCGACGCGGTGCGCTTCACCATGACGGCGATGTCGGGCCAGGCCCGCGACATCAAGCTGTCGAAGCAACGCATCGAGGGCTACCGCAACTTCGGCACCAAGCTGTGGAACGCCTCGCGCTTCGCCCAGATGAACGAGTGCGTCCGCGTCGAGGGCTTCGACCCCGGCTCGGTCAAGCAGCCGATCAACAAGTGGATCCGCGGCGAGACGGTCAAGACCGCCGCCGAGGTGACGCGCGCCCTGGAAGCCCCGGCCTTCAACGACGCGGCCGACGCGCTGTACCGGTTCATCTGGAACGTGTTCTGCGACTGGTACGTCGAGCTGGCCAAGCCGATCCTGAACGGCGACGACGCCGAGGCCAAGGCCGAGACCCGCGCCACCGCCGCCTGGGCGCTGGACGTGATCCTGAAGCTGCTGCACCCGGTCATGCCGTTCATCACCGAGGAGCTGTGGGACAAGACCGCCGAGTTCGGCGCGCCCCGCACGGGCATGCTGATCGTCGAGACGTGGCCCGAGCTGCCGGAAAGCTGGATCGATCCCGAGGCCGAGGCCGAGATCGGCTGGCTGGTCGACACCGTGGGCGAGATCCGCTCGATCCGCGCCGAGATGAACGTGCCGCCGGGCGCCAAGCCGCCGCTGACGGTGATCGGCGCCAGCGCCGAGACCAAGGGCCGTCTGGCCCGCCACCGCGATCTGCTGCTGACCCTGGCCCGCCTGGACAGCGCCCGCGAGGCCGATGCGGCCCCGACCGGTTCGGTCCCGATCGTGCTGGGCGAGGCGACCGGCGCCCTGGCCATCGCCGAGTTCATCGACCTGACGGCCGAGAAGGCGCGGCTGACCAAGGAGATCGCCAACCTGGTCGGCGAAATCGAAAAGACCGCCAAGAAGCTGAACAACCCCGACTTCCTGGCCCGCGCCAAGGAAGAGGTCGTCGAGGAGAACCGCGAGCGCCTGGCCGAGGCCGAAGCCGCCAAGGCCAAGCTGGAAGCCGCCTTGGCGCGCCTGGAAGCGGTGGGCTAGGGCGCCGTCGATTGTGGTCCTCGCGGTTTGGGTTCACCCTCTTGGGGTGAAGCCTGATCGCGGGGGGACGAATTTGGCGCGTTCGAAGGCAGGATGGATCGCGGCGGCGCTGACCATGACGGCGGCGCAGATCGCGACGCCCGCGACGGCGATGGACCTCACGTCCGATTGCGACGGCGGCCGGCTCGCCGAGGCGTCACGACTGCTCGACCACGCGGAAACGGCCTGGCTGGGCCGGGTCTCCAGCGTCCGGACGGGGCGGACGACCGGCGGCGGCGGCGCGATGATCGTCACCGTCAACGGCAGCTTTCGCGTTCGCCCGACCCTCGCCCTCAAGGGAAAGCCGCCCAAGCCCGTCACGGGGCGGTGGTTCATGACCTGGATCGATGACGGCCAGATCGTCGGCTACAAGCCCGACAAGGACGAGACCTATCTGGTGCTGGTCGGGCGCGGCGGGCCGCTCCTGGAGCGCACCGCCTGCGTCAGCGGGCTGGCCAAGCTGGGCAGCGCGGCCGAACCGGCGCCGTCCTCCCCCTAGGACAGGACGGCGCTCGGCCTTCGGTTACTTCTTCACGCCCAGCATGCCTTCGATCTCGGCCTTGCTGGCGTTGATCAGGGTGGCGCCGTCCTGGACGGCCAGGTTGTTGACGGCGACGGCGAAGGTCTTGTCGTCCATCTTGATGGTGGCCATCGACTTGCCGGTGGCGTCGGGCTTGACCTCAGCGACCGAGCCGATGACCACGCCGGTGTTGTCCTTGACCGGCTGGCCGGCCGTCACGGGCGCGGCGGGGGCGGCCGGAGCCGGCGTGGTGGCCGCCGCGGCGGCCGGATCTTGAGCGGGAGCCGCCGGGGCGGTGGTCTGCGCCAGGGCGGGGGCGGCGATGGCGAGCGCGATCGTGGCGGCGCCGAGGGTCAGAAATGAACGCATGCGGTTTCCCATCTAATCGAAACGTCCCCCGACGTTCCGTTAGGCTGACGCGACTTTGGGGCGTCGGCGGGACGATGATGCGGTCAAAATGGGTCGAGGGTTGAACGCGGTTCGCTCAGCGGCTTTCGGGCGGCGGACGCCAGGATGGAGAGGGAGGCGGGGACTGCGACTGCGACTGCGACTGCGACTGGGGCGGGACCGGGCCCGGGGGCGAGGATGAGCAAGGCATCCAGTAGTACTGGCGGTTCGCGCCATCCCATGCCCACGAGCCGCAGGCCGCCGACGGGGCGTCGCCTTGCGCGGCGGGCCTGTCGCCATAAGCCGGCGGAGGGCCTTCGTCGCGATCGTCGTAGACGGTCTCGGAGCGCTCGATGACCACGGTCGGGGCGGCGTAGTAGCTCGGATAGCCGTAGTAGCCGGGATAGGCGCCCCACCCGTATCCGTACGGATAGGAATAGGCCGACCCCAGGGCCAGACCGAGCCCGACGCCGCCGGCATATCCCCAGTAGCCGCCATAACCGTAGCCATAGCCGCGATGGCCGTAGCCCGCGTAGCCGTAGCCTCCATGGCGGTAGCCGCCATAGCCGCCGTGATAACCGCCTCCGCCGTGATAACCGCCTCCACCATGGCCGCCGCCTCCGCCATGGTAGCCGCCGCCACCGTGGCCGCCGCCGCCGTGATGACCACCGCCGCCCCCTCGGCCGCCGCGCGATTGCGCCTCGGCCGACGACGGCGCGGCCAGCAGGGGAACCGCCAGCAGGCAGACGGACGCGAGCGCTGTCAGAAGGATTTTCATCTGGACCTCTCCGCGAGGCCGAGGGTCATGCGGCCGACGGCCATGTTGTCGGCGCGGCAGGCGTCGCAACCGCTTCAAGATAGGCCCGATCAGGCTCCAGCGAAAGCGTCTCGCGTCGAACCCTCACCGCCCGTAGACGGCGTCGCGCACTTGGGTCGTGAAAGGCCCGTTCATGCCCTCGAACGCGGTGTTGGTCATGATCACCACCGTCAGGCGGTTCTTGGGATCCACGAACCAGTTGTGGCCATAGACCCCGCCCCAGGCCAGCGTGCCGGCGCCTTGCGGGGTCTTGGCGACGGCGGGGTCGTCCAGCACCGCCCAGCCATAGCCGAAACCCCAGCCCGGGCCCTGGGTCGCCGCCTGGACGCCGGCCTGGTCCTTCATCATCTCGGCCACGGTCGAGGCCTTCAGGATCGGCGCGCCGCCCTGGCGCACGGTCTCCAGCAGGGCCAGGACGTCGCCGGCCGTGCCGACCATGCCCGCGCCGCCGGACGGGAAGGCGGTCTTGTCGGTGGCTCGGCTGGGCGCGAAACGCACGGCGCCGGCGCCCAACGAGACGTCCAGATTGTCGGTCATCCGCTTGGGCGCGGGCTGGGCGTTGAAATAGGCGGCGGTCAGGCGGGTCGGATCGCGGGCGACGAAGCCGGCGTCGGTCAGGCCCAGGGGCCGGGTCACGCTCTCGGCCACGACCTGGGGCAGGGGCTTGCCCGTCGCTTTCTCGACCACCGAACCCAGCACGTCGATGGCCAGCGAATAGCGCCAGGTCGAGCCGGGCGGGAAGGCGAGGGGCGCCTGGCCCAGGCGGCGCATGTTCTCGTCCAGGGTCAGGCCCGAATTGTCGATGCCGTCCGAGACGCCGAGCTGATGGTAAGGGTGCGACGCCCGCTCGGCCAGGCCGTAGGTCAGGCCGCTGGTGTGGTTCAGCAGTTGGCGCAGGGTGATGGCCGGCGTGGTCCCGTCGGCCAGCTTCGGCTTGAAGTCCGGCAGCCATCTGGTCACCGGCTCGTCCAGCCGCAGCGTGCCGTCCTCGACCAGCTTCATGACCGCGACGCTGACGAACGGCTTGGTCACCGACGAGAACCGGAAGACCGCGTCCTCGCGCATCGGGCGCCCCGCCTCGCGGTCGGCCAGGCCCGCCGCGCGGTGGTAGACGACCTTGCCGTCGCGGGCGACCAGCACCACCGTCCCGACCAGCCGCTGCTCGGCGACGGCGGCGTCGACCACCTTGTCGAGCCGGGCGGCGAGGGCGGCGTCCGGCGCGGCGGCGACGGGAACCGGCGGCGGGGCGGCCAGGCTGGGAACAGCCAGGGCCAGGCTGGCGGCGACGGCGAGGCTCGAGATCCACGGACGCATGCGGGCGACTCCCTGTTTTGGGAATCTGAGGTAGGGCGATCCGCGAGGCGCGGCAAGCCGGCGCCCAAGGCCCTCCCCCTGTGGGGGAGGTGTCGGCGAAGCCGACGGTGGGGGAGTGATCGGAAGCCGTCGCAACTCGGATCAGCGATCCGTGAACTCCCCCCACCGGCCTTCGGCCGCCTCCCCCACAGGGGGAGGGCCTGCCCGGCGATGCAATCCATGCATCTAACTTATCATTGTTCCCTTATGTTCGAACGGATGTTTGCATCGCGTCGTCGGCTGTGCTTTTCCTTGCGTGAACGTGCCCGTCGAACAAGGCGCGACCACATACCGGGAGAGTAACGATGACCCAGGCCGCTTCAGCGACCACTGGCGCGCCCACCGCCGCTCCGACCACCCCCGCCATCCCCTGGCCCGCCATGTCGGTGCAGCAGGCCTACGCCATGATCACCGCGCCAGGCTCGCCCGGCGAGATGGAGGAGATCGACATCCGGGGCGTGAAGACCCGGGTGTGGAAGAACTGCCCGCCGACCTTGCGCGACACCCTGCTGGTGGGCCGCGCGCACGGCGACAGGATCTACCTGGTCCATGAGGACGAGCGGGTCAGCTTCGAGGCCTTCTACCGCGCCGCGACCGTGTTCGCCGCCGAGCTCGAAGCGGCCGGGGTCAAGAAGGGCGATCGGGTCGCCGTGATCATGCGCAACCTGCCCGAATGGCCGGTGGCCTTCTACGCGGGCCTGTCGATCGGCGCGATCCTGACCCCGCTGAACGCCTGGTGGACCGGCCAGGAGCTGGAATACGGCCTGGTCGACAGCGGCGCTTCGGTGGCGGTCATGGACGTCGAGCGCTACGAGCGTCTCAAGGAGCATTTCGACAACTGCCCCGAGTTGAAGCGGGTCTATGTCAGCCGCTCCAAGGAGGACATCGCCCACCCGTACGTGAAGCGGATGGAGTCGGTGATCGGCTGTCCCAACGACTGGATCAAGCTGGACGAGAAGCCGCTGTCGACCGTCGAGCTGGGCCCGGAGGACGACGCGACGATCTTCTACACGTCTGGTACGACCGGAAAGCCGAAGGGCGCGCTCGCGACGCATCGCGCCGTCAACAGCAACATCTTCGCCGCCGCGGCCGCCGGGGCCCGCAGCTTCCTGCGGCGCGGCGAGGCGCCGCCCCAGCCCGATCCCAGCCTGCCGCAAAAGGGTTCGCTGATCTCGGTGCCGTTCTTCCACGCCACCGGCTGTTTCGCGGTGATGAACCCCTCGCTGTTCGGCGGGGCCAAGCTGGCCATGATCCGCAAGTGGGATCCGGAAAAGGCCATGCAGCTGATCCAGGACGAAAGGCTGACCCAGATGGGCGGCGTGCCGACCATCGCCTGGCAGATCATCGAGCATCCCAGCCGCCCCAACTACGACCTGTCGTCGCTGGAGACCGTGGCCTACGGCGGCGCGCCCTCGGCGCCGGAGCTGGTGCGCAAGATCAAGGAGATCTGGCCCAAGTCGCTGCCGGGCAACGGCTGGGGCATGACCGAGACCTCGGCCACCGCCACCAGCAACTCGGCCGAAGACTACGAGAACCGTCCCGACAGCTGCGGCCCGGCCGTGCCGGTCACCGACCTGAAGATCATGACGTTGGAGGCTCCCTACAAGGAGCTGCCGATCGGCGAGGTCGGCGAGCTGTGGTGCAAGGGCCCGCAAGTGGTGAAGGGCTACTGGAACAAGCCCGAGGCCACCGCCCAGACCTTCGTCGACGGCTGGGTGCGGACCGGCGACCTGGCGCGGCTGGACGAAGAGGGCTTCTGCTACATCATCGACCGGGCCAAGGACATGCTGATCCGCGGCGGCGAGAACATCTACTGCATCGAGGTCGAGAACCTGCTGTACGAACACCCGGCGGTGATGGACGCGGCCCTGGTCGGCATTCCGCACAAGACCCTGGGCGAGGAACCGGCGGCCGTCGTGACGCTGAAGCCTGGCGCCGAGGCCTCGGAAGCAGAACTGCGCGCCTTCGTCGCCGATCGCCTGGCCGCCTTCAAGGTGCCGGTGAAGGTGGTGTTCTGGCACGAGACCTTGCCGCGCAACGCCAATGGCAAGATCATGAAGAACGAGCTGAAGAAGGTGTTCGTCGAGGGATAGGCGAACGCCCCTGGTCAGGAGGCGGCGATGGTCCAGTCGAAAGCGGTGAGCGTCGACGCCTTCATGGCCGAGGTCGGCGACGATCGCCGGCCCGCTCTCGAGCGCCTTCGCCAGCTGTGCCGCGAGGAACTGGCCGGCTGGGGCGAGGGCATGACCTATGGCATGCCCGGCTACGGCCCGCCGGGGCCGCCGGTGATCTGCTTCAACAATCAGAAGCAGTACGTCGCCTTCTATGCCGGCGAGACGGCCGTGACCAAGTTCGCCGACCGCCTGGCGGGCGCCGCCGACTGCGGCAAGGGCTGCATCCGCTACCGCAAGCCGGGCGCCATCGACTTCGACCTGGTGCGCGACATCCTGCGGGACGTGCGCGCCAGGAACGAAGCCTAGACGCTCACCGGCGGTTTCCGCCAAGCCCAGGGCTGGGCCGCTTCCAGTTCGTAGGCGAGCTGGAGCAGCGTCTTCTCCGCTCCGACCCGCCCGGCGAACTGCACGCCCACCGGCAGGCCGTCGGCGGTCCAGTGCAGGGGCACGCTCATCGACGCCGCCCCGGCCACGTTGTGCAGGGTGGTGTAGCCCACATAGGCGTTCAGGCGCTCGGTCAGGTGGGGGATGTCGACCGTCCCCGACACCCAGCCCAGCGGGGCCGGCGGCAGGCCCAGGACGGGCGAGACGATCACGTCGTACCGGTCGAACCAGCGGTCATAGGCCTGGCCCGCCGCGTTCAGGTCGGCCACCGCCTTGCGCAGGCCGTCCGGCGGCATCTGGCCGACCAGTTCGGCCATGGCCAGGGTGAACGGCTCCAGCAGAGTGTCATCCGGCCGCTTGCCGATCGCCTTGCCGACCGCGTCGACCAGTTCGGCCGCCCCGCTGGCCCACAAGGCGAGAAAGTCCTGGGCGTAGGCGGCGCCGTCCACCGGCCACTTCGTCGTCTCGACTTTGTGGCCCAGCGACTCCATCAGCTTGGCGGCGTTCTCGGTGGCGGCGCGCACTTCGGGATGGGGCTGGGCGCCCAGCATGGTCTCGACCACCAGCCCGACCCGCAGCCGTCGCTTGTCGGGACCCGTCACCACGCCGATCGGCGGCAGGATCGCCTCGGGCCCCTGGCGCTCGGTCGCCGCCAGCAGGGTGGCGCTGTCGCGGACGCTGTGGCTGACGCAATGATAGACCGACAGGTCGACCCCGCGCTGCGCCGGACGGCCCAGCACCATCCGGCCGCGCGAGGGCTTCAGGCCGAACAGGCCGCAGTTGGAGGCCGGGATGCGGATCGAACCGCCGCCGTCGCTGGCGTGGGCGAAGGCCGTGACCCCGGCCGCCGTCGCCGCCGCCGCCCCGCCGGACGAGCCGCCGCTGGAATGGGCCGGGTTCCAGGGATTGCGGGTCGGCGGGAAACCGACCGGTTCGGTGGTCGGCAGGAAGCCGTATTCCGGCGTCGACGACTTGCCGATGACGATCAGCCCGGCCTTGTCGAAACAGTCGACATAGCCGTCCTGGGTCTTGGCCGGCGGATTGCGCAGCATGGCGCGCGAGCCGCTGTAGGTGGGCAGGCCGACATAGTCGTCCAGGTCCTTGACCAGGAACGGCACGCCCGCGAACGGGCCGGCCAGCGGGGCCGTGCCTGCGTCCAGGCGCTTGGCCTTGTCGATGGCGCGGTCGAAGTCGGGGGTGACCAGGAAGCCCAGCCTGGGCTGCAGAGCCTCGGCGTCGCGCACGGCCTTTTCCGTCACCTCCAGCGCGCTGACCTCCTTGCGGCGGATGCGGCCGGCGATCTCGACGGCGTCGGGCGTCCAGGGGGCGGAGGATGCGGCCGGCTTGGCGGCGGCCTCGGAAGCGGCGGCGGCGATCGCGGCGGCGCCGGCCACCAGGCCCTGACGTCTGGACATCATGAGTTTCCCCCTCTGGGTCCGACGTCTGGAGCGCGTCGGTGATCAGTGTTCACTGTGAACCCAAGGGCGCCGGCTCCGCAAGTCGTGCTACAGCCCCCGGATGAAACGCAAACGCGCCGACGTACTGCTGGTCGAGACCGGCCTGTTCGACAGCCGGGCCAAGGCCCGGGCCGCCATCGAGGCCGGAACCGTCAAGGCCGACGGCAAGGTGATCACCAAGCCCTCGCAGGAGCTCGAGCAGACCGCCGTGCTCGAAGGCGTCGCCGCCTTCCCGTGGGTGGGACGCGGGGCCCTGAAACTGGTCCACGCCCTGGAGCTGTGGCCCATCGTCGTCGAGGGCAAGATCGCCCTGGACGTCGGGGCCTCGACGGGCGGCTTCACCGAGGTGCTGCTGTCGAAGGGCGCGGCCAAGGTCTACGCCGTCGACGTCGGCCGTGAGCAGCTGCATCCCCGCATCGCCGCCGATCCGCGCGTGGTCGACCGCTCGGGCGTCGACGCCCGGGTGCTGGACGAAGGTCACCTGGACGAGGCGCCGGGCCTGGTCGTCAGCGACGTCAGCTTCATCTCGGTGGAGAAGTGCCTGCCCGTGGCCCTGGACCTGGCCGAGCCGGGCGCGGACCTGGTCAGCCTGATCAAGCCGCAGTTCGAGGCCGGCCGCGACCGGGTGGGGAAGGGCGGGCTGGTCAAGGATCCGGCGATCATCGACGACTGCATCGCCTCGGTCCGCGCCTTCGTCGAGGCGTCGGGCTGGACGGTGAAGGCCGTGGCGCCCAGCCCGATCACGGGCGGCGACGGCCAGGTCGAACATTTATTGTGGGCTATCAAAAACTAGCATCTCACCCGCTCTTCCCGGCGAAGGCCGGGACCCAGATCCCGTGGCGATGTGGCGGGTTGGATAAGCTCAGCGCCTTTGGCGTCAGCCTTAAAGCCATTCCATCTGGGTCCCGGCCTTCGCCGGGAAGAGCGGCGTTTTGGGGCAAGAAAAAGGGCCGCCGATCCAAAGATCAGCGGCCCCAAGAAGATCGAATGAGAAATCGGGTCGGTTAGTCGACGACCTGGTAGCGGCCCGAGGCGTCCGGGCAGACGCGGACGAAGCGCTTCTGGGTCCGGCCGTCGGGCAGATAGATCGGGCTTTCGGCCAGGGTGCAGCCGGCGGCGTCGGCCCCACCGGCGGTTCTGCTGTCGGTCACGCTGTAGGAGCGCTCGGACTCGTAGGTGTAGCCGTCGCGACGGTCGCCATAGCGGCTGTCTTCGTAGCGGCCGCGATCGTCGTAGCCGCGGTCGGCGGGCTCGTTATAGGCGCCCTGGTTGTAGGCGGGCGGGGGAGGCGGGGGCGGATTGGCGCCCGGCGAGCAGGCGGCCGAGTTGCGGCCGATGGCCGAACCGGCGATCGCGCCCAGCAGGCCGCCGAGCACGGCGCCTTCGGTGCGGGCGCCCTTGGCGGCCACGCCGCTGCCGATCGCCGCGCCGATGCCGGCCCCGGCCAGGCCGCCGCCCGTGCCGCGCTGCGTCGTGCTGCGGCGGCAGGGATCGTAGTAGTAGCCGTTGTTGTCATAGTTGCCGCCACCGCCATAGGCGCCGGCGTTGCCGTAGGCGCCATAGGCTTGGGCCGAGGCCATCGTCGGGGCCAGCGCGCCGGCGAGGGCGGCCGCGGCGGCGACGCCGAGAACGGTCTTGAACATCATGAAAGAAACTCCTCCGACCGGGCCCGGAGATTCACCGCGACCCGCCTTACCGACCCAACTTGCCAAGCTCTTCATGAACGGCTGTTGAGCGACCCGTTCATCTTCGTTCACGCGCATTCGCTTCGAATGCGCTATGAGCGTCCGAAATCTTGTCTGCGTCGATGATGGCGCGGGCATGGCGGGCCTCGCGCCCCTTGAAAATCATCACCAGAAATGGCCGGCGCCCGGTGAAGGTTCCGCCAGACGAATTGGACTATTTATGCGTGAACTGAGGATCCAGGCGGTCGGCGCCCAGGGCGACGGCATCGCCGAGGGCTCTTTCGTCCCCCTGACCCTGCCCGGCGAGCTGATCACCGCCGAGATGGCCGGCAATCGCGGCGAACTGGTCGAGGTGCTGGAGCCCAGCGCCGATCGCGTGATCCCGCCGTGCCGGCACTTCGGCGTCTGTGGCGGTTGCGCCTTCCAGCACTGGGACGCCCAGCCGTATCTGGATTGGAAGCGCGAGCAGATCCAGTTCCAGCTGGCCCGCGAAGGACTGGAGACGGAGGTCCTGCCGACCTTCGCCTCGCCGCCGGCCTCGCGCCGCCGCGTCGCCCTGCACGCCCGGGGCGGCAAGGGCGGGGCGCGGCTGGGCTTCAAGGAGCGCCGCTCCTGGAACTTGGTGAAGATCGAGGAATGCCCGGTCACCCATCCCAAGCTGGTCGCGGCCTTTCCGGCCCTGGCCCGCCTGGCCGCGCCGTTCCTGGAGCACCCCAAGTCGGCCCCGACCCTGCACGTCACCCTGACCGCCACGGGTCTGGACATCGACATCACCGGCGTCGAGGCCAAGAGCGGCGGTCTTTCGGCCGACGCCCGGGTTCGCGCCGCGATGATCGCCGGCGAGCATGACTTCGCCCGGGTCACCATGGCCGGCGAGATGATCTACATGGCCCGCCAGCCGATGGTGAAGCTGGGTCCTGCCGTCGTCTCGCTGCCGGCCGGCAGCTTCCTGCAGGCCGTGCCCCAGGCCGAGAAGGCCATGGTCGAGTTCGCTGTCGAGGCGGCCCAGGGCGCCTCGCGGATCGTCGACCTGTTCAGCGGCGTGGGCACCTTCACCTTCCGCCTGGCCGAGATCGGCGGGGTGCACGCCGCCGACAGCTCGGCCCTCGCCATCGCCGCGCTGAAGGGCGCGGTCGGTACGGCCAACGGCCTGAAGGCGATCACCGCCGAAGCCCGCGACCTGACCCGCCGGCCGATGCTGTCGACCGAGCTGAACAAGGTCGACGTGGCCGTGCTCGATCCGCCCCGGGCCGGGGCCTACGAGCAGCACGTCGAGATCGCCAAGTCCAAGGTGGCCCGCGTGGTCGGCGTATCGTGCAATCCGGCGACCTTCGCCCGCGACGCCAAGCTGCTGACCGACGCCGGCTTCCGCCTGGAGCGGGTCTTGCCGGTGGACCAGTTCCTGTGGTCGCCGCATATTGAGCTGGTCGGAGTGTTTTCGCGGTAGGACGACGCCTCTTCCGAAAGGCGGACCGTCCTTGGAGACGGCCATGGACGAGCGATCGGGCAAGTCGGGCGAGCCCCGGGAAGAGATTCCCAAGGGACTGGGCCCCAAGGGGCGCGGCGCCTTCGCGTTCGACGGGGCCAGCCAGCGGGCCAAGGCCGCCGTCAAGGCCGCCTGGTGGACCGCCGCCGGCGGCGTGACCCGCGCCCTGGCCCAGCCCACCCGCGGCGCGGCCAAGACCCGGTTCGAACCCCAGGGCCCGCCGGTCTCGGCCGCCCGGTTGCGCAAGGCCTATCTGACCGCCTTCGACAAGGACGCCGCCGACGTCGCGGCCGGCCTTTATCCGCCGACCGGGGACGGCCCGCGCAATCCCGCGGACGCCTTCCGCGAAGCGCTGGACGTCATCGCCGACGCCCGGGCCGTCGACCAGCGCCGCCGCCGGGGCGACGGCGTCGAGGTGCGGGACGAGCCCGAGAGCGAAGGCTATCCCAACTACTACCGGCAGAACTTCCACTATCAGTCGGGAGGCTGGTTCACCGACGCCAGCGCCCGCCGCTACGAGGCCCAGGTCGAGGCGCTGTTCTCCGGCGCGGCCGGGGCCATGCGCCGCCGGGCCCTGTCGCTGCTGGCCCGCCACTGGCGCGGCAAGGACCAGCGGGGCTTGAGGGTGCTCGACCTGGCCTGCGGCTCGGGCGCGTTCCTCGGCGACCTGGACGCGGCCTTTCCCCGCGCCGCCATCGGCGGGCTGGACCTGTCGCGGGCCTATCTGGCCGCCGCCCGCAGCCGCTCGGGCCGGGGCGGGGTGCAGGCCAATGCCGAACAGCTGCCGTTCGCCGACGCCAGCCTGGACGCCGTGACCTGCGTCTATCTGTTCCACGAGCTGCCGCCGCGCGTGCGTCCGGTGGTGGTCGCCGAGATCGCCCGGGTGCTCAAGCCCGGCGGCGTGCTGGCCTTCGCCGATTCCGTGCAGCCCGCCGACGAGCCCGACCTGTCGCGGCTGCTGGAGGCCTTTCCGGCTTATTTCCACGAACCGTATTATTCAACCTACGCCCAGGCCGACCTGCCGGCCCTGTTCGGCGCGGCGGGGCTAAGCGTGGCCGGACAGGACCAGGCCTTCCTGACCAAGGCGCTGCTGCTCGAAAAGACCCTGTGACCAACCGGCTCATGGCCATTGCCTAGCGCGGCGGGCTCCTGTATTCGAACCGACCTCTTCGCCGACGCTTCTTTGCGTTGACCCGGATGGCCCGGTGGCGGAGTGGTGACGCAGCGGATTGCAAATCCGTGCACCCCGGTTCGATTCCGGGCCGGGCCTCCATTTCTTCAGCCTATCGGTGCTTTCGAGACGCCGGCGGCGTCAGCCGCCCGGACCGATCCCATGCGCCAGGCCGTAGAGCGTCAGGGCCCAGAGGGTTTCCGAATCGAGTCCGCCGGTGACCGGGGCGGCGAGGAAGTCGACCAGCAGGATGCCCAGCGGAGCCACCCAGGCCTGGGCCGAGCCGGCGCGGGTGTCCAGGGCCTGGCCGCAGATCTCGAGATAGCGCCGTGCGCGCCGCGCGGCGGGATAGGCCAGCAACGACAGATCCAGCCAGACCCCGCGCTCGATCTCGAACCGCGCCTCGGACAAGGCCTTGAGGTCGAGCTGCGCCAGGGTGAGGGCGAGCTTGCGGCGGACGGGAGCGGCCAGGGGCAGTTTCAGCCCGCCCATGACGGCCACGAACGGCGCGGCGAACTCGGGGAGCAAGCGCAGGGCAGGGTGGCGGGCCCGGCCGGCGTCCGCCACGAGGACCCGCCCCGCCATCGCGCGGTCGGCCACGCTCTGAGGCAGGTCGGCCAGCAGGGCCACCTCACGCCGGGAGAAGACTTCGCCAGAGCGCTCGGGGCGCCGGACGATGCTGGGCATGGACTTAGGACCCTTCGGTGCGCCTGGAGGACAGAACTATAACGTCATGCCCGGCCCCCGACCTCATTCCCAGCCCCTAGAGGCCGTCTAGGGCGCGATCCTGACCATCACCACGCCGTGCGAGGGCACGGACGCGGCGAAGCGGCCCTTCATCTTGCCCAGGCCCTTCTTGGCCCAGAGGTCGCGGACTTCGGCCGACAGGCTGGCGGGGTAGCCGAGTTCGGTCCAGTTCACGGCGATCGACTGGCTCCCGGCGCTCCGATTGAACAGGATCACCGCGCGGCCGCCGTCGGCCAGCGGCTTGGACCAGACCTCCAGGTCGCCGTCGTCGCGGATGCGGCGGCCTTGCACGCCCATCGCGTCCTGGTTCACGGCGATGACCTCCTTGTTCAGGAGGATGGCGCGGGTGGCCTCATCCATGTTGGCGATGTCGTTGCCGGCGATCAGCGGGGCGGCCATCAGGGCCCACAGGCTGAAGTGCGACTGGTACTCGGTGGTCGTCAGGCCGCCGTTGCCGACCTCCAGCATGTCCGGATCGTTCCAGTGGCCAGGGCCGGCGAACGGGTAGAGCGGCTCGTTGAGGTCGACGATGCGCAGGACGCCCAGGGCGTAGTCGTGCTTGCCGTCCCATTTGTCGGTGATGTCGCCGGTGGTGCGCCACAGGTTGCCGACGTTTTGGGCCCATAGCCAGGGCTTGGCCGTGCCCCACTCGCACATCGAGAAGACGATGTCGCGGCCGGTCTCGCGCAGGGCGTCAGCCATCAGGGTGTAGGCCTCCTCGGCGTTGCGCGTGCCGGTCGAGCACCAGTCGTATTTGAGGTAGTCCACGCCCCAGTCGGCATAGGTCTTGGCGTCCTGGTACTCGTGCCCCTGGCTGCCCGGCCGGCCGCCGCAGGTCAGCCGGCCGGCGTCCGAATAGATGCCGAACTTCAGCCCCTTGGCGTGCACATAGTCGGACAGCGCCTTGATCCCGCCGGGAAACCGCTTGGCGTCGTAGGTGATGAAGCCGCCGGCGTCGCGGGCGCCGTGCCAGCAG
Organism: Caulobacter sp. P1_D6; assembly: GCF_056406095.1. Lineage (NCBI taxonomy): Bacteria > Pseudomonadati > Pseudomonadota > Alphaproteobacteria > Caulobacterales > Caulobacteraceae > Caulobacter > Caulobacter sp. P1_D6. Next base: position 23,942 of record NZ_JBFUAW010000001.1, on the reverse strand, counting down.
TCGTCGATCACGATGTACTCGTAGCCGGCCGCCTTCATGCCGTTCGAGGCCATGGCGTCGGCCATGCGGCGGACGGTCTGTTCGTCGATGTTGCAGGCGAACTTGTTCCAGCTGTTCCAGCCCATCGGCGGCTTCTGGGCCAGGCCGTTGGCGACGCGCGGCGGCGGATCCTTGTCGGCGGCCATGGCGAGCGGAGCGCTGGCCAGGGCCAGGGCGCTGGTCATCAGGCAGACGGCGGCGAAGCGCTTGAGCGGCGTGGACATGGGTGTTTCCTCTTGGGGCGGCAGGCCTGTCAGGCCGTGACGGTCTTGTTCGCGTAGCGCTCCAGCACCTGAGCGTGGAGCGGCATCTGGTCGACGACCTGACGGCAGATCGCGCGGACGTGCTCGATGTTTCCGGCCAGGGTTCCGTCGTCCATCAGGTCGGCCAGCGGGTCATAGCCCTCCGGCTCCGGGCCCTGACCCATCATGATCGCCAGCCAGTTCGGCTCCTGGAAGATCGTCTGGCCGGGGAAGATGGTCAGGCCCCGGGTGCGGAACAGCTCGATCTTGTCCCGCAGCGACTCCGGGATCGGCATGTGGCGCATGCGGTCCCAGAACGGCTCTCCGACCCGTCCGTTGACATGGTAGTGATAGACGAGGAAGTCGCGGATCTGCTCCATCTCCTCGCCCATGATCCGGTTGTAGAGATCGGCGGCGGCCGGATCGTTCTTCGCTTGCGGGAAGCTGGCCGCCAGCTTGATCAGGCCATGCTGGATCAGGTGGATCGAGGTCGATTCCAGGGGCTCCAGAAACCCGCTCGACAGGCCGATGGCCGCGCAGTTCTTGAAGCGCGACTGCCTGCGCCGCCCGGTCTTGAACCTTAGGAAGCGCGGATCGGCCTCGGGTTTGTTGTCGGGGTGCTCGCGCGCCAGGTTGGCCAGCAGGGTCTCGGCGGCCTGGTCGTCGCCGATGTGCTCGCTGGAATAGACATAGCCGTTGCCGGTGCGATGCTGCAGCGGGATGCGCCACTGCCAGCCGGCGGCCAGGGCGGTGGCGCGGGTGTAGGGGATGGGATCCTCGTACCGGGTCGATGGGACGGCCACCGCGCGATCGGCCGGCAGCAGCGCCGACCAGTCCTCGTGCCCGACCCCCAGCGCGCCCTCGATCAGCAGCGCCCGGAAGCCCGAGCAGTCGATGAAGAAGTCGCCCTCCAGCGCCTGGCCGTCGTCGAGCAGCAGCGAGGCGATCGCGCCGTCCAGCGGATCGAGGTTCACCTCGCGGATGGTCCGCTCCAGGCGCTGGACCCCACGGCCCTCGGCGACCCGCCGCAGCAGCCTGGCGTAGAGCGAGGCGTCGAAGTGGTAGGCGTGGGCCATGGCCGCGCGGGGATCGCGCGGGTCGTCCACGCGCCAGTCGAAGCGGCCGGCCTTGGCGGCCAGGGCGCTGAGCGAGAACTCCGCCAGATCGGGCCGGTAGCCGAGCTTGCGCGCCCGCAGCCAATAGGCGTGGAAGGACACCCCGTTGATCGGCCCGCCAAAGGACCCGAACGGGTGGATGTAGCGGTGGTCGGGTTCGCGCCAGCCGACGAACTCGATGCCCAGCTTGAAGCTGCCCTGGGTGGCCGACAGCATGTCGGCCTCGTCGACGCCGATCACCTGGTTGAAGAAGGTGATCGGCGGGATCGTGGCCTCGCCGACGCCGATCGTGCCGATCTCGGCGGACTCCACCAGGGTGATCCGCATGTGGTGCGGCGGGAAGATCTTGGAGAAGAAGGCCGCGGCCATCCATCCGGCGGTGCCGCCGCCGGCGATCACCAGGTGCGAGATTTTCCCAGGGTTTCCCATGCCGCCTTCTTGTGTCGTTGGAAGTCGGCCCCGCCGGCGGCGAGCCGGCGGGGCCTTTGGTCCAGAAGATCAGCCTGGGGCTAGAAAGTCCCGCGGACGATGAACGACACGCGGCGATCGCTCACGGTCCAGCTGTGCTTGCGGACCAGGGACTCCGAGAAGTTCCCCTGCGTGCCGAGGAACCAGGAATCCCGCTGGTCCATCTCCAGCTCGTACTTGGTGTTGAGCAGGTTGACCGCCTGGATTCCCACCTTCACCTGCGGCGTGACCGAGTAGAGGATCGAGCCGTCCAGCTGGCCGTAGTCCTCGGCATAGACCGGCACCATCAGGTTCGAGGCCGAGGCGCTCATCAGGTAACGCGAGCGCCAGTTGTAGGCCAGGCGGGCGTCGATGCCGTATTTGCTGTACAGAAGCGTGGCGTTGTAGGTGTAGCGCGACAACTGTTCCAGCGGCAGGTCCAGCTTCGAGGCGTTGATCTGCGAAGCGTCGGTGGTGCTGCTGGTGGCGTTCGCGGTTCCCTTGCTGTCCAGGATGGTGGCGTTGAGCTCCGTGCCCAGGCCCCCTAAGGCGCCCGGCAGGAAGTCATAGAACTGCTGATACTGCAGCTCGACGCCGTAGATTTCGCCATGGCCCATGTTCTGGGGCACGGTCCCGACCGCCTGGACGGACTCGCCGTTGTCCTTGGTGATGGTCATCAAGGTCTGGGTCGACTGGATGTAGTCGTAGACGTCCTTCTTGAAGAGACCCGCCGACAGCATGCCGCCGCGGAAGTACCACTCGCCCGACAGGTCGTACGAGTTGGCGCGCATCGGCTTGAGGTTGGGATTGCCCGAGTAGAAGCCGAAGGCGACGTCGGTGTGGTACTGCACCGCCTGGCCGCCGGCCGCCGCCGTGTCCAGCTGGGCCTGGGTGTAGGGCGTTCCGGTCGTCGGGTTGATGATGTTGTCGGCCGCGGTGGCGTTGCGCGACTGCAGGGTGGCCGACATCGAGACCGACGGGTCCAGCTGGAAGAAGTCGGGTCGGACGATGTTCTTCGAGGCGGCGAAGCGGAAGAAGACGTTGGGCTTGGCCTTCAGGCGCAGGTTCAGGCTGGGCAGGACGTCGGTGTACTCGCTGCCGCCGACCGAGGCGAAGGGCTGGCCGTCGGCGAAGTCGATCTTGGCCTGGGCGGCGGGCGAGGCGAAGCGCTTCTGGGCGGGGTCGATATAGCCGACCGTCCCATAGCCTTGGCCGTCCACCTTGGACTTGACGACCCGCAGGCCGAAGTTGCCGTCCCAGCTCATCGCCTCGCCGCCCCAGGTCATGGGCAGGTTGTCGCCGCCGAAGCGGACCTTGGCGTAGATCGCGCCGGTCTTCTCCCACTGGCGGTTGGTGCCGCGACCGCCGGAATTGGCGTAGCTGGAGTTCACGCCGTCGAGCGGCTGCCAGTAGTTGATGCTGCCGGTCGGCGCGGCCCAGATGGGCATGTAGCTCATCATGGTGCCCTGCTTGAACGGGCTGTACGTCCCGCCGGCCGCGCCCCAGGACGGGATCGTGCCGTTCGGGCCGCCCGGCGGGTAATAGCCGTACTCGCCGTCGTTATAGGCCGGCCCGCCGCCGGGGACGGGGCCGTTCCACACCACCTGGTCCAGATAGGTCGCCAGCCCCGAGGTGCTGCGCGCCAGGTCGAACCCCGGCATGATCAGGCCCGGCACCGAGACGTCGCCCTTGAAGAAGTTGTCGAAGGCCACCGTCTCCTGGTGCTGGGTGTACTTGTCGGCCGTGGCGGTGACCCGCGTGGCCCACGGCGCCGAGATGAGCGCCCAGTTGTAGCCCGCGTCGCGCGAAGTCGCGTCGCGCGAGGTGGCGCGGGCGCCGATCTTGAAGTCCTTGATCAGCGAGTCGTCGTCGAAGGTGTAGGTGGCGTCGAACTTGCCCGCGTATTCCCGGGCGTCGTTGTCGTCGAGGTGGTCCATCGCGGCGTAGAGATTGAAGATCGACGGATTGCCCGTGGCGTTCGTCATGGTGATCTTCGGCAGCTTGCCGGTCAGGTCCAGGCCGAACCCGCCGGGCTGGGTGATGGTGTTGTAGACCGTCAGGTCCTTACCTTCGCGGTGCGAATAGACGTACTGCAGGTCGCCGTTCACGACCCACCGGTCGTTGGACCAGGTGAAGCCCGCCGAGACGTCGTTGGTGTTGTCCTCGACGGTCCCGTAGCGGGTGCCCAGGTTCAGCAGGAACGAGTTGGCCACGCCGTTGCCGCCGCCGCCGCCGTCGACCAGCTGGCCGCTCAGGAAGTTGCCGTCAGCGTCGTACTTGAACGTGGTGCCGGCCGCCGGTCCCACCACGAACGACTGGTTGTTGGTCGCCGAGCAGCAGGCCGAGGTCTGGGCGAAGCGGTCCTGGAAGGTCTGCTTGGCCTCGGTGCGAAAGAAGGTGGTGTAGAACTCGAGGTTCTCGTTGGGCCGGTACTGGAAGGCCGCGTAGTAGCCCTCGCGTTTCCGGTCCTGGAGGTTGTTGCGGTACTGGATGCCGACCGGCACGAAGACGCGGCTCAGGGGCTGGCCGGCGATCGAGTTGTCGCCGTTGAAGTTGAACGTGCTTCCGCCGTCATAGGACGATTGGACCCCGACCCCGTGGGCGTCGTACGGGTCGATGGCGATGGTGTTCACCGCCGTCTTCAGCTTCGAGCTGGAAAGGCTGAGCAGCACGCCGAACTCGCCGCCGTCCGGGGTGTCGAAGCGGTCGCTGTAGAGCAGGCTGCCCGACGGCGTGCCTTCCTTGCGCAGGTCGCCGCGCGTGTAGTCGGCCGAGAAGGCCAACTGGCGCTTGGTCTGGTCGAACGGCATGCGCGTGCGCAGGTTCACCGTGCCGCCCAAGCCGCCTTCGACGATGTCGGCCGACGGGTTCTTGTAGACGTCCACGCCGGCGAACAGCTCGGGCGTCACGTCTTCCCACGAGATGGCCCGGCCGCCGCGCGCGGAGAAGATGTCGCGTCCGTTGAGCTCGGAGCGGACCCAGGTCAGGCCGCGGATCTGGATGCCGGAGCCTTCGGCGTTGAGGCGGTCGACGTCGCGGGGCTGGGTGGTCCGACCGATGGTCACGCCGGGCACGCGCTGCAGCGCCTCGGTGACCGAGCGGTCTGGCAGGCCGCCGATGTCCACGGCGGTGATCGAATCGACGATCTGTTCGGAATTCTTCTTCAGTTCCTGCGCCGTCTGGATGGCCTTGCGTTGGCCCACGACGACGACTTCGGAAATCTGTTCGGCGGAGTCCTTGGTTTCGCCCCCGCTGGTCTGGGCCTGCGCCGCCGCCACGAACAGGCTGGACGCCCAGGCCACCGTTGCGGTCGAGACCAGCAACATCTTCTTCTTATTCACTTTTTCCCTCTCCCAATTTCAGCACGCCTTTGGCTGTGCTCGCCCGGTGTTTTTTTGACCCTGGGCGCGGTGGTCGACACTGGGTCGCCGCTGCGCTGCCGGGAACACACTTTAATTAACTTGTTTTATTAAACCGGCCCGAATTGTCATACAAGCCACAACATTCAACAATCGTGAGCGGCGGGTCGGGACGACCGCGCGGCGGCGGTCGCGGCCTGTCTCTCGAGCGATCGCAAACGCCCGCCGACAGGCGCTGTCGGGCGGCCGAAAGCGTTTAGCGCCCTCGCGAAGGCGGGGCGGATTTCAGGTCGTGAGGAGGCGGTCGAGCCGGCTAGTTGAGCCTGGGCTTCTTCAGCAGCGCGTTGCGGTCGACCGAGCGGATCTCGACCTCGAACACGTCGTGCTCGCGCTGGATGCGCAGCGGGACCGTGACGCCCGCCGGTCCCTGGTCCCAGAGGGCGGTGTAGAACTCCGTCAGGTCGGAGACCTCGTCGCCGGCCACGGCCAGGATCAGGTCGCCGGCGTGCAGTTCGGCGCGGGCGGCGGGGCTGCCCGGCGACACGCCGACCAAGATGACCTGGGATTCGGTCTCCTGGGCGAACACGCCCAGCCAGGGGCGGGGCGGATGGGCGGGGCGGCCGCGCGCCAGGTCGTCCAGGATCGGCGGCAGCAGCTCGGCGGGCACGAACATGTTCATGGGCTTGGCCAGGCCGTCGCGCGACTGGCCCGACAGGCTGAGCGAGCCGACGCCGACCAGTTCGCCTTCGGGGCCGATCAGGGCCGCGCCGCTCCAGTGCGGATGGGCCGGTTCGGTGATGATCGCCTCGTCCAGCAGATACTCCCAGTAGCCAGCGAACGGCATGCGGGTCAGCACCCGTCCGGCGGCCGCGTGCGCGCGTCCGCCGGCCCCGGCGATGACCACCGGACTACCCGACTCCAGGACCTTCGACGAGCCGATCCGCAGCGCCGGCAGACCCAGGGGCTCCAGCGCCTGGACCAGGCCCAGCCCGGTCTGGCCGTCGAAGCCCAGGACATGGGCCTGCACGCGCTTGCCGTCGTTGAGCGTCAGGACGACTTCGCTGGCCTCGGTGATCAGATAGGCCATGGTCAGCACCAGGCCGTTCTCGCTGATCACCACGCCGTTGCCCAACCGCTCGGTCCCGAGGATGCGCGCCGTGAAGGCGTCGGCCGGAACCCGGGATTCCAAGGCGACGACCGAAGACAGCGTGTGATCGAGGTCGAAAGCATAGGCGCTGGCGGCGGGGCGCAGCCGCGCTTCGACCTCGTGCCCTTGGAACGGTGAAGACAAGTCGATCTCCTCTAGGAGATTCAAATCTGGTGCGCGGTGCGCCTTGGACAAGAGGAAAGGAGCAAAGACGGGCGCATTCAGGCGGCCATGGCGGGGGCGTCGGTCGGGCGATCCAGGTGGCTGCGACGCCAGCGGCTGGGCGGCTGGCCCACCAGCCCGCCGAAGGATCGGCAGAAGTGGGCCTGATCGGAGAAGCCGCAGGCCAGGGCGATCTGGGCCAGGCTGTCGCGGGTGGTCAGCATCAACTGCTTGGCCCGGGCGATGCGCCGCTGGATGATGTAGCTCTTGGCCGACAGGCCGAAGCTTTCCTTGAAGGCGTGCGAGAAGTAGCTGGGGCTCAGGCGAACCGCCGCGGCCACGTCCCGGACCTGCAGGTTGCGGTCGCTGTTGCGGTCGATGAAGTCGGTCGCCGTGCGCACCTGCCAGGGCGCCAGCTTGCCCGTCTGCTGGTCGCGGGTGAGGCGCTGGACCTCTTCCTCCAGCAGCTGGCTGGCGCGTTGCACCAGTTCCCGCGCCGTATCGGGGTCGCGGTCGAAGGCGCGCGAGGCGGCGGTGACAAGGCCGGCCAGGATCAGGGTCTGGTCGCGGGGCAGGGTGGAAGTCCGGTTCGTGCCTGTGGAAGTCATGATCCGCTCGCCGCCTCTCGTCCGAAACCTTTCGCGGTCGATCGCGTCAGGTCCAGTTTCGATTTTGCTAGCATTGACGATACTAGGCCGCAATGGCGCGGGTAGAACGTAGTTGTGGTCAAGCTCCAGAGCTCACGGGGGCTGTGCTGTATTGTCATTTTTTGTGACTGCCGGGATTATTTTCTAATCGAAACCGTAGTTATTTGAACTCTTGAACACCGTGCCTTTCCTTGCCTCGACGAGAACCGGCTCTAGGGGATACGGCCCCGAGGCGACACGAGCGCGCCGGGCATGCTCGCGTTAGGCGTTGTCTTGCGATATATGTTCTTGAAATGTTCTGGTTTGCGGTTCATGATCTGGCCATGGTCGCTCCCGCCAATCTTCCTGGTCACCCGCCGTCCAGCGCGCGTGGGCGCGGGGCCAAGTCCAACCGCACCGGTCGCTTCGAATCCCAGGTCAGCGAGGCCTTCGACGACGGCTGGGGCGAGGAGGAGGAGCCGGCCCAGATCGCCACCACGGTCCAGCCGATGAAGTCGCGGACCATCATCGCCCGCAACGACAGCCCCGACGTCGGCTTCGAGAGCTCGATCAATCCCTATCGGGGGTGCAGCCACGGCTGCATCTACTGCTACGCCCGGCCGGCCCACGCCTATCTGGGCCACTCGCCGGGCCTGGATTTCGAGACGAAGATCTATTTCAAGCCCGAGGCCGGCAAGCTGCTGGAGCGCGAGCTGTCCAAGCCGAAGTACGTCCCCAAGGTCATCCATATCGGCGGCGACACCGATCCCTACCAGCCCGACGAGCGCAAGCTGCGGGTGACGCGGGCGGTGCTCGAGACCCTGCAGCGGTTCCGCCACCCGTTCACGATCATCACCAAGTCGAACCTGATCACCCGCGATCTCGACATCCTGGGACCGATGGGCCAGGCGGGGCTGGCGCGGGCGGCGGTGTCGATCACCAGCCTGGACCATCGCCTGTCGCGCAGCATGGAGCCGCGCGCCGCCACGCCCAAGCGCCGGGTCGACGCCGTGCGCCAGCTCGTGGCGGCCGGCGTGCCGACCACGGTGATGTTCGCCCCGTCCATCCCGTCGCTGAACGACCACGAGATGGAAGGGGTGCTGGAAGCGGCCGCCGCGGCTGGGGCGACCACGGCCGGCTATGTCGCCGTGCGCCTGCCGCTGGAGATCAAGGACCTGTTCGAGGAATGGCTGGCGGCCGAGCATCCCGACCGCGCCAAGCGGGTGATGTCGCTGGTCCGCCAGATGCGCGGCGGCGCGGCCTACAGCTCCGAATGGGGCAAGCGCATGACCGGCGAGGGGCCCGTGGCCCAGGTAATGAGCCAGCGGTTCCACCTGGCGCGGACCCGGTTCGGGCTCGACAACAAGCTGCCCCCGCTGGACCTGACCCAGTTCGCCGTGCCGGCCAAGGCGGGCGACCAGCTTTCGCTGTTCTAGGCCGGAGCGACCGTCAGGCGCAGGCCGTCCTGATCGACCACGACCTTGACGCCTTCGTAGCCGGCGAGGACGGGGTGGGAGGTTTCGAACGGGTGACGGTGCGTGGCGGTGATCACGACCACCTCGGCTCCGGCCGCTTCGCCGGCCAGCAGGCCGGCGGGGGCGTCCTCGAAGACCAGGCAGGCGTCGGCCGCGACGCCCAGGCGCTGGGCGGCGAGGGCGTAGCCGTCCGGCGCGGGCTTGCCGCGCGTGACGTCCTCGGCGGTGATCAGCACGGCGGGGAGGGGCAGGCCGGCGGCGGCCATCCTCCGTAAGGCCAGTTCGCGCTGGGCGGAGGTGACGACGGCCCAGCGATCGGCCGGCAGGGCGCGCAGGAAGGCCTCGGCGCCCGGGATCGCGATCACGCCCTCCACATCGCCGAGCTCGCCCCGCAGGATGGCCTCGGTCTCCAGCGCGATATCGATGTCCGTCAGGTTCTGGCGGCGGATCGTCTCCTCGGCGCGCACGCCGTGGATGGTCGGCAGGAAGGCCTCGACGTCCAGACCGTGACGCAGCGCCCAGGCGCCCCAGACCCGTTCGGCCACCGCGATGGAGTCGAGCACGGTGCCGTCCATGTCGAACAGGAAGGCGGCGTAGGTCTTGGAAGGCGTCATGGGCCGCCTATGCCATGCTTCGCCGCGCCAAGTCTCGGCTTGACCTGCACCGCGCCGGATCGGAAGCAGGACCCATGATCACCGTCGTCCTGCCGACCCATGACAGCGCCGCGCGCCTGGTCCACGTCCTGCCCCTGCTGGTGCCGGCCGCCGTCGACGGCCTGGTCAAGGCGGTGGTGTTCGCCGACGCCGGTTCGACCGACGCCACCCTGGCCATCGCCGAGGACAGCGGGGCGCGGGTGGTCCAGGCGTCGGGCGACGCGGGCCAGCGCCTGGCGGCCGGCTGCGCGGCGGCCAGGAGCGCCTGGATCCTGGCCCTGGGCGAGGGCCTGGTCCTGCCCGAGGCTTGGCGCACGCCGGTCGAGGCCCACCTGGCGGGCGGCGGCGGCAAGCCGGCCTGGATCGCGGCTCCGGGCCTGTTCGGTCGCCCCCTGGCGGTCCTGGCGTCACGCGAGGCCGTCGAGGCGGCCGGGGGCTTCAAGCCCGGCGGTGATCCGCTGAAGACGCTGCTGGGGCGGCTGAAGCCGAAGTCCGTGCGCCTTCGGGTCTAGCGGTCGACCGTGGCGCAGGCCCGCCCCTGGACGGCATAGCGCGGTCCAAGCGGGAACCGCGCCTTCCGCAAGGCGATGGAGCTGCCGACCGAGCAGTCGTTATTGCCCGGAAGTTCCACCAAGATCGGACGTCCTTCGACGTCGACGGCCGCATAGACCTCCGTGCCCGTCTCGGAGCTCACAGGGCGAAAACCGGTGACCCGACCGGTGTGCAGGGTAACGGAACCGAGAGGTATAAGCAGCAGGCCGAAAAGCAGGATCGCCAAGCCGCCCAGGCCGAGACCCACGGTCCCACCGTGGTCGAGCCACCAAAGACGCAGGGTTTGTCTGAAGGCTGGAGTGCGACGCGGTGTCGGCGTCGCCAAGTCCCTACTGATCCAGCCGGAAGTCGATCACCCGCGCGCCGCTGGCCACGGCGTCCAGGGTCTTGGTCTCGGCGCCCATCAGCTTGCGATAGGTCCAGTACGAGGCCATGACCTTTTCGACGTAGTTGCGGGTTTCCTGGGCCGGCAGGCTCTCGATCAGCAGCAGCGGGTCGCAGTCGGCGCCGCCCAGCTGCTCCTGGGTCCTGATCAGGGTGCCAGGGCCGCCGTTATAGGCCGCCACGGCGCGGAACAGGTCGGGGCTCTGCAGGCCCCGGTCCATCAGCCAGGTGAAGTAGTCCTGGCCGACCCGCAGGTTGAAGCTGGGGTCGAGCAAGGGCGTGGTGTCGGCCAGCAGCTTGTCGTCGCCGGCGGCGCGGGCGGCGGCGATCGGCATCAGCTGCATCAGGCCCACGGCCCCGGCGCCCGAGGTGGCGTAGGGGTCGAAGCGGCTTTCCTGGCGCACCAGGGCGTAGACCATGGCCTTGTCGATCGTGAAGCCGCCTCGGGGCTCCAGCAGGGGCAGGGGATAGTCCTCGCCGCCGACCCGCTTGACCGCGCGCCCGGCGTTCAGCGGGGCCTTCTCGTTCAGGGCCAGGGCCAGGTCGGTCCAGTCACCGCGGGCCTTGGGATCGTCGCTGGCCAGGGACAGGCCGGCGCGCAGTTCCTGGCCGGCCTCGGCCCAGCGGCCGATCTGGGCCAGGGCGGCGGCGCGGCGGGCGCGGGGATCGGCGGTCAGCAGGCGGGCCAGCGAGGCGGTGTCGGGACCCTCGTAGGCAACCTTGGTCAGCAGGGCGGCGATCGGGTCGTCCTGGGCCAGGGCCAGGCCGGACAGGGCCAGCTGGCGGGCGGCGATCATGCCGTAGAAGGTGTTGGGCGCGCGGGCGGCGGTGCTGAGCAGGTCCTCGACGTCGCGGGCCTGGCCGCCGGACGCCGCCGAGCGCGCGGCCCAGAAGGCGGCGGCCGAGCGCAGCCATTCGTCCTGGTTGTCGTCGTCGGCGACGCGTTCGAAATAGGTCCGGGCCTGGGCATAGGACTGCAGGCGAAAGGCCGCGAGGCCGGCGATCCAGGGCTCGCCCGCGGCCTGGGCCAGGGTCAGGGCCTTCTTCACGTCGCCGGAATAATAGGCTTCGCGGGCGGCGCGGGCCCTGTCGGCGGGGGCGGGACCCTTGGCGCCGGCCACGAACAGGGCCGGGATCTTCGGCGCGGCGACGCGGGCCGGCTTGCGCTTGACGGCCAGGGCGTAGACCCGGTCCGCGCCGGCCTGGTCGCCATAGGACGCCAGCCAGTCGGTCAACTCGTCATAGCTGGCCGCATAGGCGCGCGGATGCATGATCTTGGAGAATTCCAGCCGGCCCCGCAGGCTGCGGTCGCGGGCGTTGGCCGCGGCGGCCTCGGCGGCGTCGAAATCACCGTGGTCGGCGGCGGCGAAGGCGGCGCGATAGAAGCGGGCGTCGGCCTCGGACAGCGGCTCCAGCGCCGAGGCGCGGGCGCTCATGGGGGCGCTGAAAGCGACCGCGAGACAAAACACGAAGGCCGAGAAAACGGCCAGAGGGCGAGCAAGAAGCTGCAATGCGTTTCCGCGCCCTAGCCCCGAAAGGCTCCCCGACGCGTCCCGTGTCCAACTGGTCGCCCGAATCTCTAGTTGGGACGCTCCGGACGATCAAGCCTCTCGCTGAGCATAAGCATGTCGGCCCAGGCCTTCTTCTTGGCCGCCGGCTGACGCAGCAGGAACGCCGGATGCAAGGTGGGCAAGGCCGGGAGCTCGTTGGCGCCGTCGCTGGAGGTCCATTCGAACCAGCGCCCACGCAGCGACAATATGCCTTCGTCACGACGAAGCATGCTCTTTGCCGAGGCGCCGCCCACCAGCAGCAGGATCTTGGGCTGGACCAGTTGAATCGCCCGCTCGAGGAAGGGCGCGCAGACGGCCTGCTCCTGCGGGGTCGGCGTGCGGTTGCCCGGCGGACGCCAGAACACGGTGTTGGTGACGAAGGCGCGGTCGAGCACGCCGGCCGCCTTGAGCATGCGGTCCAGAAGTTGGCCGGCGCGGCCGACGAACGGCGCGCCCTGCAGGTCCTCGTCGGCCCCGGGAGCCTCGCCGATGATCATCAGGGGCGCGTCGGCCGGCCCGCGCGAAACCACGGCCTGGCGCGCGCCCTGGGTCTTGAGCAGGCAGCCGTCGAAGGCGGCGATGGCGGCGGCCAGGGCGGGCAGGTCGGCGCAGGCGGCGGCCAGGGCCTGGGCCTCGGCGACGGCGGCGCCCAGGTCGGGTCCGCGTCCGAAGGCCGGGGTGGCGCCATGACCACCAAGAATGGGCGTGACGGCGACAGGGGCGGGGGGCTCCTTGCGGGCCCGCAGCAGGGCCGCGCCCTCGGCCAGGCGGTCGATCGGATCGTCCGCGTACGACGCCTCGACGCCCGCATCGGCCCAGAAGGCGAGCAGGCTTTCGGCGGCGCGCGGGTCGACGGCGAGGTTCATACGCTTCTCTTAGTACGAAGTTTCGCGGGTCGCCACGCCGGGCCTGCGCTGCATCGCAGCAAAAAACATCTGTTTATTCTTGACCACCTCCGCGTCACCTCACGATAAGCTGCGATTCAAACAGCAAGAACGCGGGCAGCGTGCGCCCGGGCGGGAGATGTTATGAGCGAAGAGCTCGAACGCGAGTCGATGGAATACGACGTCGTCATCGTCGGCGGCGGACCGGCGGGCCTTTCGGCCGCCATCCGACTCAAGCAACTGGCGGCCAGGGCCGGGACCGAGGTTTCGGTGGCCGTGCTGGAAAAGGGCTCGGAAGTCGGCGCCCACATCCTGTCGGGCGCGGTGATCGATCCCAAGGGCCTGGCCGAGCTGTTCCCCGACTGGAAGGAACGCGGCGCGCCGCTGGAGACCCCGGTCACCAAGGACGTCTTCCGGCTGCTGGGCCCGTCGGGCGATCTTTCGCTGCCGATGTTCGCCATGCCGCCGTTCATGCACAACCACGGCTGCTACATCGCCTCGCTGGGCAATGTGAGCCGCTGGCTGGCGACCCAGGCCGAGGAGCTGGGCGTCGAGATCTATCCGGGCTTCGCCGCCTCGGACATGGTCTGGAACGACGACGGCTCGCTGAAGGGCGTCGTGGTCGGCGTGGTCGGCGTGGCCAAGGACGGCCACCACAAGCCCGACTACCAGCCGGGCATGGAGCTGCACGGCAAGTACGTGTTCATCGCCGAGGGCGTGCGCGGCTCGCTGGCCAAGCAACTGATCGCCAAGTTCGACCTGTCGGCGGGCAAGTCGCCGCAGAAGTTCGGCATCGGCATCAAGGAGCTGTGGCAGGTGCCGGCCGACAAGCACCAGCCGGGCCTGGCCGAGCACACCACCGGCTGGCCGCTGGACAACCAGACCGGCGGCGGCAGCTTCATGTACCACTTCGGGGACAACTACGTGGCCATCGGCTACGTCGTGCACCTGAACTACAAGAACCCCTGGTTGTCGCCGTTCGACGAGTTCCAGCGCTTCAAGCACCATGCCGCGGTCAAGCCCCACCTGGAAGGCGGCAAGCGCATCGCCTACGGCGCGCGGGCCATCACCGAGGGCGGCTATCAGTCGGTGCCGAAGCTGACCTTCCCGGGCGGGGCGCTGATCGGCTGCTCGGCCGGCTTCGTCAACGTGCCGCGCATCAAGGGCAGCCACAACGCGGTCAAGACCGGCATGCTGGCCGCCGACGCCGCCTTCGAGGCGCTGGGCGCGGGCCGGGCCAGCGACGAGCTGGTCGCCTACCAGGACCTCTACGAGAAGTCGTGGGTGGCCAAGGAACTGAAGGTCGTCCGCAACGCCAAGCCGCTGCTGGGCAAGTTCGGAACCGCGCTGGGCGGCGCGCTGGGCATGTTCGACATGTGGTGCACGCACCTGTTCGGCGGCTTCTCGTTCTTCGGCACCCTGAAGCACGAGAAGACCGACGCGGAATCGACCGGCCTGGCCAAGGACTACAAGCCGCTGGTCTATCCCAAGCCCGACGGCGTGATCAGCTTCGACAAGCTGAGCTCGGTGTTCATCTCGGCCACCAACCACGAGGAAGACCAGCCGGCCCACCTGACGCTGAAGGACCCGGCCGTCCCGATCGCGGTGAACCTGCCCAAGTACGGCGAACCGGCCCGGCTGTACTGCCCGGCGGGCGTCTACGAGGTGCTCTACAACGATCAGGGGACCGATCCGCGCTTCCAGATCAACGCCCAGAACTGCGTCCACTGCAAAACCTGCGACATCAAGGATCCGTCGCAGAACATCGTCTGGACCACGCCCGAGGGCGGCGGCGGGCCGAACTACCCGAACATGTAGCGGCAGGCCTTCGAAAGGCCCCGATGAAAGCCTAGGAGGCGCGGTCCGAACTTGGACCGCGCCTTTTTCTTGCGGCGCGACGGGAAACCGATGAGGGTGCGGACATGACGCGTATCAAGCTTCTCCTCGCCCTCGTTTCGGCCTCGGCCCTGACCGCCTGCGCCGCCGCCAAGCCGGCCCCGGACCTGCGCGGCCAGCTCGTCATGGGCTCCGCCTGGGGCTCGAGCCGGTCGGCCTACGGCCAGTTCCTGGCCGGGCAGGCGGCTCTGCTGAACGGCTCGAACGCCCAGGCCGCGACCTATTTCGACGAGGCGCGCCAGCTGGACGAGGATCCGGGCGTGCTGGCCGACCGGGCCTTCACCGCCGCCCTGCTGGCCGGCGACGTGCAGCGCGCCGCCGCCATGGCCCCGCGCGGAACCGACTCCAACGAACAGGTCCGCCGGCTGGGCGTCCTGACCCGGGTGGTCGACCTGATGGCCAGCGGCAAGGGCCGCGACGCCCAGACCCTGCTGAAGACCGAGACCCTGGGCTTCCCCCATCGTCCGGCCGCCGTTCTGCTGGCCCCCTGGCTGGCCGCCGCCGCAGGCGATAACAACGGCGCCGTGACGCGGCCGGAGCTGCAGGGCGACCGGTTCGTGCAGTATTTCGGCCAGCTGAGCCAGGCGCGGCTCTACGAGCGCGCCAAGCGCTATGACGAGGCCGAGACCGACTACAAGGCGCTGATGGCGATCGAGAACGCCCGTGGGCTGTTCGTCGAGGACTACGGCGCGTTCCTGGAGCGTCGCAAGCGTCACGCCGACGCCGTGGCGCTGTACGACGCGGCCCTGGCCCGCGATCCCGACGATCAGGGTCTGAGGATGGCCCGGGCCCGGGCCGCGGCGCGCGGCTCGGTGCCGGCCATGGCGACCGACAAGCAGGGCGCCGCCCACATGCTGGTCGCCTGCGCCGCCACCTTCGCCAGCGAGCGCCAGAGCCAGTTCGGCCTGGCCTATCTGCGCCTGGCCCTGAGGTTGGACCCCAAGCGCGACGACGCCTGGCTGCTGGTCGGCGACCTGCTGGCCCAGGACGACGACCATGCCGGAGCCCGCGAGGCCTACGCCAAGGTGGCGCCGACTTCGGCCCGTTATGTCGCGGCCCAGTCCAAGCTGGCCTGGAGCTACCAGACCGCCGGCGACAAGGAGAAGGCCGTCGCCCTGGCCCAGCAGTCGGCCGCCGCCGCGCCCAAGGACCGCGACGCCCAGATCACCTATGCCGACCTGCTGCGGGCCAACGAGCGCTGGGCCGAGTCGGCCGCCGCCCTGGACCCGCTGATCGCCGGCGAGGGCGACAAGCCCGACTGGCGGCTGCTCTACATGCGCGGCATCGCCCTGGAGCGGGCCGGCCGCTGGGACGACGCCGAGCATGACCTGCTGACGGCGGTCAAGATCAGCCCGGACGAGCCGGACCTGCTGAACTATCTCGGCTATTCGTGGATCGACCGCGGCCTGCACCTGCCCGAGGCCATCGCCATGGTCCAGAAGGCGGTCGACGCCCGGCCGCAGTCGGGGGCCATGCTCGACTCCCTGGGCTGGGGCTACTACCGCCAGGGCGACTACAAGACCGCCGTGGCCAAGCTGGAACAGGCCGTCGAGCTGGAGCCGGGCGACCCGGACGTCAACGGCCACCTGGGCGACGCCTACTGGCGGGTCGGGCGCACGGTCGAGGCCCGCTACCAGTGGCAGCGCGTGCTGAGCCTCGAACCCGACGCCAAGCAGAAGGCCGAGGCCGAGGCCAAGTTGAAGGACGGCCTGAACGGTCCGCCCGCCAGGATCGCCTCGACCCAGTAGCGCCGCTTGAGCCGCCCGGATAAACCGGGCGACCACGACTTCCAGACGCTTTCAAAGGCCCGCCATGCGCCTCGACGCCTTCGCCCCGGCCAAGGTCAATCTGTTCCTGCACGTCGGCGGGCCCGACGCGGCCGGCTATCATCCGATCTCCAGCCTGATGCTGTTCGCCGACGTCGGCGACCGGGTCAGCCTGCGGGCGGCCGACGCGCCCAGCTTCGAGACCACGGGGCGGTTCGGCGGCGAGATCCCGCTGGACGACGGCAACCTGGTGGTGCGGGCCGCCGACGCCCTCCACGCCCGGCTCGGCGGACCCTTGCCGCCCTTCCGCCTGATCCTCGACAAGGCCCTGCCGATCGCCGCCGGCCTGGGCGGCGGGTCGAGCGACGCCGGCGCGGCCCTGCGGCTGCTGCGCGAGGCCCTGGCTCCCGACCTGTCCGACGCCGACCTGGAAGCCGTGGCGGGAAGCCTGGGCGCGGACGGCGCGGCCTGCCTGTGGGGCGCGCCGGTGATGGCGCAGGGCAGGGGCGAACGCCTGTCGCCCGCGCCGGCCCTGCCGGAGCTGCACGCCGTGCTGGTCAACCCGCTGGTCCCGTCGCCGACCGGCGCGGTCTACCGGGCCTACGACGCGGCCGTCGCGCCGGAGGGCGAGGCCCCGCCGCCGTTGCTGGACGGGCTGGAAAGCGTCGAGGAGGTCTGCGCCTGGCTGGCCGGCTTCACCCGCAACGACCTGCAGGCGCCGGCGGTGGCGCTGGAACCGCGCATCGGCGAGGTGCTGGACCTGTTGGCCGACGAGCCCGAGACTCTGCTGGCCCGGATGTCCGGCTCCGGCGCCACCTGCTTCGCCCTGTGCGCCGGCGACATCGAGGCCGAGGGGCTGACCGAGCGGCTCGAGCGGATGCGGCCCGACTGGTGGGTGAAGCGCTGCCGGCTGGGCGGGCCGTTCTAGAACGCTGCAGCGCCGTGGATGGCGTTGGGGACACGCACTCACCCCAACTTCGTGACCCGATTGGCCGAGGCCTTGCCGTGAGAGCATGTCCTCCGGGGCGTCGACCCAAAAGAAAAGCGCGGAAGCCGAAGCTTCCGCGCCCTCCCGATCCGAACGTTTGGACCGAACCTGCCTCAGCCTTAGCTGTGGTAGGCGCGTTCGCCGTGTTCGGAGATGTCCAGACCTTCTTCTTCGGCTTCCGGCGAGGCTTTCAGGCCGATCACCAGCTTGATGACGAAGAAGACGATGGCCGAGGCGACCGCCGACCACAGGACGGTCAGGCAGACGGCCTTGGCCTGGATGATCAGCTGGCCGATCGGCGTGTAGGTGGCCAGCGCATCGCAGGTCGAGATGTCGCCGTCCTTGGCGCAGGTGGTGTAGTCGACGATGCCGGCGCCGCCCCAGACGGGGTTGACCAGCAGGCCGGTGCCCAGGGCGCCGACGATGCCGCCGATGCCGTGGATGCCGAAGGCGTCCAGGCTGTCATCGTACTTCAGCGCGTTCTTCACGACCGAGCAGAAGAAGATGCAGATCGGCGAGACGACCAGACCCAGGATCACCGCGCCCATCGGGCCGGCGAAACCGGCGGCGGGGGTGACGGCGACGAGGCCGGCGACCACGCCCGAAGCCAGGCCCAGGGCCGACGGCTTCTTCTTGGTGATCCACTCCACGACGATCCAGGACAGGCCGGCGGCGGCGGTGGCGACGAAGGTGTTGATCATCGCCAGCGAGGCGTAGCCGTTCGATTCCAGGTTGGAGCCGGCGTTGAAGCCGAACCAGCCCACCCACAGCAGGCCGGCGCCCACCAGGGTCAGGGTCAGCGAGTGCGGGGGCATCGGCTCCTTGCCGTAGCCTTGGCGCTTGCCCAGGATCAGGGCGCCGACCAGGGCGGCGATACCGGCGTTGATGTGCACCACGGTGCCGCCGGCGAAGTCCAGCGCGCCCCAGGTCCAGATCTGACCGGCCTTGATGGCGGCGGTCGGCGCTTGAGCGATGGCGTCAGGACCCGGCCACCACCAGACCATGTGGGCCATCGGATAGTACGACAGCAGCGGCCACAGGACGGCGAAGGCGACGATGGCGGCGAACTTCATGCGCTCGACCAGCGAACCGACCACGAGGGCGGCGGTGATCGCGGCGAAGGTCGCCTGGAACGAGATGAAGGTGAACTCGGGGATCACCACGCCGGTCGAGAACGTCGCGACGTTGCTGGCCGGTGTCACGTCCTTGAGGAACAGGCGTCCCAGGCCCCCGACGAAGAGGTCCCAGCTGCCGCCGTCGGTGAAGGCGAGGCTGTAGCCCCACAGCACCCAGGCGACGAAGCCGATGATGGCGACGGTCGAGACCTGCATCATCACCGACAGCATGTTCTTGGAGCGGACCAGGCCGCCGTAGAACAGGGCCAGGCCGGGCAGGATCATCAGCAGGACCAGGACGGTCGAGGTGAGCATCCAGGCGTTGTCGCCCTTGTCGTTCTTGTCGACGATGGCGGCGGGAGCGGCCTCGGCCGGAGCCGGAGCGGCGGCGACGGGCGCGGCCGGAGCCGGCGCGGCCTCGGCGGGCGCGGCGGCGGCCGGAGCCGCTGTCTCCTGAGCGAAGGCGACGGCGCCCAGAGGGGCCCCCGCCAGGGTCGCGGCGAGCACAAGCCCGGCCAGCGGTTTAAAGTGCAGTTTCATCGTTGGTATCCCCTTTTCCCGACGAATTACAAAGCGGCCGGGCCGGTTTCGCCGGTCCGGATGCGAACGGCTTCCTCGACATTGAGGACGAAGATCTTGCCGTCGCCGATCTTGCCCGTGGCGGCGGCGGCCTTGACCGCCTCGACCGCCTTGGCGGCCGACGCGTCGTCGACCACGGCTTCCAGCTTCACCTTCGGCACGAAATTCACTTGGTATTCCGCGCCGCGATAGATTTCGGTCTGGCCCTTCTGCCGGCCGTAGCCCTTGACCTCGGACACTGTCAGGCCTTCGACGCCCGCGGCGACGAGCGCCTCGCGGACCTCGTCGAGCTTGAAGGGTTTGACGATCGCTATGATCAGTTTCATCCGCCTTGCTCCGACCCGCCGACTGAGCGGGCTCCCCTTGAATTGGTTTTAGAGCGCGTTGCTCACTCGCACCGCGACGCGGACCCATGGGCCCTCATCGTTTCCCCGGCGCCGTTCACGCTATCGGTCGCGCTTCGGACATGGCTGTCGCGCGGTAGGGAATTGGAAACGAAAGGGGCGTGGCGCCTAAAATCCGGGCATCGACGACCTTGGGCGCTCGGAAACGCGGCGTTTCGCCCTCCGGAGGGGAGGGCTGGCCCAGCTTGTCGCGAAGCGAATACAATCAGCGGCTCTCGCATCGCGATTTGGAGTTTCCGCCGCCCATGCCCTCATTCTGGTTCAAGATCGCGCCCTGGGGGCTGCTGATCGCCTCGAACGTCTTCATGACCTTCGCCTGGTACGGGCACCTGAAGAATCGCTCGACGACGATGCTGGTCGCCATCTTCACCAGCTGGCTGATCGCCTTGCCGGAATACTTGCTGGCCGTGCCCGCCAACCGCCTGGGCCACAACGTCTATTCGACCGCGCAGCTGAAGACCGGCCAGGAGGCGATCACCCTGATCGTCTTCACGCTGTTTTCGGTCTTCTACCTGGGCGAGGCGATCAGCTGGAAGACGCTGGTGGGGTTCGGATTCATCTTCATGGGCGTGGCGATCGTGATGTTCTTCAAGTAAAGCGTTCACGAACCCGTGATCGGCGCAACGGAGTCCAAGGTTTGAACGCTGATGTGGCTGTATTTCCTCCAAGAAGGATCAGCCCCATGTTTGTGCGTATCGCTACCGCCGCCGCCGCCCTGGCGCTGATGTCCGGCGCGGCCATGGCCCAGTCGACGGCTCCCCAAGCGGGCGCTCCGGTGAATCCGGACCCGACCGCCGCCGCTCCGGCCGACCAGACCATGCCCGCCGACCCGGCGACCGCCGCCACTCCGGCCGACCCGACGGCCGCGACCACCACGCCGGCGCCGACCGGCACGGCGACCGACACCGCCGGCCGCGTCTCGTCGATGCCGGCCGAGCAACAGTCGGCCCTGAAGGCCGGCGACCCCAACGTCGTCTCCAACCCGCCGATCGCCGACACCCCGGAAAACCGCAAGGCCTACGGCGCGCCGCTGTCGAACGCCGGCAAGCGCTCCTCCGCCAAGGGCAACTAAGCCTCTTCAACGGTCTGACTAAGCTTGAAGCACCAGTCGGCGGGCCCTATGGTCCGCCGACTTTTTTCTGGCCCTGTTCGGACCCTGATGTCTTCTGAAAAGCCCCAAGAAAAACCCAGGTCGTTCCAAGACCTGATCCTGACGCTCCATGACTATTGGAGCGCCCAGGGCTGCGTGATCCTGCAGCCGCACGACGTCGAGGTGGGGGCGGGGACCCTGCACCCGGCCACGGTGCTGCGCGCGCTGGGTCCCAAGCCCTGGAACGCGGCCTACGTCCAGCCCTCGCGCCGTCCGGGCGACGGCCGCTACGGCGAGAACCCCAACCGCCTGCAGCACTACTACCAGTACCAGGTGATCCTGAAGCCGAACCCGCCGAACATGCAGGACCTGTACCTGGGTTCGCTGGAGGCCATCGGCCTGGACCTGCGCACCCACGACATCCGCTTCGTCGAGGACGACTGGGAGAACCCCACCGTCGGCGCCTGGGGCCTGGGCTGGGAAGTCTGGTGCGACGGCATGGAGGTGTCGCAGTACACCTACTTCCAACAGGTGGGCGGCCTGGACGTCTCGCCGGTGGCCGGCGAGCTGACCTACGGCCTGGAGCGCCTGGCCATGTACGTGTTCGGCGTCGACAACGTCTACGACCTGCCGTTCAACGACCCGAACGCGCCGCTGGGCCACCTGACCTATGGCGACGTGTTCCTGGAGAACGAGCGCCAGCAGTCGGAAGCCAACTTCCACGGTTACGACGTGGCCGTGCTCAAGCGCCAGTTCGAGGACATGGAGCAGCAGGTGCCGCTGATGCTGGCCCGTTCGTACCAGGGCAAGTCCCTGGTGCTGCCGGCCTACGATATGGTCCTCAAGGCCAGCCACCTTTTCAACCTGATGAACGCCCGCGGCGCGATCGCCGTCGCCGAGCGCGCCAGCTACATCGGCCGCATCCGCGACCTTTGTAAGATGTGCGCCAGCGCCTGGGTCGAGCAGCAGGAAGCCGCGTAAAGTCGATGCCCCAACTCCTTCTTGAACTGTTCTCCGAAGAGATCCCCGCCCGCATGCAGGCCGGCGCCGCGCGCGACCTGGAGCGCATGGCGCGCGAACATCTGGCCGCCGCCGGCTTCCTGCCCGAGGCGCTGAAGACCTTCGCCGGTCCGCGCCGCCTGACCCTGGTGGTCGAGGGCCTGCCGATCGCCCAGGCCGACCGCAAGGAAGAGCTGAAGGGCCCCCGCGTCGGCGCCCCGCCCCAGGCCATGGAAGGCTTCCTGCGCAAGGCGGGCCTGACCCAGGACCAGCTGGTCGAGCGCGACGGCGTCTGGATGGCCTTCATCGAGAAGACCGGCCGCGCGACCACCGAGATCGTCGCCGAGATGGTGGAAGCCATCGTCCGCGGCTTCCCGTGGCCCAAGTCGATGACCTGGGGCGCCTCCAAGCTGCGCTGGGTGCGGCCGCTGAAGCGCATCCTGTGCGTGTTCGATCGCGAGGTCGTGCCGTTCGCCGTCGAGGGCATCGAGGCCGGCGACATCACCGAGGGCCACCGCTTCATGCGCGTCGGCTTCGGCTGGGGCGGCCAGCCGTTCAAGGTTCGCGACTTCGACGAATACGCCAAGGGCCTGCTGGAGCACTTCGTCGTGCTGGACGTCGAGGAGCGCAAGGCGCGCATCCTCGAGGGCTGCAAGACCCTGTGCTTCGCGCGCAATCTGGAGCTGGTCGAGGACATCGGCCTGCTTGAGGAAGTCGCGGGCCTGGCCGAATGGCCGACCCCGGTGCTGGGCGACATGGACCCGGCGTTCCTGGACCTGCCGGGCGAGGTGATCCGCACCTCGATGCGCACCCACCAGAAGTACTTCGCCGTGCGCAAGCCGGACGGGGAGGGGCTGGCCCCGCATTTCATCACCATCGCCAACGTCCAGTCGGCCGACGGCGGCAAGGTGATCGCCGAGGGCAACGCCAAGGTGCTGTCCTCGCGCCTGTCCGACGCCCGGTTCTTCTGGGACGAGGACGTCAAGGTCGGCTTCGAGCCGTGGCTGGAAAAGCTGAACGGCGTCACCTTCCACGCCAAGCTGGGGACCATGGCCGAGCGTGTGAAGCGCATCATGACTTTGGCTCGTCAGATCGCATCTTTGATCGACGCAGATGCCAACAAGGCGGCTGAGGCTGCACGTCTGGCTAAGGCCGATCTCGCCTCGCAGATGGTCGGCGAGTTCCCGGAACTGCAAGGCCTGATGGGCGGCTACTATGCCCGCACCGCCGGCTTAGACCCCGAAATTGTCGACGCCATCCGCGATCACTACAAGCCGCAAGGCCCCTCCGATGCGGTTCCGACGGCGCCTTTGAGTTTAGCCGTGGCTCTGGCTGACAAGCTGGACACCTTGGTTGGCTTCTTCGTGATCGACGAAAAGCCAACGGGTTCGAAGGATCCCTTTGCGCTACGTCGAGCGGCGTTGGGCGTAATTCGCAGTGTTCTGGAAAATTCTTCTCGTCTGCCTTTGGCAAGGTTGCTCGAAGAGCATCGGGACTTGGTCGAAGTCGCCAACATGATGCGAAAGCTGAATGCTGATGCGATTGCTGCCAACGAAGCTGTGCAGCGTTTTGACCTTGATCGACCGATTGCGGTCGTTGGGGGTATGGCGATTTCCAAAGTTCGCGTTGGTTCGAAAGAAGTTGGCGCAAGCGTCGCTGATCTCCTCGCCTTCTTCGCCGACCGCCTGAAGGTCACCCTCAAGGACCAAGGCAAGCGTCACGACCTCGTCGACGCCGTGTTCGCGCTTGGCGACGACGACCTGGTGCGGATCGTCGCCCGGGTCGAGGCGCTGGACGGGTTCCTCAAGACCGACGACGGCAAGAACCTGCTGGCCGGCTACAAGCGCGCCTCCAACATCCTCAGGGCCGAGGAGAAGAAGGGCTGGAAGGCCGAGGGCGGTCGCGAGATCCTGCCCGACGCCTCCGCCCCGGAAGTGCAGCTGCACGACGCCCTGCGGATGATCGAAAAGCCGCTGGCGTCCGCTCTGGAAGCTGAAGACTTCACCGCCGCCATGCAGGAACTGGCCGGCCTGCGCGGCCCGGTCGACGCGTTCCTGGACGGCGTGTTCGTCAATTCGGACGTCGCCGCCGAACGCGACAGCCGCCTGAAGACCCTGGCCGCCGTCCGCGACGCCATGGGCCAGGTGGCGGACTTCTCGCTGGTCGGCGGGTAGGGGCGGTTTCTTGAACCCTTTCCCTCTGGGAGAGGGTTCAAGGGTGCTTATGCTCGGCGGATAGCGAACAAACCCCGGCGATTTCAACGCCCTGAACTTTCTCGACCCGATTTGGTCCTCACCCTTTCGCGGCGCCCGTATCCTTGACCCACCTCGTCGCAGGGAAAGGGCGCAAGGCCAGCGACCGATGCGGCGGCGGGGGGCGATCGAGCGGGACTGGGCTGGAGGGGGTTACTTCAGCGTGTCCGGGGACTCCTGTCGTTGGGGAGCCCGCCCGCCGTCGGCGTCGAACGGGG